>NZ_QWKI01000057.1 GCF_009911645.1 Pseudoflavonifractor sp. 60
CTCCTGCGGAACTCTTTCTTAAACCCTCCTGACTCCTCCTTTTTCTTTTTTGTTGCACTTCATTGACAATCTGCCCCGGCCCCTGCTGGCGCAGGGCCGTACAGGCGGCGCAGCCGCCCAGCCCCCTTTGGCAAAGGGGGTGGCGAGCGAAGCCAGGGCGGGGGATTGTCACTAGTAAAACTATCTCCTACCCAGGATTTTCTGTAGATGCAGTGCCCGCCAGACAATCCCCATCGCTTCGCAGAGCCCCTTTCAAAAGGGCCCAACTCCCGCTTCACAGGAATCGTTGGAGCGGCGCACCAGGGCTGTCGTGCCCTGCAAGATACTTTACAAACGAAAAAATTCTTCAAAAACGCTTGCTATTGTGCAGACAACAGCGTATAATAAGGAAGAAAGGGTGTGATGACAATGGCGAAGGACGCCAACGTCTTTGCGAGAGTGGACGCCTCCCTGAAGGAACAGGCGGAGAGCATTTTATCCCAGCTTGGTATGCCCATGTCTGGAGCAATCAATGTTTTTCTGAAGCAAATCGTACTTCGGCGCGGCCTTCCCTTTGAGGTAACACTGCCTGCTAAAACTGCGGGCGGCCTGACCAGCGACGTCTCAAAGCTGCTGAAAGACTCCTGATTCGAACACATATGATCCCGGTCTCCTGCTTCAAAAGCCTCATTAAAACAGCAGAGCCTTGATCTGTTCGCAATCAAGGCTCTCTATTTATACCCTCCGGCTTGTTCCAATTCTCTTCCCTGCGGAGCTGCGGCCGCTTATGAAAGGGTCCGCCGTTCCCGATAAGAGCGAACTGGGCACAGCAGTTCTTTTTGCCCTATTTTCGGAATTCGGTCAATCCTCAACCTCCCACAGCTGCACCAGGTCCAGAAACAGCTCTGCGAAACGGAGCCGTTTGGGCTGGGGAAGGTCCGAAATGGCCTTAATGCTGTCCAGCAGCAGCAGGGCGATTTGATACTTTTCCGGCTCCATGTCCCCCGACAGGAGGGCCAGGGGTTCCACGCCCAGCTTTTCCGCCAGATGCTCCACCATATGGATGGTTGGATTTCCGATCCCCTTGAGGTAGTCCTGGAGCGTGGAGGGAGAGATCCCCAACTCCGCCGCCCAGGTTTCGATTGACTTTCCGCTAAGCCGCCGTTTTGCACACAGAACATCGGCTATATTCTTCTGCATTCCCATATCCATCCTCTTTCAACAAAAAAATAAACAAAGGGTCCACGCACCCAACCGCCGGCACAAAGTCGAATTTTGTCTGTTTTTGCCGTCAATGGGTCGTGGTCTTTCATAATACATATCCGATAAGGAGGCCAATTTGTGACAAAATTTTGTCTTTTTCGATTTTTCTAATGGGAAACCGCCAGACGGGAACTATAGGATATAGGGCGCTAAAAGCCCTACATCTCCATTTATTATATTGATTACTGCATATAGAATGAATGAAACAATACTTTATATGTAGGTGATCAATTATGCTGGATTATCAGGAAATCGGAAAAAACATTAAGCTATATCGCATCCAACGAAACATGAAGCAGGCTGCGCTGGCGGAACGAATTGACGTATCCACCCAATATATTAGCCACATTGAATGCGGCAGCACATCCGTTGGACTGAAAACGCTTGTCAAGATTGCAGCGGCGCTTTCCGTGAGCGTGGATATGCTGCTGGGGACCAATTTGCCGATCCAGGCTGACAACAGCATCGCCCCTGAACTTACTTCCCTGCTCCAGGACGCGGCGCCGGAGGACCGCAACCTGTGTCTGGCGCTGTGCCGTGCAGTGATTGAAGAAAAACAGCGTGCGTACTTCATTTAATTGGGCTATCTGGCAATTCGCCGAATGGTATAATTTCGTTAACCCGACAAAGGAGAGTTGAGAATGGATTTGACAAAGGACATCCGTCAAAAAATTGAAGCTCTTTTTATGCAGCACTCTAAAGCCATGGTCCAGTTCGCATATCGCAAGCTTGAAGACAGTCATTTGGCTGAGGAAATGGTTCAAAAGACATTTGAAGAGGCCTGCAAGCACCCGGACAAGATTTCCGGTGACAAGGCCGTTGGATGGCTCTACGGCACACTGAAAAATATCATCAAGCGTGAAAAAGAGCGCGCCTATCACAAAATGGAGACGTCAGAATTTGACGATGAAAAGCTGGGCAGCGTGGAGATGGACGAGCTGATGGAGCTCCTTCTGCCCAAGGGCCTGACAAAGCGGGAGAGGGGTTTGATTTTGGCCCGCGTGGGGAAGGACCTGTCCTACAAAGAAATCTCGGAACTATTCGGCCTTTCCCAGGATGCCAGCCGTCAGGCCTATAATCGGGCGAAGAAACGGTGCCAGTATCTGTTCGGAAAAGACCCGGCCAAATAATTTTATTGGATCCTGTGTCACAAAACAGACGTCTCAGCGGATGTACATAATAGGAGGTAATGATATGATGAAAAGAACTAGCCCCGCTGGAATCCACGGGGCTAAGGCGGATACACTTGATCCGGACACCATGTCAAATACTGAGCTGCTGCAACAGATCGAAATCCTAATGGATGCTCCGGCTGAGACCATGGACACTGATTTGATTGAGCTGTATCTGTCGAAACTGCAAGAGCGGACGCCTGTCATGGAGGACTATGACGCGGACGCTCAGTGGAAGGAGTTGATGGACCGGCCCCTCCCGCCTGCGGAGGAGCATAAAACTGCAAAATCCCGGGCGGCACGTCCCCGGCCCCGCCGCGTACTCAAATGGGTATATACCGGTCTGGCCGCAGTGCTCGCTCTGGTCATAACAACCTCTGCTTTTGGAACAAATCCCATTCAGGCTATTTGGGAGTGGGCCAATGATGCCATCCAAGTTTATACAAATCCTTCCGGTGTGATGGAGCTGAGAGACCCTTCAAAGGAATATCAATCATTGGAGGAAGCGCTGGAAGACAATGGTATTGATCCTTCTTCCTGTCCTACCTGGGTTCCTCAAGATTATACACTATCCGAGGTTAGTTCTGATAACTTTGGAGATGTAACACGCTATTTAGCACTCTATGATTCTAGTCGAGGGGAATTATCGTTTCTGGTAATACAAGCAAAAGATATGATGTCCCTTGCTGATGAAAAGGAATCCGGTGGTTACATCTATCCTAACAATGGTATTGAATATTATATTGTTGCAAACACCGAAACCAATAAAGCAGGATGGCAATTTGGGGGTTGCTCCTATAGTATCAATGGCCACATTTCCGAGGATGAACTTATCACAATGATTGATTCTATTCATAAGGGGTAATATTGATATGAAAAGAAAGCTAATCCCTACCCTACTAGCACTTGTAATGCTATTAGGTTTGGTTAATACTACATATGCTGTAGATAATCAGGTAGTTCCTTATGCCAGTAGTTATCTGGAAAGCTATTATGTAACTTTATCTGCAAAAGGTAATGACAAAATGCTCATCTCTATGGGAGTGGAAGGCATTGGTGTTCAAGATAAAATCGGTGTTACACATATTGATATTGAAGAGAAAGCAAACGGAGGATGGAGTTATTTTGATACCTTATATTCCGTAGACCATGATGATTTTTTCGCCTATAATTCGCGGAATTATGGAGGAACCGCAACGTTTTATGGAACTCCCGGTCTGTCCTACCGTGTTACAGTACATGTATATGCTCGAAAAGGAACCGGTTCTGATACCGGAAGCATCGTCTCTTACACCGTCGAATGCAAATAATTAGTTTTCATTATCTCATTGCCTCCTCATCAAAAAAGCTGACAGCGTTTCAAGCTGTCAGCTTTTTTGATGTTTCGGGGGCTTTTTCAGTTATTCCTCGGGCAGGGGCACCGGGGCCTCGACCCGGTCCAGGTCGGTCTTGTTATAAGCCTGAACCAACTGCTCCAGCGCCGCCTCCTGGTCGCCCAGCATCTGATTGACCTTCTCCAGACAGGCGTCCGCCCGCTCCAGCTCACTGGCGGCGTGGGCGGCGGTGGCCTCCACCTGACTGCGCAGGGCCTCATACTCCCGCCCCAGACGCTGGAGCCACTGGTTCACCTGCCGCCGGGTCCGCTGGGCGTCGCTTGCCGCCTTCTCCTGCACCGCCTGAGCCCTGCGGTGGGCGTCCAACTCCACGCCGGCGGTCCGCTCCTTCAGCTGCACAAAGGCCTGGGCGTCGGGGGTCACCGCCTCCAGCCGGCCCCGCAGCGCCTCCCGCTCCTGCCGGGTCTGCTCCAGCTCCTGCCGGGTCCGCTCCAGCTGCTCCCGGTTGGCGTTCAGGTCAAAATTGGCCCGGTCCAGCTGGACGTTCAGGCTGTCCCGCTGCTGGCGGAGCCCCTCCAGCTCCCGCCGGGCCTCCTCCAGCTGGCTGCGCAGCTCCTCCCCCTCCTGCCGCAGGCCCTCCGCCTGCCGCTCCGCCCCCTCCAGCCGCTGGCTGAGCTGCTGCTGGGCCTGGGCGCTCTGCTTGGCCTGCTCCTCTAAAAACGAGAGTACGTCCTGCTTGTTGAATCCGCCCAGCGCGGCGGAACGAAACGGATGGTCCATGTTTTACACCTCTCTCATGCGGCCTCCGGGACCGCTGAACTTGTCGCTGCTTGAGGCATTTTAACATAGTTTGCCGCAAATTACAATCACTTCTCCGTCATTGCCGCAAAATCCTTATATTTCATTGACGGAAAGCCAGGTAAATGATATACTATTCTGGTTTTAGAACATAATTTTTCCAGGGGGGATTACCATGTGGCCGTCCGACCGATGGACCGACTATGAGCTGATCGACTGCGGCAGAGGGGAGAAGCTGGAGCGCTGGGGGGACCAGCTCCTGGTGCGCCCCGACCCCCAGGCCATCTGGAACACTCCCCGCTCCCATCCCGGCTGGAAGCACAGCGCGGGCCGCTATGTCCGCTCCTCCACCGGGGGCGGCCAGTGGCTCAACCGCTCCATGCCCCAGCGCTGGACGGTGTCCTACGGAAGCCTTACCTTTAATATTAAGCCCATGAACTTCAAGCACACCGGCCTCTTCCCCGAGCAGGCGGCCAACTGGGACTTCGCCATGGAGCAGATCAGGAACGCGGGCCGGCCGGTCAACGTGCTCAACCTCTTTGCCTACACCGGCGGGGCCACTGTGGCCTGCGCCGCCGCCGGGGCCAGCGTGTGCCACGTGGACGCCGCCAAGGGCATGGTCCAGTGGGCCAGGGAGAACGCCAAAAGCTCCGGTCTGGAGCAGGCCCCCATCCGCTGGATTGTGGACGACTGCGCCAAATTCGTAGAGCGGGAGATTCGCCGGGGCCGGAAATACGACGCCATTATCATGGACCCCCCCTCTTACGGCAGAGGCCCCACCGGCGAGGTGTGGAAGCTGGAGGAAAGCCTGTACCCCTTTGTGGAGCTGGTGTCCGGGGTCCTGTCCGACGACCCCCTGTTCCTCATTTTGAACTCCTACACCACCGGCCTGGCCCCCAGCGTGGTGACCTACATCCTGGAGACCCTGATTTCCAAAAAATTCGGTGGCCGCGCCGTCTCCGACGAGCTGGGGCTGCCGGTGACCCAGTCCGGCCTGGTCCTCCCCTGCGGCGCCGCCGGACGGTGGACCCGGAAGTGAGGTGGCCTGCACCATGATAAAGCAATTTGACGAATATTCCAGGCAGATTTCTCCGGAGGACTGGTATCTGGAATTTCCTCCCGCCCAAATCACCATACACAGCCTCAAAACCGGGCGGCAGGTCCAGGAACCCTCCCTGATTGCTGTGGTCCGCGCCCAGCCGGACAAGCTGGCCGCCGCGGGCAAAGAGGCGCTCCCATACAGGGACGACCCGGATTATGTGGTGTTCTCCCCCTTCCGTCAGGGGCAGATTGTCCAGTATCCCGCCGCCCAGGCGCTGCTGAAGGCACTGCTGAAACAAGCCGGCCACGGTACGGTCGCCATTCCCAAGCCCGTCATGTGCGTCCACATCCAGGAGCACACAACCCAGGTGGAGGAACAGGCCCTGGCTGAGGCGGCCATCCAGTGCGGGGCCCGGAAGGTGTTCTTCTACACCGACTCCCTGCCCGTTATGATAGACTGCGCCCAAAACCGGCCCGACCTGCGGCACGGGGTTCTCATTCACATTGAACCATGAGAAGGTGACACTGTGGAAACTATTATCAAAACCGAAGATTTACACTTCTCCTACCCCGCCGTGGAGGGGACCACGCCCGTGGTGCTGGACGGCGTGGACCTGGAGATCCAGGAGGGCAGCTTTGTGGCCGTCCTGGGGCACAACGGCTGCGGCAAATCCACACTGGCCAAGCACATGAACGCCATCCTCCTGCCCTCCGGGGGGACGGTCTGGGTTGACGGCATCAACACCGCTGACGAGGACCGGCTCCTGGACGTGCGCCGCACCGTGGGCATGGTGTTCCAGAACCCGGACAACCAGATTGTGGCCAACGTGGTAGAGGAGGACGTGGCCTTTGCCCCGGAAAACCTGGGGGTCCCCCCCGCCGAAATCAGGCAGCGGGTTGACGACGCCCTGAAAGCGGTGAATATGTATCAGTTCCGGGAGCACGCCCCCCACCTCCTCTCCGGCGGCCAGAAGCAGCGGGTCGCCATCGCCGGCGTCATCGCTATGCGGCCCCGGTGCATCGTGCTGGACGAGCCCACCGCTATGCTGGACCCCATTGGCCGCAAGGACGTGCTGCGCACCATCAAGACCCTGAACCGGGAGCGGGGGGTCACGGTGGTCCTCATCACCCACCACATGGACGAGGCCGCCCAGGCCGGACGGCTGATTGTCATGTCCAAGGGGCGGGTCGTGGCCGACGGCACGCCAAAGGAGGTCTTCTCCCAGGTGGAGGAGCTGCACCAGGTGGGCCTCACCGTCCCCCACACCACTCAGCTGCTGTGGGAGCTGCGCCAGGAGGGATTCGACGTCCCCCTGGACGCCCTCTCTGACGAGGAGTGCGCACAGGCGCTGTACAATCTTTTGCAGGCACGGGGCGCGTAACAACCGCCGCCCCTTCGGATTTGACCCCTCACGGGGCAGATACCAATCATAAAGGATGGGAACCGCCCATGGAACCAATTATCGAAACAAAAATGCTGACCCACATCTACTCCGCCGGGACCCCCTTCCAGCACACCGCCCTGGACCAGGTGGATTTCTGCGCCTACCCCGGGGAGTATTTGGGCATCATCGGCCACACCGGCTCCGGCAAATCGACCCTCATTCAGCACCTGAACGCTCTGCTCAAGCCCACCTCGGGCCAGGTGCTGTTTCAGGGCGCCGACATCTGGTCCGACCCCCAGACCACCAAAAAGACCCGCTTCCAGGTGGGGCTGGTGTTCCAGTACCCGGAGTACCAGCTCTTTGAGGAGACGGTGTACAAGGATATCTCCTTCGGCCCCAAAAATATGGGGCTGGACAGCAAAGAAATTGACCGCCGGGTCCGGGCGGCGGCCTACTTCGTGGGACTGCGGGACGATCAACTGGAAAAATCCCCCTTCGAGCTGTCCGGCGGCCAGAAGCGGCGGGTCGCCATTGCTGGCGTCATCGCTATGGAGCCCAAGGTGCTCATCCTGGACGAGCCCACCGCCGGCCTGGACCCGGAGGGGGTTGAATCCATCCTGGGCAACATCCGGGAGTACCACCGGGCCCACAACGCCACCATCATCCTGGTCTCCCACTCCATGGAGGAGGTGGCCCGCTCTGTGGACCGGCTGGTGGCGGTGAACGACGGGACCATTCCCTTTCAGGGGACCCCTCGTGAGGTGTTCCGCCACGGGGACGAGCTGGAGAACATGGGCCTGGGCGTGCCCCAGCTCACAAGAGTCTTCCACCGCCTGAGGGCCATGGGCGTGGAGATCGACCCGTCGGTCTACACCCTGGGGCAGGCCAAGGCGGCCATTTTGGCAAAGCTGGGAAAGGGGGCGGTGTAAATGGCACTGAAGGATATCACCCTGGGCCAGTACTTCCCCGGCAGCTCAGTGGTCCACCGGCTGGACCCCAGGACCAAGCTGATCTGCGTCGTCCTCTTCATCGTGGCCCTGTTCCTGGCCAGTGGGTTCTTCACCTACGCCATGATGTTCACCGTGCTGGAGGGGGCCATCGCCCTGTCCCGGGTCCCCCCAAAATCCATCCTCCGGGGACTGAAGCCGGTGCTGTTTATCGTGGTCTTCACCGCCCTGCTCAACATCTTCTATACCCCGGGAACCACGGTGCTGGCCCGGTTCTGGATCTTTACCATAACCCTGGAGGGCATCTGGCGGGCCTTCTTTATGGTCGTCCGGATCATGATGCTCATCTCCGGCACCTTCCTGCTGACCTATACCACCTCGCCCATTCTGCTCACCGACGGCCTGGAGTCCCTGATGAACCCGCTGAAAAAGGTGCGGGTCCCCGTCCATGAGCTGGCGATGATGATGTCTATTGCCCTGCGGTTCATCCCAACCCTCATCGAAGAGACCGACAAAATCATGTCCGCCCAGCGGGCGCGGGGGGCCGACTTCGAGAGCGGAAATTTGATCCAGCGGGCCAAGGCGCTGCTGCCCCTGCTGGTGCCCCTGTTTATCTCCGCCTTCCGAAGAGCCGACGAGCTGGCCACCGCTATGGAGTGCCGCTGTTACCACGGGGGCGAGGGCCGCACCAGACTGCGCCAGCTGCGCTATCAGTTCCCGGACTATGTGGCGTTGCTCCTGTTCCTGGCCGTCACCGTGGCCGCGGGCGTGTTAGGACACTTTGGGCTGTAAGGCAGTGAAAACCCCTTGACGCAAGCCCAGACCGAAGCGATAATAGAGGTCGTTGACACAGGATATGTACAGCCCAAAGCGGCTTTCGAATTTGCTGTACTGCTCAAAGCCAACAATTTCGGCAATTTCATGGGCAGTCTCGTAAAATTCCTGCCTCAACTTGAGATATTCCGGATCTTGGCTGCAAAACGCTTCGATTCGTTCGACTAATTCTGGATTATCCAAAAAAAGCATATTGACAGATTCGAGCATGAGGTCAGCTCCTTTCGCATTTATAATGTTAATTATATCACATTTATATTGAAAGTCAAGGGCAATGGGGGTACTATGGAAAATTTTTCTGGACGGCTTAAATTACTGCGAAATGAAAATCGGTATACACAGAACCAAATGGCCGAAATTTTAGGGTTAAAACCACGCGGTTATCAGGCATATGAATATGGAACCGCCTACCCCACTGTCCCTGGGCTCATTCAAATTGCCAAATTTTTTGACGTCAGCACCGATTACCTCCTGGGCTTGACCGATCAACGGGAAGTGAACCGCTAAGCGAACAATGCCCTGCGCAGCAGGGCCCATCTCTCGTCCCGCCCGCAGGCGGCCTGGCCCCTTTGAAAAGGGGCTCCGGCGAAGCCGGTGGGGATTGACCTGCTTGCACTGCTGCAACCAAAAATCTGGAGTGGAAGGTAGTTTTCCTAGGTACAATCCCCCGCCCTCGCTTCGCTCGGGCACCCCCTTTCAAAAGGGGCTCCGGCGAAGCCGGTGGGGATTGATTTGCTGGCACTGCTGCAACCAAAAATCTGGGGTGGAAGGTAGTTTTCCTAGGTACAATCCCCCGCCCTCGCTTCGCTCAGGGGCCCCCTTTGCCAAAGGGGGCAAGCGGCTGCGCCGCTTGTTTGGCCCTGCTTCGCAGGGCTCGTCCCCCGCTCCTCTGTTTTCCGACCGTGTCCGGCACTGCTTTGATGAAGGATGTTACGATGGAACGAAACGTAGCCTTAAAACTGATGTACAACGGCACGGCCTACCACGGTTGGCAGGTGCAGAAGAACGCGGTCTCGGTGGCGGAGACGCTGGAAAAAGCGCTGGCGGCCACGGTGGGGCATCCGGTAAAATGCACCGGCGCGGGCCGCACCGACGCGGGGGTCCACGCCGAGGTCTACGCCGCCAACTTCCGCACCACCTCCCGCATTCCTCTGGACAAGCTGCCCCTGGCGGTGAACACCCGTCTGCCCAACGACATTGTGGTGGTCAAGGCGACCCAGGTGCCCGACAGCTTCAACGCCATTGGCTCCTGCCGGAAAAAGGAGTACACCTATAAAATTTACAACTCCCGTCTGGGCAATCCCTTCTACGTGGACCGGGCCTGGTTCTACCCCAAGCACCTGGACGAGAAGATCATGGCCCGGGCGGCGGCCCAATTCGTAGGGACCCACGACTTTCGGGCGGTGCGCTCTGTGGGGACCGAAACCAAAACAACTGTACGTACAGTCTACTATTTCACCGCGGAGCGCCAGGGAGACCTGATTTCCTGCCAGGTGTGCGCCAACGGCTTTCTGTACAACATGGTACGGGCCATGGTGGGCACCGTTGTCTACGCCGCCGAGGGCAAGCTGTCCCCGGAGGATATCCCCGCCATCCTGGAGTCGGGCAACCGCACTCTGGCGGGTCCCACCGTACCTCCGGGCGGACTGTACATGACAAAATTATGGTATGAAGAGGACATTTTATAAGTAAAGTATGGATGAGAAAGCAAAGGCCCCCAAGCGGGTGAAAAAACCGAACATCGTGGTCCGCCTGCTGGCCCTGTGTACAACGGGAGCGCTGGTACTGGGCGCGCTGATGGTGGTAGTCTACCGGGACCAGCTGAATCTGGACGCCATCAGGCGGCGCATCTCCTACCGCAATATGCAGACCAGCGACACCGGCGAGGCCGCCCCCTTTACCCATGCCGGGGGGAGCAAGCTGGACCTGGCCTATCTGGAGGACGGCGTTGTCACTGCCTCCGCCGCCGGCGCCCATTACTACGGCCTGGACGGCGAGCACCTGGCGGAGCGGGTCCTCACCCTGGAAAATCCGGTGCTGGAGGCCTCCCGCACCACCGGTGTGGTCTACGACGCGGGGGGACAGTCCCTGTTCGCCTTCCGCAACAGCCAGGAGTATTTCTCCCTGACCCTCAGCGGCAGCGCCGACCTGCTGTCCGCCCGGCCCAATGACAGCGGCTGGCTGGCGGTCACCGCCCAGCAGAGCGGCTTCAAGGGGGCGGTTACCGTCTACAACAACCGGGGCAGCGAGGTCATCCAAATCAGCCTGTCCAGCACCTTCGCCATAGACGCCGCCATCTCCCCCGACTGCCGGACAGCAGCGGTGATTACCATCGGCCAGGAAAACGGCACGTTTTTCAGCCGGCTCCTTCTCTACCCCATCAACCAGACCGAGCCCTCCGCCCAAATTGACCTGGGCAGCATCGCCGTACTGGACTTGGACTACGAGGACGACCTGATTTGGGTCCTGGGAGAGGACCGCCTTCTCATGGTCGATCCCCACGACAGCAGCATTCAGAGCTATACCTTCTCTCCCAGCTACCTGAAGGGCTGCTCTCTGGGCGGAGACGGCTTTGCCCTGCTGCTGACCGGGCGGTACCGCTCCGGTGGCGCCACTCAGGCCATTGTGGTCCACGGCGGGGAGCAGTCAGCCCGGACTGTGGACCTCACCGGGCAAATCCTGGACTGCGCCGCCGCTGGGAGCTACTGTGCTCTGCTGTCGGGCAGTCATCTCACCATCTATGACCAGGAACTGACCCTGTACTCCCTCCTGAACGACGCCCAGGCCGCCCGCCAGCTGGACCTGGCCCCCAACGGCTCCGCCCTCCTGGCCAACGACCAGCAGACCTGGCTGTACATTCCCAAATAAGATTGGAGGTTTTTCCGATGGATCCCATAACCCTTGACCTGATCGCCGCCGCCCTGCTCCTCTTCTTCCTGTGGCGGGGCTACAGGAAGGGCTTTGTGCTCACCCTGTGCGGCTTTCTGGCTGTCTTTGTGGCCCTCATCGGCGCGTCCATCCTGTCCAACGCCCTGGCTGAACCGGTGGCCAAAGCGGTAGAGCCGGCCATTGAGCAGCGTATTCAGGACGTGCTGACCGAGGCCATCCGAAATACGGAGTTTACCGCTGTGGGCGGCGGTGTGGCCCAGACGCCGGAGGAGCTGTCCCTGGCTGCGGTAATCCAGCAGCTGAAGGAATCCAGGCTGTACCACAGCTTTGCCGATGCCTTCCAGACTGCGGTGGACTCCGGCATGGCAGAGATGACCTCCAACGCCGCCCAGACCCTGGCCCACTTCGTGGCGGTGCAGATCGCCCGGACGGTGATCTTCGCCCTCGCCTTTTTCGCGGTGCTCATCGCCTGGTTCTTTCTCAGCCGCGCCCTGGACCTGGTGACCAGGCTCCCGGTACTCAACAGCGTCAACCGCTGGGGCGGCGGGGCCATCGGCCTGTGCAAGGGGGCGCTGATCGTGATGATTGCCGCCTGGCTGCTCCAGGACAGCTACCTCCCAAGGGCGGCTGTGGAGGAAACTTTTCTGTTAAAATTCCTCTGTTCTGTAACACCTCTGTCATTCTTCCTCTGATTCCCGGATTTCCCGGACAAAAGTTCATAACCAGTTCATAATTTAGGTGTACTATCTCCCCAAACATGAACTTTTCCCGACTCCCCCTCCCCCTCCGGGCAGGAGATGGAGTCCCTCGAAAGGAGCGAATTCACTATGCAGCCTACCATGTGCAGCCGCTGCGGAAAAAACGTGGCGGTGATCTTCATTACCAAGCTGGAGGGCAGCGCCTCGAAAAATGAGGGGCTGTGCCTCAAATGCGCCCGCGAGATGGGCATTAAACCCATCGACGACATGATGAAGCGGATGGGCATCAGCGATGAGGATCTGGACAACCTGACCTCCGAGATGATGTCCGCTTTCGGAGGCGCGGAGGGAATTGAGGGCATGATGTCCCCCGCCAAGGAGGAGGACGACGAGGAGGACGACGGCCGCACCGCCACCTTCCCCTTCCTCAACCAGCTTTTTGGCGGCGGCAGCTCCTCCCCCGCGCCTGCCCCCAGCGGTGAGGGTCCCGCTCCCAGCAGCCGGGAGAAAAATAGCGGCGCCAAGCCTGCCAAGCGGAAATTTCTGGACAGCTACTGCATCTCCCTCACCCAGCGCGCCCAGGACGGCAAGCTGGACCAGCTCATTGGCCGGGAACGGGAGCTGGAACGGGTGATTCAGATCCTCAACCGCCGGCAGAAGAACAATCCCTGTCTCATCGGCGAGCCCGGCGTGGGCAAAACCGCCATTGCCGAGGGCCTGGCCCAGCGCATCGCCGCCAAGGATGTGCCCTACAAGCTGCTGGACAAGGAGGTCTATCTGCTGGACCTTACCGCTCTGGTGGCGGGAACCCAGTTCCGGGGCCAGTTCGAGAGCCGCATGAAGGGCCTGATCGAGGAGATCCGGAAGCTGGGCAACATTATCCTGGTCATTGACGAGGTCCACACTATTGTGGGCGCCGGCGACGCCGAGGGCTCTATGAACGCCGCCAACATTCTCAAGCCCGCCCTCAGCCGGGGAGAAATCCAGGTCATCGGAGCCACGACCCTCAACGAGTACCGCAAGCACATCGAGAAGGACACCGCTCTGGAGCGCCGCTTCCAGCCCGTCATCGTGGAGGAGCCCTCCATCGAGGAGAGCGTGAGGGTCATTGAGGGCATTGTCCCCTACTACGAGAAGTTCCACCAGGTGACCGTCTCCCCCGCCATGTGCCGCCTGGCCGTCACCATGAGCGAGCGGTATATCACCGACCGCTACCTGCCCGACAAGGCCATCGACCTGATCGACGAGGCCTGCTCCAATGTAAACCTCCACAACAAGGCCCTGGCCCGCCTCAATGCGGTGGACAAGGAGCTGGCTGATCTGGCCAAGGAGAAAGAGGTCATGATGGCCGCCGCCACCGAGGACTCCTATAAGCGGCTGGCCGACATTAAGAGCCTGGAGCTGCGTCTGGAGGAGGAGAAGCAGGGGCTGGAAGCCCAGGCCCACCCCGCCCTGGCCCAGGAGCATCTGGCCAACGTCATTGAACTGTGGACCAACATCCCCGCCAGCCGCATCCAGGAACAGGAGTTTCAGCGTCTGGCCCGGCTGGAGGAGCGGCTGAAGGAACATGTCATCGGCCAGGACGAGGCGGTAAAGGCGGTCTCCGTTGCCATCCGCCGGGGCCGCGTGGGCATCTCTCCCAAGCGCAAGCCGGTATCCTTCATCTTCGTGGGCTCCACCGGCGTGGGCAAGACCGAGCTGGTGAAGCAGCTGGCCGCCGACCTCTTCGATACCCCAGAGTCCCTCATCCGTCTGGATATGTCCGAGTTTATGGAGAAGCACGCTGTGTCCCGCATTATCGGCTCTCCTCCAGGCTATGTGGGCTATGACGAGGCGGGGCAGCTCACCGAGAAGATCCGGAGGAAGCCCTACTCGGTGGTCCTCTTCGACGAGATTGAGAAGGCTCACCCCGACGTGCTGAACATCCTCCTCCAGGTACTGGACGACGGACGCATTACCGACGCCCACGGTCGGACTGTCAACTTTGAGAACACGGTCATCGTGATGACCACCAACGCAGGGAGCAGCACCAAGGTAGGCTCCGTGGGCTTTGGGCGCACCGCCAACGAACAGGGCAAGGACCGGGCTATGAAGGCGCTGAACGACTTCCTTCGTCCCGAGTTCATCAACCGGATTGACGAGATCGTCTACTTTAACCAGCTGTCCGAGGAGAACTTTAAGGATATTGCCGTGCTCATGCTCAAGGAGCTGGTGGGGACTCTGGGTGAGAAGGACATCCACTTCACCTGGGACGAGACTCTGCTGGACTATCTGGTAAAGAAGTCCTACTCCGCCACCTACGGCGCCCGGAATCTGCGCCGCCTGATCCAGAAGGAGCTGGAGGACACCATTGCCGCCCGGCTGATCGAGGGCTGGCAGGAGCCCGTCTCTCAGCTCAAGGCGGTCTCCGACGGGGAAACGCTGGAGCTGCTGGCGATGTAAAAACAAAAACACCGGCACATGGAACAAACCCCATGTGCCGGTGTTTTTTGCGTTGGGACAATTTTCAGTCAGGCGTACCCGTCAATTTCTCTGCATAAAGGCGTAGAGCATCATAATGGCGTCCCCTCGGGTCGCGGTCTGTCCGGGGGCAAAGGTGTCGCCCGCCACCACATTCATAGCCTGGGCCAGGGCGGCATAACCCAACAGCTGGACCGGGATGGACTCCTCATCGGAAAAGCTGGTGCGGTAGATCCCCTGGAGCCGGGCGGCAGGTCCGTAGCCCCCCGCGTTCAGCAGGACCTTTACCACATCCATCCTCGTCTGCCGCTGGCCGTCGTTCCGCTCCTCCCGGCGGAGCGCCCCTATGCTGTAGGCAATCCGATAGATCTGGTCTGCGTTGTCCTCCAGGTTTTCCAGGTCGGTCAGGGTCCCCTGGGTGCTGGCCAGCAGGGACATCAGGTCCAGCTGCGTCAGCTCCTGCTCGGGCCGGAGCTGGCCCCCTGCGTAACCAATGCCGTACTCCGCCAGAGCCTGGGCGGCCTCTCTCACCAGGGAGCCCTCCAGGTCACTGTACTCCACAGGACTGCGGCTTACACTCTGCCAGCGCACCGGCTGGCCGGTCTTGGCGTCGATCCCCGTCACTCTCTCCTCTGCCGCCGTGAGCTGCCACCCCAATTTCAGGCAGTTCAGAGCGCTGTAGCCCATCTCTGCCAGCGGCATATGCTCCGGGTCGGAGAGGTCCAGCTTCTGGGGGACCGCAATATAGCCCCCGGTAACCCGGAAGGTCTGGAAATAGGCGCCGACCGCCTCCTCCATGGAGATGATCCCCTCGGGGCTGTCAAACTGCATATCCTCCGACCAGGTCTGGGAATAGGAGGCGATGGACCCGTCGATGGTGTCCACACCCACACTGAACTGGTCCTGGGGGAAGAAGTATCCCCCCTCCTGCCGGGCATACCGGAAGCTCCAGGTCCCATAGCGGCCGTTCTCCCGGACATAGGCGGGGTCGCCGGTGTAGGCTGCACACAGGGCAAACCGCGTTCTCTGCTGGGCCTGCAGGAAAGCCTCCGCCGTCCTCCGTGCGGTCTCCTCGCTCACCTTCTGCTCATTCTCCTGGCTCCAGGGCCGGTAGCTGTACACCCCCAGCAGCTCCCCGGTCTTGGCGTCCACCGTCACCATCCGGCGGCAGGTCTCCTCCTCAACCCGCTTGGCGTAGGACAGGCGGGCGGAAATCACTGGGGCGTCCTTCACCAGTTCCTCCTCCCGATAGGAGACAGTGGCCAGCGTATAGCTGCTCAGCCCCAGCTGGGAGATGGCTCTCGCCTTTTGGTCCAGGACCTCCTTGCTCAGCGTCCCCTTCAGCTTGTCCGTCCCCAGCTGCTCCGCCTGGGTCAGGCCGCCAGCGTTGTTGGCGGCGGCTGTTGGCGCAGACTCCGCCCTGTCCTCAGCAAAATCAGAACCGCCGCTCTTCCCCAGCTCCTCATACAGCTCAGTCAGGTTCACCAGCCTGCCGGAGGCGTCATCCACATAGAAGCTGTCGATTCCGTTGGGCAGATAGCGCAGCACCGCTTTCTCCGCTTCCTCGTCCAGAACGTACTCCAGCCGCAGAGACAAAGTATCCCGCAGCAGGGGCTCCACGGCGCTCTGCTCCATGCGGAAGCCGGCGGCGGGCAGGGAGCCGATGTAATCCGTCTCCAGCGCGTCCCGCCGGAACTGTACAACGGCGTAATCCGAGGTGCGCACCGACAGGGTGTAGCTCAAGGGAGAGGGACAGCCGTTGAGCAGCACAGTTCCCTGGAAGTAGCAGCGGGTCTGCCGGAGAGAGGAGGTGGTATCTCCGTCAGCGTCCAGGTCCACCGTCTCCCTGGAGTCCAGGACCCGGCTCAAAAATGCGGACGCCGCCGCCTTGACCCGGGCGGGATCGCCCTTGGGCAGAGAGAGGGGTTCGCCGCTCCGGTCCTCGTCCTCGCTGTAGAAGTAGTAGCTTAAAATCTTGCCGGACTCGCTGGCCGTGATTTCCAGGGAACCGCCCACTCCGCTCCAGCTCAGCCGCCAGGTGGGGGCCAGCTCCCCCTCGGTCAGCTGACCATGAAAGTCCTTGTACTGCTCCGTATCCAGGTTCAATGTGTCCTTCACCTTCCTGGTCACGGCGGCCAGACGGTCCGCACTGTCGCTTCTCTCCACCGTCATCCCGGGGACAGCCATAGAAAACAGAAGCGCCGGGGCCAGCATCAGGGACAGGATGCGTTTTTTCATCGTACTCTCTCCTTTCCTTTCTTAAACACGCAGGGCGTCAAATCCTGCCTCACTGATATCAGACGTTTTTCAGCGCCCGAAGTTCCATCTTTTTCATATTTTTTAATTGGCTTTGTTCCAGCTGGAAATGGCTTCCCCAAAGGGGGCAGTCCCCTCTAAACAAAGACAGACTGCCAGGGCCAGCAATCTGTCTGTTCTGTGTATATGGCCTTCACCTTAACAGCATGACGTTATCCACCACACGGATATCGCAGTTTTCCTCCGCCGTGGTAATCTCCTCCGCCGCTCTGCCAATATGGACGTCCAGGGAGGGGTACAATTTTTCACACTGTATCCTCCCCGCACTTTTTTGGCCCAGAATTTGATTCATGGTGTGCAGCTCCGCGGTCAGTGTCTCCCGCCGCTGGGTGTAAAGCTCCCGCTGTTCCACAAGCTTGTCCAGAACGGCCTTCTCCCCCGGAGAAATCCGGGTCCCCTTTTTTCGCAGGTCGGTGATTGAGTTCCAAAGCAGCTCAAGGGTGGACTGCACCTGCGCCAATTCCGCCTTGCTGCGCTCCCAGGACTCCAGGACATGGGGGGGATAGCCGACAGAAAATCGGTTGTGGCCCCCTGCCAGATTGCCGATCCGCTGACATAGGACGCTGCCCCCCGCCTGGATATGGCTGTCTGCAATCATGCCCCGTCCATTGGTCGCATAGACTGTGTCGCCGCAGCGGATGACGCTGTTGGAAATCGTCTCGGCAAAGACGCTGGTCCCGGCACTGATTTCCGCCCACTCCACCACCGGGGACTGCACCTGGCGGTTTGCACTTACAAGGGTACCGCCTTTCCTTCCATAAATGCCCTGCTGGACTAAAATCGTTCCCTCTCTGGAGGTAATGCGGGCCTGTCCCACCTTTCCGGCAACTACAACATCGCCGGACACCTCTACCTCAACGCCCCCGTCCACATTCCCGCCGATATAAAGGTTGCCTGAAATCCGAAGCACACCCTGAAACTGGTCCAGGTTGCCGTCAATAATTTTCTGCTCATGGACACAGAACCGGTCGTTCTCAATGTACAGGATCCCGTCCACACCGGCGGCGAGGGCCTGGCCATCCTTGCTGATGATGGTGTTCTTTCCCTGAGGGATATCGGCGCCGACTGACTGGGAGGCGGGAAGAATCTGTCCTGTGACATCCATGCCGTCCGTCCCCGCTTTGGGGAGCTGGATCTGACAGATCACCGTCCCCTTGCGGATGGGCTGGAGCTGGATATCCTTCCCTAAATTCACCGGGTCCCCGTCCTGCACCTCCAGACACAGGTTCCCGTGCCGCTGGAACAGCTCTGTCACACTGCCGTCCTGTCCCGCTTGGGGCAGGCTCCCCTGGGCGACCAGAAAGATGCGGAGATACCCCTGCTCAAATTCCCGCTGGAGCTCCTCCTGCAAAATGCCGTAGCAAATGCCCTCGTAACGGATATCCTCCAAAAACTCCTCCAGCGTGAGCCCATCTCCGTTGTTCTCCGGCGGAAGCAGACAGGCGTAGGCGCTCATCCGGTCCTCGGACAGGAAAAACTGCGCCTCGGCCTTCATGGGCTCCCGGCCCCCCTCCAACGCCTTTTTATATCTGACTCTGGACACTTCCTTTAAAATCCCTAGAAAATCATCCATTGATTTGCTGTCGTCTGGATACTGAGCCTTCGCCTCTTTACTGGTGGCGTCCAGCTCGGAAAATACCTTTTTGCAGGAAGTGGGGCGGGGCGCTTTCTTTTCCTGCTCATTTGAGTCTCTTGAGATAAACCGGTCGAAAATCGACATCTCCACCCCTGCCTTTTCGTAAGCTGCGGCTTTATCACAGCCGCTTCCTGACATCCAGACTCTCGTATCATATCATTCATACGGGAGATTATCAAGGGTTAAAAGCATAATATTACTAATATTTTAATGAATTTTCCTATAGATTGACCTGGGGGCAGAAGCTGCAAACAACTTGGACAAGGAGAAAAACGGTCTGGAGCTTATCTCCCGCCGTCCTGCCTGTGCGGCACTCCCAGCGGGTTACCGCCGGGGCGTCCTCCGCCGCCGGTATTCCAGCGGACTGATCCCCTCAACGCGGCGGAAGCACTGGGAAAAGTAGCTGGGGGAGGAGAAACCCAGCATTTGGGAGATGAGAGACAGGGTGTGGTCCGTCTCCCGCAGCAGAAAGCGGCTCTCCTCAACCCGCCGGGAGATGAGGTAGCTGATCGGCGAAGTGCCGAATTCCTGGCGGAAGGCGTGGGCCAGATAATATTTGTTCACATGAGCCAGCTGCGCCAGCTGATCCAGCTTCAAATCCTCCTTAAAATGGTTGTCGATATACCGCCGCACCAGGGCACATTCCCGGCTGGAGCGGGACCCGTCCGGCTGGTCGGACAGGGACAGGCTGTCCTGCCGCTCCAGACGGACCAGCACCACCTCCAGCAGGTGGAGACACACCTCCTCATAGCCGGACTGCTTCTCCCTGGCCTCCTGAAACATAAGCTCCAGACAATTCAGCAGCTCCCGCCAGCCGCTGTGGAGATGGAGCATGGTATAGCCGTCCGCGCCTCCCAGAGCCTCCAGCCCCTCCACCCCCAGCACGATGTACTTCAAAGGGCTGTCCATCTGGCTCAGCTCGGTGTGGAGCACATTGGCGTTGACGATGATCAGGTCGTGGATCGCCACAGGAAACTCCTCATACTGGGTGCGAAAGCGTCCGTGGCCATCGGTGATGAAAAACAGCTCGGCACAGCCGTGAGCGTGGAGATTGGAGTTCCACTCCTGGGAATATTGCGCCTTGGTGATATAGCTCAGCCGCAGGTCCCTGCGGCTGGACGGCTCATGAGCCGTCTGGGAAAAACTAAACTGACAGCTGCTCAAACAGACTCCTCTCCCCTCAGCGCAATTTTGCAAAACTGACAGAATCCCGCTCTTTTTTCTATTATAGACTTATTCTGAAATTTGTGCAACATTTAACTGTTTACACCATTCCCTTTTGTTCTCTTTTCAGTTAGTTCAGCCTCTGCCCCTTGCTTTACCGGAATAAACTATGGATATTTACCAAAGCTAAGAAAGGATGTTGAAGAAAAATGTGCAAAACGCGAAGAGAGCAATATTTCTAAAGACAAGCGCAAGAATCAGGCTGTTTTCCCAGCGAAGACACATATATACTTAGAGTCACAAGGCCGGTGTTTCGGCCAAACGTACTGTTCCAATTTTTTGAGGAGGTTAGAAACGATGAAAAAGATGCTCAGCTTGCTCCTTGCATCCGCCATGTCCCTGTCTCTGCTGGCGGGCTGCGGCGGCGCACCGGCGCCCGCTCAGTCCAACAATCCCCCCGCCGGCGGCTCCAGCACCAGCCAAGGCGGCTCCGGCACAACTGACCCCACAACCCCCGCCGGCCCCATCAAGGTAGCCGCCCTGTCCTCCGGCTATGAGACCACCTATCCCGGTATGTGGCAGGAGGTCTGCGATGCTTTCACCGCCGAGACCGGCGTTGAGGTCCAGCTCATCCTGGAGAAGAACCTGGAGGACGTGATTGGCCCCTCCATGCAGGGCGGCGACTACCCTGATGCGATCCTGTGCGCTACCGGCCGCGAGAAGGGCCTGACCGAGCAGTTTATCAAGGACAAGCTCATTGCCGACATCACCGACGTGCTGTCCATGACCGTCCCCGGCGAAAGCGCCACCGTCAGCAGCAAACTGGTCCCCGGCTTTGTGGGCACCAACATCACCAATCCCTACAACGACGGAAAGACCTACCTGGCCCCCATGTTCTACTCCCCCTGTGGCCTGTTCTACAACGCCGGCCTCTTCGCCGAGAAGGGCTGGACCGTCCCCACCACCTGGGACGGGATGTGGGAGCTGGGCGACAAGGCTGCCGCTGAGGGCATTGCCCTGTTTACCTACCCCACCACCGGCTACTTCGACACCTTCTTCCCCACCCTGCTCTACTCTGTGGGCGGGCCCGACTTCTTCAACAAGGCCATGAACTACGCCGAGGGCGTGTGGGATACCGACGAAGCCAAACAGTGCTTCGACGTGATGAGCAAGCTGGCCAGCTACACCGCCAAGGTGACCCCCGCTCAGGCCAACGACTCCGACTTCACCCAGAACCAGCAGCTGATCCTGGACAACAAGGCCCTGTTCATGCCCAATGGCACCTGGATCGTGGGCGAGATGGCCGATGCCCCCCGGGCCGACGGCTTCCAGTGGGGTATGTGCGCCCTGCCTGGCGGCGGCAGCGGCACCAGTGCCAGCTACTGCTGGCTGGAGCAGATCTGGATTCCCTCCGGCGCGGCCAACATCGACGCCGGCAAGCAGTTCGTGGCCTTTATGTACAGCGACAAGGCCGCTGAGATCTTCGCCAAGGGCGGCGCCGCCCAGCCCATCACCGGCATCACCGACGGTATGGAGGGCGACAACAAGATCTTCTACTCCATCTATGACAACGGCGCCTCCGCCGTTATGGGCGGCTTCGCCGCCTACGCCTCCGTTGCCGGCCTGGGCAGCGTGCGCGAGGTCTTCTTTGACCCCTTCAACAGCCTTGTGAGCGGCTCCCTGACCACGGACCAGTGGGTGGAGAACATCAATACCGCCAGCGACCAGATGCGCGCCAATCTGCTGAGCGAGTGATTTTTCCCCGTCTAAAACCATTCAATCGTCCGTAATGCAGGCGGCGGTGAGCGAAAACCGCTCACCGCTGCCGTTTTATTTCCAGCGAGAAAGGAGAGATTCCATGCGCAGCAAAGGCCGCAGCCGGTTCATCGCTCTGTGTGTGGCTCCGGCAGCCATCCTGTTCTTCGTTTTTATGGTTATGCCCACCTTTAACGTGTTTCGTATGTCCCTCTTTGAGCGGGGCGCCTACTCCCCCACCGAGACCTTCGTGGGGATAAACAACTTCAAAGTCCTGCTCAAGGATACCAAGTTTATCACCTCCATGCAGAACACCATTCTGCTCATCGTCACCGTGACCATCATCACCTTCTTCTTCGCCATCGTCTTCGCCGCCATCCTCACCCGGGAGAAGATCAAGGGACAGAACTTCTTCCGGATCATCTTCTACATCCCCAACATCCTGTCCATCGTGGTCATCGCTGGTATCTTCTCCGCCGTCTACAAGCCGGACACCACCGGTATGCTGAACAATATCTTTACCTTCTTCGCCGGACGGGATATTGCGGTCCTCTGGAAGACCCAGCCCATGGTCATTGTCAGCGTCATCATCGCCATGGTGTGGCAGGCCATCGGTTACTACATGGTGATGTATATGGCCTCTATGTCCGCCGTCCCCGCCAGCCTCTATGAGAGCGCCGGGCTGGACGGCGCAGGGCGGCTGACCCAGTTCTTCCAGATCACCCTGCCCCTGATCTGGACCAACATTCGCACCACATTGACCTTCTTCATCATCTCCACCATCAATATGGCCTTCCTGTTTGTAAAATCCATGGTGGCCCCCGGTATGGCCGACGTGGGCCTGAGCTTTATGTACGCCCAGAAGGACGCCGGCCTTTACGGCTACTCTATGGCCGCCGGCGTGATTATCTTCCTGTTCTCCTTCCTGCTGTCCGCCCTGGTCAACAAGGTAACGGAGCGGGAAGTGCTGGAAATGTAAGGAGGGGCAGAGAATGACAAAAAAGATTTCCTCCGGCGACCGGCTGTACAAGGCCTTTATCTATGTGGTACTGGCCACCCTGGCCATCGTCATTATTGTCCCGGTGGCCTGGGTCTTCCTGGCCTCCATCAAGCAGAACAGCGAGTTTTATGGCAATCCCTGGGCTATGCCCGCCGGGTTCTACTGGCAGAACTTCTATGAGGCCTGGACGGCGGCCAGCATGGGCAGCTATATGCTCAACTCGGTGATCGTCACCGCCCTGGCCCTGGCTCTGCTGCTGGTGGTGGCCCTGCCGGCTGCCTACTGCCTGTCCCGGTTCCGCTTCCGGGGAGGCCGGTTCCTGAACACCGCCTTTATGGCCGGGCTGTTCATTAACGTGAACTACATCGTAGTGCCCATCTTCCTGATGATGCGGGACTGGGACAGCTGGATCAACTACTTCTTCGGCAAGACCATCTTCCTCAACAACCTGTTTATGCTGGCCCTGGTCTACGCCGCCACTGCTCTTCCCTTCACCGTCTACCTGCTGTCGGGCTACTTCGCAACCCTCCCCCATGACTTTGAGGAGGCCGCCTACATCGACGGCGCGGGCTACGGTCAGGCTATGATCCGGGTGATTTTTCCCATGGCTCAGCCCTCCATTATCACCATCATCCTGTTCAATTTCCTGTCCTTCTGGAACGAGTACATCATCTCCATGACCCTGATGAGCAGCGCCGCCGGACAGAAGACCCTCCCTGTGGGCCTGCTCAATCTGATGCAGGCTTCCCAGTCCAAGGCGGAGTTCGGCCGGATGTACGCCGGTCTGGTGCTGGTGATGCTGCCAACTCTGATCCTCTATATGTGCGTGCAGAAAAAGCTGACTCAGGGCATGACCGTGGGCGGACTGAAAGGCTAAGCTGTGCCGCTTCGATTGCTGGAATATTGCGGAAGCACTCCGCCGAACCATCGACTTTAACGGAGAGGATGTGTTATAATGAAATTCTGGAAAGAACATACCAGCCTGCGGGTCTCGCTGATTGCCCTGTTTTTTTTCGTAGGGCTGGGGCTGGTGATCTACGGCTGGACCCTGACCGGTCAGCTGTCCGGCCTGGGGCTGATGATCCTGGGCGTGATCCTGCTGCTGGCCGCCCTGATGATCTACAACAAACCCTTTGAGACGGAAAAGCGCAAGCTGTAAAGGGAGGAACACATGACCGACATATGTAAAACAGGCCGGGTAACCATCCCCACCGACGTGGACGTGGTCCCCGAGACGCTGGAGCTGCTGAAGCGCTGGGGGGCGGACGCCATCCGGGACTGCGACGGCACCGACTACCCCGAGGAGCTGAAGGGGGTTGACGCCAAGGTATACTCCACCTACTACACGACCCGGAAGGACAACGCCTGGGCCCGGGCCAATCCGGACGAAATTCAGCAGTGCTATATTATGACCGGCTTCCACACCGCCTCGGTTGGACCGCTGTCCATCCCGCTGATGCAGGGAATCAGCGACGAGCTGCTGGAGGTCAACACCCGGGACGACATCAAACGCTGGTGGGAGGTGGTGGACCGCACCACTGTGGAACCCCTGGCCCCCCAGGCGTGGCGGTACGAGGAGGGCCAGGTCGTCATCGACGCCCCGGAGCCCTTCCACGACTACACCGTCAGCTTTCTGGCCTACCTGATCTGGGACCCGGTCCATATGTACAACGCTGTCACCAACGGCTGGACCAACTTCGAGCACCAGATTACCTTTGACGTCCGCCAGCCCAAGACCCGGAAATTCACCATGGAGCGGCTGCGCAAGTTCATCGCGGACCACCCCTATGTGGATGTCATCCGGTATACCACCTTCTTCCACCAGTTCACTCTGATCTTTGACGAGTGGAAGCGGGAGAAATATGTGGACTGGTACGGCTACTCCGCCTCGGTCTCCCCCTACATCCTGGAGCAGTTTGAGCGAGAGGCGGGTTACAAGTTCCGCCCTGAGTACATCATTGACCAGGGCTACTACAACAACCAGTACCGGGTCCCCTCCAAGGAGTTTAAGGACTTTATGGCCTTCCAGCGCCGGGAGGTGGCCGCCCTGGCCAAGGAGATGGTGGACATCACCCACGAGCTGGGCAAGGAGGCCATGATGTTCCTGGGTGACCACTGGATCGGCACCGAGCCCTATCTGGAGGAGTTTTCCAGCATTGGCCTGGACGCGGTGGTGGGCAGCGTGGGCAACGGGTCCACCCTGCGGCTGATTGCTGACATTCCCGGGGTTCAATACACCGAGGGCCGCTTTCTGCCCTACTTCTTCCCCGACACCTTCCACCAGGGGGGCGACCCCGTCCGGGAGGCCAAAGAGAACTGGGTCACCGCCCGCCGGGCCATTTTGAGAAAGCCCATTGACCGCATTGGCTACGGCGGCTACCTGAAGCTGGCCTGCCAATTCCCCGCGTTTATCGACTATGTGGAGTCGGTCTGCAATGAGTTCCGGGAGCTGTACCACAACATCAAGGGGACAACCCCCTACTGCGTCAAGACGGTGGCCGTGCTGAACAGCTGGGGACGGGCCCGGTCCTGGGGCTGCCATATGGTTCACCACGCCCTGTATCAGAAACAGAATTACTCCTATGCCGGGGTCATCGAGGCCCTGTCCGGCGCACCCTTCCAGGTGCAGTTCCTCAGCTTCGACCAGGTCAAGGCCAATCCCTCCCTTCTGGATGGAGTAGACGTCCTTCTGAACATCGGCGACGGCGACACCGCCCACACCGGCGGAGCAGTCTGGGAGGACCCGGAGATTTCCGCTGCGGTGAAACGCTTTGTGTGGAACGGCGGCGGCCTAATCGGCGTGGGGGAGCCCTCGGGGCATCAGTACCAAGGCCGATATCTCCAGCTGGCCAGTATACTCGGCGTAGAAAAAGAGACGGGTTTCACCCTGGGTTATGACAAATATAACTGGGAGGAACATCTGGACCACTTCATTCTGGCCGACTGCCAGGGGGAGGCGGACTTTGGCGAGGGCAAGAAGGGCATCTACGCTCTGCCGGGCGCCCAGGTGCTGGTCCAGCGGGACAGAGAGGTCCAGCTGGCGGTGAATGAGTATGGCCAGGGCCGGGCGGTGTACATCTCTGGCCTGCCCTACTCCTTTGAGAACAGCCGTCTGCTCCACCGGGCGGTGCTCTGGTCCAGCCGCAGCGAGGACCAGCTCAATCTGTGGCTGTCCAGCAACTGCAATGTGGACGTCCACGCCTATGTGAAAAACGGCAAATTCTGTGTGGTCAACAACACCTATGTATCCCAGTCCACCACCGTCTTCCGGGGGGACGGCTCCAGCTTTACTCTGGATCTGGACGCCAACGAGATTCGGTGGTATGAGATTGAATAGGGCGTTATAAAAATCCCTCAAACAGATGCCAGTGCTTGCTGCCTGCGTAAAGCAGATGGCAAACACTGGCAATTTGAATTGCGCCTGTCATCCCCTTCCATCCCCCCAAGCCGATTCAACTCCTGGAATCTTGCAAGAATATTCTTGTCTATTCACTTATCAAACAGAGAAAATTTTCCGATATAGTTGAGGGACTGTGTTTGCAGACATATTATTTTTGCGGCTGACCGCTGCGACAAAGAAACATCAAAGGAGACGGCGAATATGATTCACTGCATACGAAATTTAAAAATCAGACTCAAGCTCTATATCCTCATAGGAGTTGCACTGCTTGGAATGCTGATTATCAGCGGTATGTCATTTTTCCTCATGGGCCGGCTAAACGACATGACAAATGACATTGCAACAAGCTGGCTTCCCAGTGTTGACACGGCCAGGGAATTGAGCGCCACCCTCTCGAATATCCGGCTGAATGAGCTGGGCTATCTAACTGCAAACTCCTCCATGCGGGAGGAGACCAGCCTTCAGTATCTCCACAGCGAAAAAGAAATTATGGACACTCTCTTAGCCACATATGGGGCATTGATTGACGAGGAAGAGAGCGCTTTCTATGAAAATGCCAATGACCTCTGGACGAAATACAGGAATGCGGACGAGAAAATATTGGCGTTGGCCCAGCAGGGCCAGATGGAGCGTGCCCGCGATATTCTGGAGGTGGACTGTGAAGATCTGTTCAACTCTTTGAACAGCGCCTTTGATGATATTATTGCCTACAATACAACAGGCAGTAACAACGCGGCGGCAGAAAGCGCTTCCCTCTATAGGACCGCCATCTTTACCATGACAGCAATTATCATTGCCATCATCCTTGTGGGCGTCTTTTTCTCTTTTGTGA
Organism: Pseudoflavonifractor sp. 60; assembly: GCF_009911645.1. GTDB lineage: Bacteria > Bacillota > Clostridia > Oscillospirales > Oscillospiraceae > Lawsonibacter. The sequence goes on from NZ_QWKI01000057.1 coordinate 26,904, forward strand.
TAATACGCCTGATTAAAACCCCGATTTCTGAAATCGAGAATGCCGCCATTAAAATGGCGGAGGGAGATTTGGACGTAGAGATCTCTTATACCTCCAAGGATGAGCTGGGCGTTCTGGCCGCCCAGGTGGGCAAATTGATCCGTAAGCTTCGGGTTATCATTGACGATGAGAATAAATTCCTTGCTAAAATGGCCGACGGAGATTTTACCGTGGATTCCACCTGCGAGGGAGAATATACAGGGGGCTTCCATCCTCTGCTCATCTCTTTCCGGAGCATTGCGGAGAAGCTCAATGACACCATGCTTCAGATCAGTCAGAGCTCCTCTCAGGTGGCAAGCGGCGCAGGCCAGGTATCAAACGGCGCCCAGGCCCTTGCTCAGGGTGCAACGGAGCAGGCCAGCGCCGTGCAGGAGCTCGCCGCCACCATTGACGGAATCTCCAACAAGGTAAATCAGAATGCGGACAATGCGCGGCAGGCCAGCGAGGCGGCAGGCTCTGTCAGCGTAAAGGTAAACGTGAGCAAAGAAAAAATGCAGCAAATGACCCAGGCAATGGGGGATATCAGCAGCTGTTCCAGTGAAATCAGCAAGATCATGAAGATCATTGAGGATATTGCATTCCAGACCAATATCCTTGCCCTGAATGCCGCTGTAGAGGCCGCCCGCGCAGGCACCGCCGGAAAAGGATTTGCCGTAGTAGCCGATGAAGTCCGCAATCTGGCCAACAAGAGCACAGAAGCCTCTGAGAATATCGCCTCTTTGATTGAAAACACCTTAAACGCCGTTGAAAAAGGGACGCAGATTGCGGACGATACAGCCCAGTCTTTGATTCAGGCGGTTCATGACGTAAACGAAATGACCGGTATCATCGAACAGATTTCGGAGGCCAGCAGAGACCAGGCGGATTCCATTTCTCAGATCACAGTGGGCATTGACCAGATTTCCAGCGTTGTACAGACAAACTCGGCCACCGCAGAGGAGAGCGCGGCGGCCAGTGAAGAGCTGTCCAGTCAGTCGCAGCTTATGAAGGGCCTGGTTGAACGGTTCCAGCTGAAGAGCGATTCGGCCAGGCGGTCCCAATACGCTGATATGCTGCGATAGAGTCCGGCCAGCCGCCCCCACCTGGATCACACCGGATTCCTGGACGGCCAGCCACGCAGCCATCCCCTGGTCCAGGAGGGCAGGAATTCCATACTGAATATTTGATGTTATCTGCGTAGACAGGTGACCCCTGCCTTCAACGAGATAGGGCCCTATGATATCGCCGCTGCGGCGTATCATAGGACCCTTTTGTATGTCTGAGGGGTTTGGCAGCTGGGCCACGGGCACCAGAAGAAGGATTGGACAAGAAACCCATCGTACTGTCTGCGGCGGGCTTCACGCTAAGAGAAGAAAATTTCCTGTGCAATCTGAATCAGGAGCCTTCCGGCCTTGGAAATATATCTGCCTTTTTTATGGACAATACATAGCCTGCGCCGGCACAGCGGGGCGTCAATGGCATACAGGCAGATATCTGGACAATTTCGTCCGTAGCGAAACAGGGTATCCGTCACAAAGCTGCATCCCAGTCCATACATGGTATATTGGAGGGAGGTATTCAGCTGGTCCAGCTGAATCAGCGCTTTCGGCTGGAGCTTATAGTGCCGGAATACAGCGTCGGCCCGCTGGTACATATCGTTTTCACTTTTCAACAGGATAAAAGGGCTCTCCAAGGCGGAACGGGCCAGGTCATAGGGGAGGCAGCGCCTTTTCTGTGCGGGATCCAACAGCTGGGCCGCCGTAATCTGATACTCCATCAGCGCTTGATTCACGGGGTCCGCGGCTGGAATAGCCAGCAGAATATGCTCCTCAAATAAATCATGATAGATGAGCGAGGGCTCCTCCTCGCTGGAGCTGTCAATCACAAAATCCAGTGCGCCTGAAAGCAGCATCTGGCGCAGTACAAACGAGTTTGCCTCTGCCGTCTCAAATGTAATATCAGGGTAACGGGGAATCATGCGCTGTAAAATCAACGGCAGAATATTGGATAGGATATAGTTAGAGCCGCCAATATAAATATGCCCTTTATTTAAATTCTGAATGTCCCACAGCTTTTCCGACAAAAGGGTCTCATTGCGGACGGTTGCATCAATATATTCCATATATGCCCGCCCCGCCTCGGTCAGCTCCAGCGGAGTGCAGCTGCGGTCGAAAATAGCGGTTCCAAGCTCTGTCTCCGCTTTTTTTATCATGGCGCTTAAAGAGGGCTGAGAGATGTACAATTTTTCCGCCGCTTTGGTAAAGCTGCGCTGGTCGTACACCATTTTTACATAGCTCATTTGTTTATCCACTGGCCGGCCTCCTGATAGATTTTTATCTATCGCTGTGATAAATACATTTGTATTTGATAATACCATACCGCCACGCTATAATCAAGGCCAAGGGGGGATCTTTTATGAAACATTCAGAACAGCCTGTTGTAGTATTCGACTCGGGATTAGGCGGAATCAGTGTGCTTAAAAAATTGGTCAAGGAGATGCCGAATGAGTCCTTCATTTATTACGGAGACTCAGCGAACGCCCCCTATGGCCCCAAGGACCCCTGCGAGGTCCGAAGGCTGACGGTGGAGAGCATAGCGCGGCTGGATGTCTTTCAGCCCAAGGCCATTGTGATTGCCTGCAATACGGCAACCGCCGCCGCCCAGGGGGCACTGGAGGAAGCGCACCCCTGTATTCCGGTAATCGGCATTGAACCGGCGGTGCAAAGGGCGCTCCAGGCGCACCCGGGCGGCCGGATCCTGTCGCTGGCCACTGCGGGGACGCTGGCCTCCCCGCGCTATCAGAAACAGCTCCAGGCGGTGCAGGGGTTGGGAGAAGTGGTTTCTGTGGCCGCCCCGGGTATTGTCGGCTATGTGGAGGGCGGGAAGCAGGACCGTGGGGGGATCATAGCCTACCTGCGCGAGCTGCTTGCGCCATGGCAATCGACGATGTTCCACGGCGTCGTGTTGGGCTGTACCCATTTTCCCTTTGCCGCCGCTGAGATTCAAGAGGCGCTGGGCTATCCTGTATGCTTCTATGAGCAGAGCGATACCGTCGCACGGGAGACCCAAAGCCGGTTTGCCCAATTGGGAATCACCCGCTGTGAAGAGGACAGAGGCAGCGTTACGATGATGAACAGCGCAAACAACAAGGAAATCCTGGGCTTTGTGTGGCGTTTGTTTGCCGCAGTCTAGGTGCTGTCAGAAAACGACGGCCAAAAATTGGGGGTGAATATGGTCCAGAAATCCAGAAAAGGGAGCAGAGCGAAAGCTGTCCTCCCCCGTTTGGTAGCTGCCGCTGTAATCGTGTTAGCCATAGCGCTGCTGGTGCGCGTCCTTTTGGCGATGGGCGGCACAGCGGAATACAGCGGATACGCCGCCGCCAGCGCATTGGTGGAGCTGATGTTTATTCTGCTGACAGCAACCACATATATCAGCGTCTCCAGCAGCGGCCACTGTGAGAGAGTCTTTGTAAAACTGTTTTTGTGGATGCTTGCCATTGTAACAATGGGAATGCTGGGGGATGTCTTGGTCTGGGGAATTGGGCTGGAGGAATTTCCCTGGGTCGTTCCCCTACAGGCTGTGGGGGCATTTTTCCGTGACAGCATGGGTTTTCCGCTGATCATTCTCTACAGCACCTATCTGCTGAGCTATGTAAACGAGGACCCCAAGGAGCTGCTGCGGTATGTTCGGCTGGTGGGCGGTCTGTGCGCCGACGGTCTGCTGCTGGTGTGCATCAATCAAATAACCTCCAGAAGCACGGTCCAGTATTGGCAGCTGTGGGACCACCCATGGGTATTCCTTTTCTTTCTGGCGGTGCCCATTGTGGTGACCATGGGGATCATCTTTTATTTCCGCCGGATGCTGAGCAACGGCAAGGCAATTGCCTTTTTGTTCTATGAACTGCTGGTATTGATGGCCGTTGTTGTGGATATCCTGATTTCTGAGATGACTCTGGCCTATGCTGTCGCAGCCTTTTCTCTGCTCCAGCTGTATATCAGCGTACAGCTGGAGTATGAGAAGCAGCAGGAGGAGGCCCTGCTTCAGCAGCGCATTTCCATTATGCTCAGCCAGATCCGACCGCACTTTCTCTACAATGTGCTGACCGGGATCCGGGCGCTGTGCCGCCTCGACCCGCCCAAGGCGGAGGCCGCCCTGGTGGACTTTACCCGCTATCTCCGTGCCAACCTCAGCTCCCTGGAGGATGAGAGCCTGATCCCTCTGACTCAGGAGCTGGAACACACCCGGCACTATATCCGGTTGGAGCAGATGCGGTATGGGGACGATCTGAAGGTCGTCTTTCACACGCCAGCCGCCCAGTTCTTTGTTCCCGCGCTGACATTGGAGCCCATCGTGGAAAACGCCGTCCGCCACGGAGTCATGCAGCGGGAGCGAGGCGGCACCGTCATAATCCAAACAGCGGAGACCGCCCAGGGCTTTACAATTACGGTAACGGACGACGGCGTGGGATTTGACACATCCCTCTTAAACCGGTGCGGACCGGTCCATGTGGGGGTCAGCAACGTGCAAAAGCGTCTTGCCGCCATGTGCGGCGGCTCTCTGGACATTCATTCCCAGCCGGGTATCGGTACAACCGCAGTCATTTTTGTCCCCAAATAGGGAGAGGGTTTATGAAATACACATTTTTGGCCGTTGACGACGAAGCACTGGCGCTGGCCGACCTGACTGCCTCCCTGAAAGAGGCTGCGCCTGACGGGACGATCTGCCCTTACACCTCCCCCTCCGCGGCGCTGGAGGCGGTGCAGCGAGGAGAAATCCGTCCGGATGTGGCATTTCTGGACATTCAGATGCGGGATTGGACCGGCCTGCGTCTGGCCGGTGAGCTGCGCAGGGTCCTGCCCCAGCTGGAGATCGTCTTTGTGACCGCTTACCCCCAATATGCCCTGGAGTCCTACTCCCTCCATGCCAGGGGCTATCTGATTAAACCGGTCACTGCGCAGGCGGTCCGAGCGGAGCTGAATAATATTTTCAGCGGGACCGCTGTTCCGCTGAGCGTGAAATGCTTTGGAAATTTTGAGGTGTTTTACAGCGGGAAGCCGCTGAAATTTTCCAGGGCGAAATCCAAAGAGCTCTTCGCCTATCTAATTTACCGCTGCGGGGCAACCTGCTCGGTGAAGGAGATTGCCGCCGTCCTGTTCGAGGACCGGGAGTATGACAGCACCCTGAAAAATCAGACTCAGACCTTTAAATCGGACCTGCTGAAGACTCTGCGGTCGGTAGACTGCGAGGATGTGCTTATCAAAGGCCACAACGTTCTCGGGGTAGCCGTAGAGAAAGTGGACTGCGATTATTACCACCTGCTGCGGGGCGATACCCACGCGATTGGGGCCTTTATGGGCGAGTTTATGGCCCAATACAGCTGGGCAGAGCCCGCCACGGCTGCTCTTTTTTATAAATATCTCCAATAAATGCCGCTGTCTCCGGCGCCTCAATGCAAGCAAATCCCAAAAGCTTATCTATTGTTGTCCTTTCGTTGTCCCCCCCAAGCTATAATGGTGATACATCTCTGAACAGAGATGAAATTTTACAAGGAGGAGAACAACATGGAGGAAAAAAATTTGCAGCCTGAAGAGGGCGCCCTGAGAGTTACGAAATTAACTCTGTACGAGGCGGCGGCAATCATTGTCGGCGCGAACATTGGCTCTGGCATTTTGGGCTTGGCGTACTCGTCCCGCAAGGCCGGCTGGCCCATCCTGCTGCTGTGGCTGATTGTGGCCGGTGTGTTTACCACATTTTCCATGCTGTATGTGGCGGAGACTGCCCTGCGGACCCAAAAGCCCTTACAGCTGCCCGGCCTGGCCGAGAAGTATGTGGGGAAGCTGGGGGCAGTGCTGGTCTTTATTTCGGTGGTTGCCAACTCTATGGGGTGTATGATCGCATATACCAGCGGTTCCGGCAACATTCTGTGTACTCTTCTGGGCCTTCCCAACTGGGCAGGCAGTCTGCTGTTCACCGTACCCTGTGTGCTTGTGGTCTGGCTGGGCCTGAAGGCCACCGGACTGTGGGAGAAGTTTATGTCCACCGGTATGGTGGTACTGCTGGCCGTCATCGTTCTGGCCTCCTTCCTGTCCGGAAAAGCGGATATCTCCCGGGCGGTGTATGCCGATTGGACCTACGCCGTCCCCCTGCTCAGCAGCGCCATCTTCTGCTACATCGCCCAGTACGCTGTGCCTGAGCTGGCCCGCGGTATGCGCCACACCCCCAAAAAACTGCCGGTGGCCATCATTGCGGGAATGGTTGTGACCGGTATGCTCCTGGCCATCGTCCCCCTGGCTGTGCTCAGTCTCACCGGTGCGGACCAGGTCACCGAGGTCGCCACACTGGCCTGGGGTCACGCCCTGGGGACCTGGGCGCTGTATACTGCCAACATCTTTGCCCTGTGCGCCATGATGACCTCCTACTGGGCGGTGGGCGGTTCAATGCTGACCAACATTGTGGATATGTTTAAGCTCAAGGATGAGCACGACCCCAAGACCCGGATCACCGCCATCATCTGCACTGTGCTGCCCCCCTTCATCCTGGCCTATGGCGGCTTTGTCAGCTTTGTGGATGCCATCGGCCTGGCAGGTACCTTCGGCGGCGTGATTATGTCCATTGTCCCCGTGCTGATGCTGAACAGCGCCCGGAAACACAGCGAAATCGAGCCGGAGTGGAAATGCGGCTGGTACGCCCACCCCGCCATCCAAGGCACAATCATTGTAGTCTTCAGCCTGGCTGCGGTCTACTTCATCTGTTCCATGGTGGGCATTCTGCCCGCTGGCTGGTAAGGGAAAGGGGCAAATATGAAAATTATACCAAAGGATCAGGTCATTTTCTATTTTAACACCACCAACAGGGCAAATTACACCGTGGAGGATGGAGAGGTTTTCTGGGTCGAGGCAGATGACTGCTACTCCGGGCAGATCACCGACGCCTCGGTAAAGCGGACAGACATTGACATCAGCATCATGGACTGCGCGGTGGGCCCCATCCATGTGCGGGGGGCGTGTCCCGGGGATACGCTTTGCGTGGAGGTGTTGGCCATCGACCTGGCCGCTCAGGGCGTGATGGTCACCTCAAAGGGACTTGGGGTCCTGGGAGACCGGATCACCCAGCCGGACACCAAAATAATCCCGGTCCATGACGGCTTTGCCCACTTCTCTGATAGGATCAAGCTGCCCCTTAGCCCCATGATCGGCGTTATGGGTGTGGCGCCAAAATCCGGACAGTTCCACTGTGCGGTCCCCCATGACCACGGGGCCAACCTGGATACCAAGCTAATCCGAGCGGGCTCCCGCGTCTACTTCCCGGTGAACGTGGAGGGAGCCGGGCTGGCTGTGGGTGACATACACGCCTGCATGGGCGATGGTGAGCTGTCCGGTACCGGAATTGAAATTGCCGGACGTATGTGCCTGAAAACCACCGTTTATCGGGACCGCCCCATTCAGCGCCCTGTCATTGAGACCCTTGACGGCATCTATTTTCTGGCCTCCCGGACAACTCTGGAGGAGAGTATTCAGACAGCGGCGGCGGACGCGGTGGAATTTCTGATGAAGAAGCTGGAGTTGAACTTTCCGGACGCTTACCGGCTGCTGAGCGCCATCTGCGATGCACAAATCAGCGAGGTTGTGGACGACAACGTAACAGTCCGGCTGCACTGCCCCAAGTTTGATACCCGTATTCAGACATTGTAGGACGGCTTGAGCCGCAAGATTCAAGGGGTCAACCCTCCTGGAAATCCGTCTGACACTGTTTTCCCTCTTTGACCGCTGTGGCCGGATACGGCCCAACTCTGGGGCTGGAGCATCACACTCCAGCCCCATGAGTTTCAAGTCGCGGTTCTTTCAGGTATGAATTGGGATTGTCCGGAATATGCTGACAGAGGCAGATTTCTCCGGAAGCAGGCAAAAATAGCTAAAAAAATTGAGATAACCTGTCGAAAAGCCAAAAATGGGCGGTCCGGCAGATTATTTTTTTACTTTCCATAAATAGACAATTGCCCAACGCTGGGGTAGAATAAAACAGTAGCATATAACCCGCCGGTTTGGGCGGGGAAAGGAGACAAACATGGACCAGAAAGAAGTTTTGAGGCGGGTCGACCACACCCTTCTCGCCCCTACGGCTACCTGGGAGCAGGTCAAGGCTGTCTGCGACGAGGGCCGGGATCTGGGGGTTGCCAGTGTGTGCATCCCGCCCCGCTATGTGAAAAAGGCCAGCGACTATTTGGGCAATGGCCTGAAAATTTGCACCGTGGTCGGCTTCCCCAACGGCTACGCAACCCCTGAGGTAAAGGTGTTTGAGGCGGAGGACGCCATCCGGGACGGTGCGGACGAAATCGACATGGTCATCAACCAGGGCCTGGCCAAGGAGGGCGACTGGGAGGGAGTCCTGGCGGAGATCAAGGCGGTGAAGGAGTCCTGCAAGGGCCGCATCCTGAAGGTCATCATTGAGGCCTGCAACTTTACCTATGAGGAGAAGCTGTCCCTGTGCCGGGTCGTATCCATGTCCGGCGCGGACTTCATCAAGACCTCCACCGGCTTTGCCGCGGGGGGCGCCACCGTGGAGGATGTACGCCTCCTGCGGGAGCACGTCAGCCCCGACGTCCGGGTGAAAGCCGCCGGCGGTATCCGCACCTTTGAGCAGGCCCAGGCCATGCTGGACGCCGGTGCGGACCGCATTGGCTCCAGTGCGCTGGCGAGCCTGTCCAAGTAACAAAATAAACCCCACATCCCCCCTGAGACAGTGACGCTCCCGCCTCAGGGGGATGCTTTCTGTTGCGGAGAGGATCCACAGCTCAGTGGAAGGCCACCGCCTCAGCGACCCGGATGCCGTCCACCGCAGCGGAAACGATGCCCCCGGCGTAGCCCGCTCCCTCGCCGCAGGGGTAGAGCCCCCGCAATTTCGATTGGTAATTTTCATCCCGAAGAATACGAACTGGAGAGGAGGAACGGGTCTCCACACCGGTGAGGACCCCGTCCTCCGCAGCAAATCCCTGGAGCTTCCGGTCCAGCAGAGGCAGAGCCTGGGCCAGGCTGGCGGTGACATAGCCGGGCAGGCAGGGGCGCAGGTCGGTCCAGGCCACTCCGGGCCGGTAGGTGGGCGCGACTCCGCCCGGCCCCTCGGAGGGGCGGCCCTGGAGAAAATCCCTCACCCGCTGGGCCGGCGCCCGGAAGCCCCCGCCCCCCAGGCGGAAGGCGGCCCGCTCCCACCGCTCCTGAAACTGGACCCCGGCCAGCACATCCCCGCCGCCAAAGTCCTCCGGGCCCACCCCCACCAGCAGGCCGCCGTTGATATTCTCCCCGTCTCTCGCCCGCAGGCTCATGCCGTTGGTCACCACGCCCCCCTGCTGGGAGGCGGCAGCCACCACCTGGCCCCCGGGGCAGACGCAGAAGGTGAAGACGGAGCGGCTATTGGGCAGATGACAGGCCAGCTTGTAGTCGGAGGGGGGCAGCGTTTTCCAGGCGGGTCCATACTGCTGGAGGCTCACATCCCGCTGTCTGTGCTCAATGCGGACCCCAATGGCAAATTTTTTCTGCTCCATGGGGATTCCCGCGTCCCGCAGCATGGCGAAGGTGTCCCGAGCCGAGTGGCCCGGGGCCAAAATCAGGGTGTCGGCGGTGAGGAACTCCGTTCCCCGTGGGCCCTCCGCCTGGACCCCCGCCAGACAGTCCCCACGCACCGTCAGCCCGGTGAGCTTGTGGCCAAAGCGCACGTCACAGCCCAGGGCGATCAGCTCCCGGCGGAGGGTTTTCACCACCTCCCGCAGCACGTCGGTGCCAATGTGGGGACGGTGGGAGTACTTCACATCCGCCGGGGCCCCCGCCTCCACCAGCACGTCCAGCACGGCGGAGATGCGGGGGTCGTGGGTCCCGGTGGTCAGCTTGCCGTCAGAAAAGGTCCCTGCGCCTCCCTCGCCAAACTGGACGTTGGAGCCCTCATCCAGCCCCCCGGTACTCCAAAAATCCCCCACGTCCAGAGCCCGCCGGTCCACATCCTGGCCCCGCTCCAGCACCACACAGGGGATCCCATTCCTTGCCAGAAACAGGGCCGCAAACAGCCCCGCCGGTCCCATCCCCACCACGACCGGGGGCAGGGTCGATTTCCGGCCCACCTGGGGGAAGACATAGGGGAGCCGCTGGACCAGGGCTATATTTCTGCCGGGGGCGGAGCGGACCAGAGACTCCTCACCGGGCATCTCCACCTCCACCGTGTACACATAGTGGACGTCATTCTTCCGACGGGCGTCGATGGACTGGCGGACCAGCTCCAGCTCCCCCAGCGCCCCTGGCCGGACCCCCAGCGCCCGGGCCGCCCGTCTGCGCAGCTGGTCCAGGTCCCCATTCAGGGGCAGAGGCAAATTGCTGATCCGTATCATCGGGCTCCCCTCCTTCCCCCGCTCCGGCTCATACGATCTCCCACTGGAAATTTTCCAGCTTCAGCCAGGTCCCCAGGGTCGTGCCCTCGGGAAGCAGGAACATGGTAATGGAGTGCTCCCCGCCCTCGTCGGTGACCAGGTGGGCGTAATCTCCGTTGATGGCGTCCACGGTGTAATAAATCGGGTCCATAGATCCCCCTCCTTTTCCTCCAGCATACCTGATTTTCCCCCGTTTGGCAACAATAATCTTGCTGCCGCCCCCGTCAAAAGTCCGGTTTATGGGACTATCCTTCTTGTATACTGTGGTCATACTACAAGAAAGGAGCAAGACGCGATGGATTACAGCATTGTTTGGGTCAGAGGACACGTGGAGGTCTACGATTGGGCAGGACGGTTTTGCTTCTCTGCTGACAGCGAACGAGAGGCCATGGAGGAGCTGGCCCTTACTGCGTAAACAGAAACCGCGCCCTGGGAGAGTCCCCGGGCGCAGTTCTTTGAGAACTCAGCGGCGGCGCAGGAAGTCATGGTCGATTTTGGCCTTCCAGCCGGCGCCCAGGGGCTTCCCGGCCCGGACGGAGCACACCGCCTCGCTGAGGACCTGGTAGTTCAGCTGGGTCCCCTCCTGGTCGCAGCAGTAGTTGGCGGAGTGCTGGGGGGCGATGCCCATGCTGCCGGCGGTCTCTACCGCGTCGATGTTGGCCCCCAGGAACAAAAACTCCCAGCCGAACTTTCGCTGCTGCCGCTCCACCATCTCCTTCACCTGGGGGAGGGTGTACCGCCTGCTGGCGTTCTCCATGCCGTCGGTGGTAATGACCACCAGGGTCCGCTGGGGCACGTCCTCCGGGCGGGCGTATTTGTGGACGTTGCCGATATGGTGGATGGCCCCGCCCACCGCGTCCAGCAGGGCGGTGCAGCCCCGGACAAAGTAGTCCTTCTGGGTTATGGGGGCCACCTGGTTCAGGTCGGCCCGGTCGTGGAGCACCTGTATCTCGTGGTCGAAGAGGACGGTGGAGAGGATGGCCTCCCCTGGCTCCTCCTTCTGCTTGCTCAGCAGGGAGTTGAAGCCGCCGATGGTGTCGGCCTCCAGCCCCGCCATAGAGCCGCTGCGGTCCAGGATGAAGATGATCTCGGTCAAATTGTTGTTCATAATAAAACCCCCTGTACAATGGCTGTCTGCTGCTTACAGCCATAGTATAGGGGATTTTTTCTCTTTCGGGGTCGCCTGCCGGGCGACAAATTTCAGCCGCCCAGAAGAGACTGGTCGAAGGCGAACAGGGCCTCGTTGATGGTGAAGATGTTGTAGCTTCCCCGGGAAATAAAGTACTCCACAATGATGTCGAACTTGCTGGACCGGGACAGGGCAAATCCCGCCTTGCGCAGCAGCTCCCCTGTCTCCTCCAGGGTCAGCTCCAGGGCCACGGCGAAGGCCAGAGCAGTGGGCTTGCTGGGGCGGTAGCCGGGATTTTTACGAATCTTGGAGAAGAGCTTGCGGTCGATGTTGGCCCGCTTGTAGCACTGGGCATCGGTCATCCCCCGCTGGTCGATGAGGCGCAGCAGCGCCTGAGAAAAGCTCTCGTCCAGCTCCTCCAGGGCCTGCTCCAAGCTGTCTGCTTCCAGAAGCGGGGCCGGCATGGCCGCCGCCATGGGAGGGACTTCCTGGTACCGCCTATCTCCCCAGATGAGGCGGCGGGTCTGGCCGGTGTGCTGGTCCACATAGTTCTGGTCGATATAGGCGGCAATGTCCTCAAAGAGCTGCTGCCCAATCTGATAGGCGGCCCGGTCAAAGACCACGATGTATACGGTAATATCCTCGTGGTCCATCAGGAAGCGCTCCACCGTCTCCATAGCCACTTGGAGGGCCTGGTCCTTGGGGTAGCCGTAAATGCCGGAGGAGAGCAGGGGGAAAGCCACCGTCTCACACCGGTGCTCCGCCGCCAGCTCCAGGCTGGTCTGATAGCAGGAGGCCAGCAGCGCCCGCTCCCCCTGGCCTCCGCCCCGCCACACAGGGCCCACCGCATGGATCACATACTTGCAGGGCAGGCGGTAACCCCCGGTGATTTTTGCCTTCCCGGTGTCGCAGCCCCCCAGCTTTTTGCAGGCCTCCAGCAGCTGGGGACCCGCCGCCCGGTGGATGCAGCCGTCCACACCCCCGCCCCCCAGCAGGGAGGTGTTGGCGGCATTGACAATGGCGTCCACCGACATGGTGGTAATATCATTGCGCACAATCTGAATGGGCATATCTGCTCCCCTCCATTTTGTTCTCTTCCTCCGGGGCCCCGGCTGTCATCTACTCCGCTTCAGCAGCTCGCAGGTCATCTCATACACCCGGCCCACCGAGGCCACGTTCAGCCGCTCCTGGGGGGAGTGGATATCCACCAGCTCCGGGCCGGCGGACACCGCGTCCAGACCGGGGATCTTCTCGATAAACAGGCCGCACTCCAGGCCGCCGTGGGTCGCCTCAATCCGGCCCTCCTTGCCGGTCACCGCCTGGTAGGCCGCCAGAATATCCTCCCGCAGCACCGACTCCTTGGCGTACTGCCAGCCGGGGTAGTCGCCCCGCTCAGCCACACTCCCCCGGGCGCTGGCCACAATGGCCCGTACCTTTTGAACCATCATGGTCTTCTGGGAGGCGATGCAGGAGCGGACAGAGATACTGAAGTGGAGCCCGTCCTCCTCAAGTCCCATGGTGCCCAGGTTCAGAGAGGTCTGCACCAGTCCGGGGAAATCCGCGCTCATGGCCTGGACCCCCTGGGGCAGGACCATCAGCACCTGGAGCATCCGGAAGGCGACCTTGGGGGACAGAGCCCGCTCCAGCTCCACGGGGGCACAGGTCAGAGACAGACCGTCGTCACAGCCGGCGTACTCGTTTTGCAGCACGGCCTGGAACTCCTGGATAAAGGCCTCGAAGTCCGCCGCCCGCTCCGCCGGCACCGCCACCTTGGCCTGGTTGCTGGGACAGATCACGTTGTCAAACCGCCCGCCCCGAATATCGGCCAGCCGCAGGCCGGGGACCCGCCCCATGGCATTGTACAGCACCCGGCCCATCAGATGGTTGGCGGAGGCCCGGCCCTTGTGGATCTCCCCGCCGGAGTGGCCGCCCAACAGGCCATCCAGGGTCACCACATAGCCCTTCTCCCCCAGCAGAGGCCTCTGCTCTCCCGCCAGGAAACAGTCCAGCCGCAGGCCGCCGGCGCAGGAGACGGTAAACACTCCCTCCTCCTCCGAGTCCAGGTTGACCAGCTTGCACCCCTTCAAATCGGAGCAGTCCAGGGCAAAGGCGCCGTCCATGCCCACCTCCTCGTCCACGGTAAATACTGCCTCTAGCGGAGGGTGGGGCAGGGTGTCATCGGCCAAAATGGCCAGGATCATGGCCACCGCAATGCAGTTGTCCCCGCCCAGAGAGGTGCCATCCGCCCAGACCCACTCCCCGTCGGTGGCCAGGTCCAGCCCCTCCGCCGCCATATCCTTGGGGCAGTCCTCTGTCTTGACGCACACCATGTCCATGTGACCCTGGAGAATCACCGGGACAGCTCCCTCATAACCCGGGGTGGCCTCCTTCCAGATGACCACGTTGTTCACCTCGTCCTGCCGCCACCTCAGCCCCAGCTCCTGGGCAAAGCTGACACACAGGTCGCTGATCTGCTTGGTATTGTGGCTGCCGTGGGGGACGGAGCACAGCTTTTCAAAGTACTCAAATACCCTCCTGGGCTCCAGCGTGGATAGTACTGCCATGTGACATTCCTCCATTCCATCTTTGTAGATTCAGTATACCACCAATCTCTGGGAAAAACAACAAAAAAACACCCCCATGGGTGCGGAGTATCTGCTGAATATCCCCGGCAGGGATCATGATGTCCTGCCGGGGGTTTTCTGCTCCCTATGGCCCGTTCAAGGCCATACATCAATCTTCCTCTGTGCTGCGGCGCAGTGTTCAGAGATTACGTGAGTCCCATTAGATACAGTAGCCCTCAATTGCACTCACTGAAAGGAGGATGGACCTTCAAATCTGCCCTCGGACAGCCACTTGGCCACATAGTCGTGGAGGGTCTCCATCGTATTGCCGAACTGACCCTTGAAGGCCTCGCAGTGGTGGGCGGTATGGAACTTGTGGTTGGCCCCCTCCACAAAGGCGACGTGTTTATCGATGCTGGCGGACATTTCATAAATCGTCTCCGCGGCCAGGAACTCCCACCCGGCGGTCATACCCATGAACAGAGAGGGCACATGGATATGCTGGACGTTGCCGGGAGGACAGCAGTAGGTGGAATCCCAGTCGATTCCCCAGACGGAGTCCTCACCGTAGCCGTAGCTGTCCAGGGTGCGCACCGCGTAGGAGGTCAGGTAGTTGTACACCGTCATAATCCGGGCGCCGTCCATCATGTTGTGGGTCATGGACTCCGGGTTTTCCGGATGGCGCACGGAGTGAACGATCTCCACGGTGGAACTGCCGTCGGCGTGGATCAGCTCTCTGGGCTGGCGGGTGTGGGACATAAGGCGGATATCCTGGGCGTAGAGCTTGTTATTGAAGAACACCTGGTTGGCCCCGGGGATGACCAGTGGTTCGTCATCGCTGTAGCGGCCCTCGCCGGCCTGGATCTTTTCCCAGCACTCCAGGGCGTGGGCCAGAATCTGATTGTTGCGCTCTCCTTGCTTCCTCTGGAAGCGCCGGATAAATGCGTCGGAAAAGGTGGAGCCCTCCTTTTTAAAGCCGTTCTCCTTCTCAAAGAGGTTATAGACGGGGTCCAGCTCCATTCCGCTGTCCTCCGAAACCACAGCGGGGTCCAGACTGAACAGCTGCATGGCGGCGTTGCCCCAGTTGGCGTCCAGCAGCATGAGGCCGTCGGCGGGGGGCAGCGGGGAGCTGTCCGGATAGGGCAGGATCACCTCTGGCCCCTGGAAAATCTGGGCTCCATTTTCTGCAATGGCCTGATAGGCGGTCATCAGGGTTGCACCTCCGCTGTGGCCCATCAGGATGATCCGGTTGACCCGGGGCAGACTGCGCAGATACTCGACGGCCCCCTTCACCGCCTGCATCTTGTCCACCTGGGTAAAAAACAGGCCCTCCTTGACCATCGCATTGGCGCACAGGACCCGGAAGCCCCGCTTAGCCAGCTGCCGGCCGGTGGGGGCGTCCAGATAGTCCTCGTCGGAGTGCATTACCAGCACGGCGTTCAGGCACTCGCCGTCCCGGCCCGCCGGCTCATAGAGCACGCCGGGGACCCGCCTTGTAACCCGGAGAAACGTCTCCTTGACTTCGTATTCCTTCATTTTATGGCCTCCTCCTGCGATTCTTTTATCTCTTCCTCATCGATCATCTTAAAGGCTTTGATCGCTAAGGGAATTGCAATAAAGAGACACACCACGTCCGCAATGGCCTGAGCTGAGGCAATGCCCACCTCCTTCAGGAAGATGGGGGCAATGATTGCCACCGGGATAAAGACATAACCCTGCCGGGCAGTGCTCATGGCCAGGGCGTACTTGGCCTTGCCAATACCGGCGTAGAACATGTTGATAATGGAGTTCAGCGCATGGGAGAACAGCATGATACATTGCAGGCGGATACACAGCACACCCAGCCGGAGCACCTCGGCGTCGGCCTGCTTGTTGAAGATGCTCACGATGGGGGCGGCCAGCAGGACCAGCACCGCGCCGATGCCAATGGCGCCGATGAGGGAGACCTGGATGACAAACTTCAAGCTGTCCCGAACCCGCTTGGTCTGCTTGGCCCCCCAGTTGAAGCCGGCGATGGGCTGATAGCCCTGGCCGAAGCCCAGAATGATGGCGAAGGGGAACTCCAGGACCCGGTTGGCCACCGACAGGGCGGCCAGAGCGGCGGTGGAGTAGCCCCGGGCAACCCGGTTGATGGTGACGTTGGCAATCACGGAGAAGGCGCTGCGGAAGAAGGAGGTGGAGCCAATGGCCAGCACCTCACGCACATCCTCCATCACCAGCTTAAACTTTTTCAGGCTGATGGTCACCGAGCTGCGGTGCCGGAGGTAGGGCCAGCACAGGATGCAGAAGCTGACGGTCTTGGAGATTGCCGTGGCCATAGATGCGCCGGCCACACCCAGGCCCAGTCCCTGAATGCCGAAGAGGCCGGGACCGTATTCGCCGCCGTAGATGAACAAGGGGTCCAGGAAGCAGTTGAGTACGCCGCCAAAGCCCATGCCGATCATGGAAAACATGGCGCTGCCTTCACTGCGCAGGCACATGTTCAAAATGAAGCTGCCCACCATAAAGGGCGCGGCGTACAGCACATAGGTGGCATACTGGATGGAGTAGGCGGCGCAGTTCTCGTCCGCCCCCAGCAGGTAGACCATGGGCTGAATGCACAGCCGGCCGATGAGCATAAAGAGAATGCCTAGGCCCAGCGCCGAGAACAGAGAGGTGGACAGGACCCGGTTGGCGTCCTCGTCCCGCTTGGAGCCCAGCAGCCGGGCGATGTAGCTGCACGCGCCCGCGCCAATCAGGGAGCCGATGAGGGTTATGGTGCGCTCCAGGGAGCTGTTCACGCCCACTGCGGCGGTGGCGTTGGTCCCCAGGGTGCTGACAAAATACGCGTCTACCAGATTATAGACCGTTGTAATCAGCTGCGCCACAATGGTGGGGACCGCCATTTTGGGCACAAGGGTCCGGATGTCCTCCGTTAACATCATTTGCTTTTTTTCCGCGCTAACCTGTCTTGCCATGGTAGCATACCTCCGTTTCATCCCAGGGGAGTGTTAACCCTTACATGGTCTGCTTTGCCTTTATTAAATCACACAATTCCAGGTGGAATCAATTCAATTTGTTTAGGGATAGTTTCCAAAACGGAAATAGTATGTGCGCCATGAAAAAGGACAGGCCAGGAACGGAAGTTCCCAGCCTGTTTTCTCTATTCCATTGGACAGCAGCGCAGCAGCAGGGCCTCCAGGGCCTCGCCCGTCAGGGGAGTGGGGACGGTGAAGCTCCGGTTGTCCTCCACCGCCCGGGCCAGCGCCCGGTACTCCTCCGCCTGGGGGCAGTGCGGGTCGTGCTGGATGACCGTCCTGCGCTGGAGCTCCGCCCGCTGGACCACGTTGTCCCGGGGTAGGAAGTGCAGCAGCTGAGTGTTCAGCTCCCTGGCAAAGGCCTCCACCAGCTCCCGCTCCTTGTCCACCAGCCGGGAGTTGCAGATCAGACCGCCCAACTTTGTCTTTCCGGCGGCGGCGTAGCGCTGGATGCCCTTGCAGATGTTGTTGGCGGCGTACAGGCTCATCATCTCTCCGGAACAGACGATGTAAATCTCCTGAGCCTTGCCCTCCCGGATGGGCATGGCAAAGCCGCCGCACACCACGTCCCCCAGCACATCGTAGAGGACGTAGTCCAGCTCGGCCCGGTAGGCCCCCAGCTGCTCCAGCAGATTGATGGCGGTAACGATGCCCCGCCCGGCGCAGCCCACCCCGGGCTCCGGTCCGCCGGACTCCACCGCCTGGATGCCCTTGAAGCCGGTGAACAGGAAGTCGGACAGCTCCACATCATCATCCTCCTTGGCCCGCATGGTGTCCAGTACGGTGCGTTTGGGCATTCCCCCCAAAATCAGACGGGTGGAATCCGCCTTGGGGTCGCAGCCCACAATCATCAGCTTGCGGCCCAAATCGGCCAGGGCGGCGGCCATGTTCTGGGTTGTGGTGGATTTCCCGATGCCGCCCTTTCCATAGATGGCAATCTGTCTCATATCTCGTTCCTCCTTATAAAACCCCGTCCAGCCAGCGGTCCAGGGCCCCGTCCGTCATGGAGAAGGGGGCCAGCAGCCGGGAGGGGGCCAGATTGCCCTGGTTAGGCAGGGGGGCCCACTTCACCGGGGACCCAATGCGGCAGTCCACATCCCCCAAGACGACCCGCAGCGTCTCGTTGCTCAGCTCCGCCTCCAGCTCGTCCTCGCTGACCAGCTTTTTATCGCCGGGGCTCATCAGTCCCTTGTCCATCTCCAGGAAGCTGCACACCCGGACATGGGCAAAGCCCCGCTGCTCCAACCCCTGGCGGATGGCGTTGGCGGCCAGCTGTTCGCCGATGACCAGCGCCTCCGGTTCTCCCTCTGGCTGTTCCTCCTTGGGGTCTGACAGTCCGGTTTCCAGCTCCTCCAGCAGCTGCGCGCATTGGTCCGCGCCAAAGGGAGCGCCCACCACATAGGGAATGCCCAGCTCCGCCTCCATATACCGGGCCAGCCGCAGGCCGGACAGATTTACCACCAGATTCCGGGCGGCGGCGCCGGCGTTTTTCAGATTCTCCGTGGTCTCCCTGCTCCCCCAGCGGGACAGGACCTGCCAGCCGTGGGAGGCCAGCCACTGCCCGGTCTCCTGGACCATCTCCTCCGACCAGTCCACGGTGTTGCAGCCCAGCAGATTGACGGTGCCGGGCCGGGTGTCCCCCTTCTCCAGCAGCAGCTTTCCCATGGCCTCCAGGGCCATACCGACGCCGAAGAGGTAGTCCTTCTGGCCGTCCAGATTCACTGCGGCGGCGGGAATGCGGCGCTCCGCCTGGACCCGGTCCGCCGCCTCCGCCAGGTCGGAGCCGATCATGGCGGCGCAGGGTGCGGTGGCCAGCAGCATAAAGTCGGGGCGGAACACCTCAATCCCGGTTTCCACGGCGGCCCAGACCTGCCCGGCGGTGCCGGTGACCACGTTGGCCTCCCGAATCTCGGAGGACACAACCCGCTGGCTCCCGAAGTAACCATTGTGCTTGCCGCCGGGGCCCCGGCGGTTCTCGGGACGGCCCACGCCGCCCTGGGTGTAGCGCAGGGGCTTGTAGCTGGAGGCGTCGTCCACAATGGCCTCGCCGCTTGTGTTGTTTATCAGCGCCTGCAGGCCCAAAATATCGGACATACAGGGGGGAATTTTTGTCCAAAGCCGTTTCATTACTCCTCCCCCCTTCCCTGCCGGTGGTCGTCCTCGCCGCCCTGGGCGTTGCCGCACAGGTGGCAGGTGGCGTCCAGCACCGCGGTGATGCCGTGGACCTCCTTCAGCTCCCGGGCCATCATGTCGAAGTCGGTGGACAGCACCGCCCACTGACAGCCGTACATCACCACAAACTCCTTCACGCCCTTCCTCTCGCTCAGCTCCACCATGGCGTCCTCCACCTGGTGGAGGTAGCGCCCGGTGGCGTAGTCGGCGGCGGTGGGGCACAGCAGCGCCAGGCGGCCTGCCCGCATCAGCTCAGCCATCTGGTCGGCCCGGTGCCGGGCGCAGTTGGCCGCGCCCACAAACAGCAGCATAGTCTCCAATTTGTTCTCCAGCAGATTGGACAGGTGCTTCTGCCTGCCGTGGCGGCCGTGTCCCTCAGCGCCCCGGCTGTGGCCGTTTTCGTTGTGGCGATGCCCGTGGCTGCCGTGGTGACGGCCTGCACCATCGGGCTTGTTGTCCCAATTATGATGTAATCGCATTTAATGTTCCTTCTTCCTGAAACTTTTGTTATACTTAAGTGGCAAAGCCCGCATATTGAGTCATATAGAGCTCGTAGTATTTGCCTCTGGCGGCCAGCAGACCGGCGTGGCTGCCCATCTCGGCAATCTGCCCCTGGTCCATAACCACGATGATATCCGCGTCCCGAATGGTGGACAGCCGGTGGGCGATGATGATGCTGGTCCGGTGCTCCATAATCCGCTGCATGGCCTCCTGAATGGCCCGCTCGGTCTGGGTGTCCACGTTGGAGGTGGCCTCGTCCAGAATCAGGATCTGCGGGTCGGCGGCAAAGGCCCGGGCAATGGCCAGCAGCTGGCGCTGCCCCTGGCTCAGATTTCCTCCCGCTCCCGTCAGGACGGTATCCAGCCCCTGGGGCAGGCGCTGGACAAACTCCTGACACCGGCTCATGGCCAGTACAGAGCGCAGCTGCTCCTCTGTGGCGTGTTCATTGCTGTAGGTCAGGTTGTGGCGCACTGTGCCGGCAAAGAGCACCGTGTCCTGGAGCACAATAGCCATATTCCGGCGGAGACTGTCCAGGCTGACCGCCCCGATGTTCTGCCCGTTGATGGCAATCTCGCCGCTGTCCGGCTGGTAAAAACGCATCAGCAGATTGACCACCGCTGTCTTTCCGCTGCCTGTGGCCCCCACCAGGGCCACCTTCTTCCCCGATGGAATTTTTAGGGAGAAGTCCCGCAGCACCGGGCGGCCCGGCTCATAGGAGAAATTCACATGCTGGAAGGAGACCTCCGCAACACCGCGTTCCTCCAGCTTCTGACCGGAGGGGTCCTCGCCCCTCTCGTCCAGCACATAAAAGACCCGCTCCGCCCCGGCGATGGCGGTTTGCAGCTGGCCGTAGATCTGTGCCAGCTCGTTGATAGGACGGCTGAACTGCTTGGCGTAGACGATAAAGGCGGAGATCACTCCCACCGAGATCATGCCCCGGAGGGAAAAGCAGCCCCCCACCGCCGCGATGATGACAAAGCCAGTGTTGCCGATGCAGTTGGACAGGGGACCCATAATGCCGCTGACAGCGTCCGTCCGGATGCCGGCCCTTGTCATGCTGTCGGACACCTGGGCAAAGTCCGCCGCCGCCCTCTCCTGGCGGTTGTAGGCTGCCACTGTGCGGTAGCCGGCAATCATCTCCTCTACCTGGCCGTTGAGCCGTCCCAGCAGTTCCTGGCGCTGGCGGGAGGAGCTACGCACCTTTTTGGACAGAAATTTGGTGACAAGCACTGTCAGCATAATGGTGACCAGGCTGAGCAGGGCCAACTGCCAGCAGTACCACACCATGACCGCCGCAGTTCCGATGACAGTCAGGACCCCGGAGCAGAGGGAGGGGAGAGACTGGGTCACGGTGGTGGAGATATTTTCAATGTCGTTGGTCATGCGGCTCATCAGGTCGCCGTTGGCGTGGGTATCCAGATAGCTCAGGGGCAGATCCACCAGCTTGTCAAAGAGCTCCTGGCGCATCCGCCTGACAATGCTCTGGCTCAGCCGGGCGCTGAGCAGCCCCTGGACCAGCCGGCTGGCGCTGTACAGCAGATAGGCCCCCAGCATCAGTCCCACGGTGTTTGTCAGGATGCCCTCCGCCTCGCCGGAGATAATATCAATGGCTCTGCTCTGCAGGCTGGGGGCCCACAGCCCGCACAGTGTACCCAGCACCACCACGGCCAGCATGGCGGCCAGAGTGGCGCGCTCCCGGGCCAGGTAGGCGGCAATCCGGAGCAGGGTCCCGCCCAAATGCTCCGCGTACTCCACCTGCATGGTCCCCGGCATTCTGCCCGGACCGCCTCCCGCACCGGGAATGCGGGGCATCTGGGCGGCAGGCTTCATCTCTCTCACAGCAATTCCTCCTCACTCCCCATCTGAGACTGGCAGATATCCTGATAGATGGGACAGCACTCCAGCAGCTCCCAGTGGGTACCGCACCCCACGATGGTCCCCCTGTCCATCACGGCAATTCGGTCCGCCCGGCGCACGGTGGCAATTCGCTGGGCAATTAAAATCTTGGTACACGACGGCTGGGCGCTGTCCAGAGCGTCGTACAGGGCCGCCTCAGTTTTCAGGTCCAGAGCGCTGGAGGAGTCGTCAAAAATGAGGAACTCCGACGGCTTCAACACTGCCCGGGCGATGGACACCCGCTGCTTCTGCCCGCCGGACAGGCTGGCCCCCCGCTCCGCCACCGGAGTGCGGTAGCCCTGGGGGGCGGCCTGGATGAAGTCTGCCGCCTGGGCGGTGCGGGCGGCGGCGGCAATGGCCTCGTCCGAAGCCCCGTCAACTCCCCAGGCGATGTTCTCCCCCAGGGAGCCGCTGAACAACTCGCTCTTTTGCAGCGCCGCCCCCATCTTATCCCGCAGGGCCCTCTGGTCGTAGCGGCGCACATCCACGCCATCCACCAGCAGCTCACCTTCAGTCACATCGTAAAAGCGCAGCATCAAATTGACCAAAGTGGATTTTCCGCTGCCGGTGGGGCCGATGATGGCCAGCGTCTCGCCGGGCTGGACGGTCAAATCAATATGGCGCAGGGCCGGCTGCCGGGAGCCTGGGTAGCAGAAGGAGACATTTCGAAATTCCAGCTTCCCCTGGACCTCCGTCTCCCCGTGAAAGCCGCCGTCCGTCAGCGCGGGCTCGCTGTTCAGAATTTCCCGGGCCCGTTTCCAGGAGGCGCAGCCCCGGGAGATGGTCTGGAAAATCATCACCAGCATCAGGATGCCGTCCAGCAGCTGGGTCGTGTAGGTAATGGCCGCCATCACCATGCCGGGGGTTGCGGCTCCCTGCCCCACCTGGACGGAGCCCCTCATCAGAATCACCGCCACGGCCAGGTACATCAAAGCGTTGATGGTGGGGTTCATAAAGGCGAAAATCACTAGAAATTTCAGCTGTATCTTGATTAACTCCCCATTGGCTTTGCCGAAGCGGAGCTTCTCATAGGTCTCCCGCACGCAGGCCTTGACCACTCGGATGCCTGAAATGTCCTCCTGGAGAATTCCGTTGACCTGGTCCAGCTGCTCCTGAAGCCGGGAAAACAGGGGATTGGCGGCCCAAATACAGCCAATCAGGCAGGCCAGGATGAGGGGGACGGCACACAGAACGATGGTACCAAAGGTGGCGCTCAGCCGGTACAGGCAGATCAGACTGCCGAAGGTCAGCATACCGGCCCGGACAACGCCCCGGATAAACTGCCCCACCAGCATGGACACCTGGTTTACGTCGTTGGTGACCCGGGTGATGAGGGAGCCAGTGCCGAACCGGTCCATCTGGTCAAAGGAGTAGGACATGATCTTCTGAAAACAGTCCTTGCGCAGGTCGTTGCCCATGTTCTGGCAGCACATATGAGTAAACACATTGTTCAGCGACCCGGCGGCGCCCCCCAGGACGACCACCAGAATCATGACGATTCCCACCCGCAGAATCAACTGCAGGTCACCCAGACCTCCGGTGTTCAGGCCCAGCACGCCGTCGTCCACAATCTGTTTCATCAGGGCGGGCTGATACAGGTCGGCCAGGACCTCCCCCACCATAAACAGCGCGGCGATAACGGCAAAATGGCAATACCGCTTAATATATCTCCACACGGCTCCGCCTGCCTCCTTCCATAATTACTAGGTACCTTGGTTTTGTATTATAACACCGGAGAAGAAAATGTCAAGGTGCCTTTTAAAATTTCCCCCAAAAAAAGAGCCGGAACGCGTCCTGCGTTCCAGCCCTTTATCAGCTCTGTTCCAATGTTTTCTCCTTGCTGATGGTTTGCTTCAGATATTTTCGGAAGGTTTTACAGGCGGCCGGCATCTGCTTGCTGCTCAAATACAGCGCATAGATATGGGACTGCACCGGTGGGGTCAGCTCTGCCCAGAAGATGCCCTCTGCGTCCTCGGGGATGTGGTCCCGGTGGAGAATGGCGATCCCCTGCTCCTGGCTGACCATCTTCACGATGGTGGAAATGGAGGAGATATTGGCCGCCACCAGCGGCTTGAAGCCCGCCGATTTGCACAGCTGCACGAATTTCCGGCTCTCCAGGTGCATCTCTCCGCTGGAATTGCGGTGCAGAATGAACCGCTCCCCCCGGATCTGGTCGATTGTCACCTTGTGGAGCGCGGCCAGGGGGTGGGACACAGGGAACACCGCAACCAGCCTGTCCACCTTATACAGCAGCCGGGTCATGCGGTCGTCCATGGCGTCGTTCTCCATGGCAAAGACGAAATCGCACTTCTGGCTCACCAGCAGCTCCACCACGTGGGGCTGTTCTGTGATTTCCATCTGATACTGGGGGTGCTGCCGGGAAAAGTCGGAGAGGACCTCCACCCCGCCGTAGTGGACCAGGGCCGGCGTCAGGGCGATGCGCACAATATTCTCCCCGTGGGAGAGCATGGTGCTGATGGCGGCGTTGGACTGCTCATAGAGCTCGGCCATTTTCTTCGCATAGGGGTAATAGGCCCGGCTGTACTCGTTCAGCTCCACGGAGCGGGTAGAGCGGTCGAACAGGGAGACCCCCAGTTCATCCTCCAGCTTGTGGATGTGCTTGGTGAGGGCGGACTGAGAAATATTCATCCGCTCTGAGGTCTCCTGAAAGCTCTGCGTCTCCACCAAGGAGACAAATTCCTGCAATAATTTCAGTTCCATCTCCACGCACTCCCATCCGGCGAATTATTTCCCGCCTGGAAAAAATTATAGATAAAATCGAATTGATTGTCAAGTCATCTAACAATTATAATTGTTTCAAGCTCAATTTTTGAAGGAATTGCACATAAATATTGAAGGAGGAGTTTTATGTTTATTCAGGTAGATAAAGAGACCTTCCCTACGGAAGACAGCAGCGTCATCAATGTCCGGCAGAAGCTTTTTCCCGAGGAGGAAAAAATGCCTCTGGTCAAGTACTTTTACAAGTACCCCCTCCACTACCCCACGCCGGTGGAGATGCAGATCATCAACACTATGAATCCCATTCCCGTGGAGGACGCCATCCAGCCTGAAAACTTCATGTCTCTGCTCAAGCCCTACGGCTATGACAAGTACGAGCTGGGCTACTGCATGTTCCCCGACGGCTCCGGCTATGTGGCCACCTACCGGGTCCGCCCGCCCCACATTACCGCCGAGATGGAGCGCTGGTACCGCAACTGGCGGAACCTGAAATCCAAGAGCATGGTCCCCGGCCACGGCAACCTGCGCTACAAGATCTGGAACTACGCCGACCACTTCGACCACTACTACGTGAACTGGAAGAACGGCTCAGACGGCATCCACACCACAGAGAGCCTGGATTTGGGGGCTGGCGACCGGATGTACGACACCATCCGGCACGAGTTCCCCCTGTCCGACTTCGGCATGACCGACCAGTGGATGGCTGAGCTAAAGGCGGCGGGCTGCCAGCTCACCAGCCACGGCTCCTACGAGACCTTCGACGAGCCGGGAACCCACCTGTGCCTGAGCTACTCCCGCCCCTGCCCCCAGGGCGGCGTGGAGACCCGCAGCCGGGAGTGGATCGGCTGGCGGCCCGAGAACGGCAAGCTGGTCCGGGACCCCGCCACCAAGTGTGACCTGGACTACCTGAAAAAGGTGGTCATCCACACTCTGGTGGAGTGGGAGCACCTGTACACCTTCCTGCCCGAGCTGTACGCCGAGTACAAGGATCAGCCCATGGACGCCGACTGATCTCCGCTTCAGCCCCTGACAAATAATTTAAATAGAAAGAGACGATGAAAATGGCAGCACCACAAGCGACACGGACTCTGCGGCCATTCGGTCTGCGGGACCAGTTCGGTTATCTGGCCGGCAACTTCGCCGGCGACTTTACATACACCCTGTGTACCGGCTTCATGATGAAGTTTTACACCGACGTTTTGGGTGTATCCGCTGTTATTGTCGGTCTGGCTATGACGGTGGCGCAAATCCTGGACGCCGTTACCGACCTGGGCATGGGCCAGATCTGCGACCGTGCCCCTACCACTGAGCAGGGCAAGTTCCGCCCCTGGATCCGCCGGATCGCCGGTCCCGTCTCCCTCATCAGCTTCCTGATGTACGCAAGCTGGATCAAAGAAGCGCCCATGACATTGAAAATCGTGTGGCTGTTCGTCACCTATCTACTCTACTCCAGCGTGTTCTACACCATGATTATCATCCCCTACGGTTCCATGGCCTCCGCCATGTCCAACGACGCTCTGGACCGGACTAAGCTGTCTAACTGGCGGCACGTGGGCGGAACCCTGGCAGTCACCGTTATCAACTTTATTGTTCCCCTGGTGGTCTATGTGGACGCCACCAACCCCGATGGCTCCCTAATCCTGAACGACGCGGGCGAGGTAATCCAGAGCCTGAACGGCACCAGAATGATGCTCTGCGGTTTGGTGTTCTCCATACTCTCCTTTGTTCTGTGGATGGTCTGCTACTTTATGACCACTGAGCGGGTCAAAATCCCCTCAAAGAACGAGAAATTGAATATCGGTGCGTTTATCAACAACCTGTTCCACAACCGGGGCCTGATTGCAATCGTCCTGCTGATTATCGTACAGGAGTGCTCCAACAGCGCCTTCCACCGCATGAGCGGATATATGTTTGACAACTACTTCCGCCAGGGCAAGATGCAGGCCATTACCAGCCCGGTAGAGACCATTATCACACTGGTCATTGCGGCCTGTATCGTCAAAATTGTGGCCAAGGTGGGCAAGAAAGAGATCACTGTTACCGGCTGCCTGATCTCCGCCGCCGTGTTCGCCATTGCCTTTGTGATGCACACCAGCAATGTCTACAGCTGGCTTGTCATTTATGGCGGCGTCACTGTGGGCCTGGCCCTGTTTAACCCCGTCACCTTCGCTCTGGTCACTGACATTGTGGACGACGAGGAGGTCCGCACCGGCAACCGGATGGACGGCACCATCTATAGTGTCTACAGCTTCGGCCGGAAGTTCGGCAGCGCCCTGTCCTCCGGCGTCACCGGTATGATGCTGTCTATCATCGGCTATGACAGCGCCCCCGACAAGTATGCTCCCAGCCTGACTGACGGGATCTACAACATCTCCTGTGTTGTCCCTCTGATCGGCTTCGTGCTGATGGCCCTGATCGTCGGCGTACTCTATCCGCTGAACAAGAAGCGGGTCGACTCCAACGTGGCCATTTTGAAGGAGCGCCACGGCGGCGAATAAAGCCCCAAAATCTCAATTAAAGGAGTGAATCCTATGCTGACATTAAAAGGAAGGACCATGATTATCACCGGCGGCGCAGGCCACAACGGGATGAGGGTTGTGGAGATGGCCCTGGAGAACGGCATGAACGTGGCCCTGATGAGCGGCTTCCACGCCAAGGCCCAGAAGGCCATTCAGGAGCTGCTGGAGCGCCGCCCGGAGTTTGAGGGCCGTGTCATCGGCTACGCCCAGAATCCTCAGGCCAAGCTGGAGTGGAACATGGAGGCGGCCCCGGAGATCTACAAGCCCGACTCCAAAATGGCCGACGTCCACCACTGGATTTTCGAGAAATTCGGCAGCATCGACGTGGTGGTCAACGCCAAGGGGGGCCACGTCCCCTGCACCATGGAGCAGACCGACAAGACCATCTGGGCCCATTCCATGGAGGTGGTGGAGTCCGCCTTTGTCAACGTGAAGCTGGCCCTGCCCTACCTGGAGAAGAGCAAAGCCCCCCGGGTCATCAACATGACCAGCTGCGACGGACGCCACGGCGGCTGGCGGTGCGACCCTGCCTTTGCGGCAGCCCGGGGCGGTCTGGAGACCATGACCTACGAGATGGCCAAGGAGCTGGGGCCCAAGGGCATCACCTGCAACATCGTTCTTCTGGGCCACATCGAGAATGACGTGCCTCCGGAGACGACCCTCACCGACGAGGCCCGGGCCGCACTGTTGGCCCGCACTCCCATCGGCCGCCTGGGCCAGCCCCAGGACGTGGTGGCAGCGGTGGAGTTTTTGGCCAGCGAGGAGGCCGGATTTGTCAACGGCGCCCGCATCGACGTCAACGGCGGCTTTGTCGTGGGTTAAAAGGAGGAACACACCATGGAACTGATTACCGAAAACTGTATGCCCCATATCAAGGTCCCCGAGCTCTCCCCTGAGGAGAAGGCTCTGCCCTCCTCCTGCTTCTACACCGACTACCCCCTATATCCCCCCAATCCCCTCCAGCAGCAGATTTTAGACGCCGGCCCCATGCGGGTTGAGGACGCCATCCCGGTGGAGCACTGGCTGGACTGGCTCCAGCCCCACGGCTACCCCAGGGTTGTCTACGGCTACACCATGATGCCCGACGGCTCCGGGTTCTACATCGAGTACTCTGTCACGCCCCCCACCTGGAAATCCGCCTGGCGGCGGTGGTACGGCAAGTGGTACAACCAGTACTCCAGGAGCATGAAGGGCAAGAAGCTGGGCAATCTGCGCTACAAAATCTGGAATCCCATCGACCACTGGGACCACAGGTTTATCAACGGCGAGAACGACAAGGACGGCGTCTGGTCCCTGGAGACCCTGGACCTGGGTGCGGGCGGCGATCCCAGCTGCGGCATTCCCGCCATCTCCCACCAGATCAATTTGCGGGACTACGGCCTCACCGCGGAGAAGCAGCGGGAGCTGGAGGAGGCCGACTGCCGGGCCGAGGCGGTCTACGAGGAGTTCTTCGACCAGGACGGCAATCAGCTGCCTGGCCACCACCTGGTGCTGCGGTTCAGCCGCCCCTGCCCCCTGGGCGGCCGGGAGAGTCTCAACTGCGAGTGGATGGGCTGGTACCCCAGGGACGGCAAAATTGTCCGGGACCCGGACACGCCGGTGGACGAGACCTACCTGAAAAATGTCATAACCCACAATACCATTGAGCGGGCCCACCTGCTCCAGGTGCTGCCCGATTTGTACGAGGCCTACAAGGACCTCCCCATGGATGAGGACTGAATAATGAGCGGTGCTGTGACGGCAGGTCGCAGCACCGCTTTTGTATTAAACACATAAAAATCATTTTAAAATTTTGTATAAAATGGTCACTTTTTCCGTTTTGGAAAATAACACTCCAGGAACAGAATTGATTCAAGGAAGCCGTTTTTATAAAATAGAATCAGAGTTGAACCCGCTATCTTCGACAAAAGGGTTCATAAAAGGAGGAACTTATATGAAAAAAGCACTTGCCTTGCTGCTGGCTGCGGCCATGTCTCTCAGCCTGGCCGCCTGCGGCGGCAATGGTGGAACCAGTGCCGGCAACACCGGCGGCGATGGCTCCAAGTCCATGCCTGGACTGGACACCGGAAGTGTGGCGACTGCCATGGACACGGCGGCAGAATCCGTCACCGTTGCGGTGGACGACGACTCCTTCACCATTGGCCCCTGGGGCAGCGACAGCGCCGTCCGGGACTGGACCGAGACCATCCTGTGGACCCACCTGGCCTACCGTCCCTTTATCGGCGCCGCCTTTGAGGCCGGCGAGCTGGAGCTGGTTGCTGCCAAGAGCGTAAATGCAGTGGACAGCACTACCTATGAGGTAGAGATCTACGACAACATCGTGGACAGCGCGGGCAACGCCATCAAAGCCTCCGACGTGGTATTCAGCTATGACAAGCTGGCCGAGCTGGGCTATGTCACCGAGATCAGCACCTACTACAGCAGCGCCGAGGCCACCGGCGACTACACCCTGACCATCAACCTCAAGAGCGACACCGAGGGCGCCATTGAGGAAGTCCTCTGCGGCTGCTCCATCGCCAGCGAGTCCTGGTACACCAGCGCTTCTCAGGACGAAATTGAGAAGAACCCCGCCACCACCGGCCCTTACACCGTGGAGAACATGGAAATCGGCGCGTCCCTGACCATGGCCGCCAAGGACAACTACTGGAAGACCAGCGATTTGACCACGGTTGAGCTGCAAAATGTGAAGAAGATCAACCTGAAGTGCATCACCGAGGCCTCCATGCGCTCCGTGGCCCTGGAGAATGGCGAGGTGGATATGGCCGAGATCGCCGCCTCTGACGTCAGCCGTTTTGAGAGCGGCAGCGACTACAATATCACCCGCTATATGAACGCCATGTCCCAGTACCTGATTTACAACACCAGCGAGAACTCCCCCATGCACGACGTCAACGTCCGCCGGGCCGTCTCCTACGCCACCGACTCCCTCACTGTGATGATGGGCGGCGGCAGCGACGCCTGTGTGGTCAGCCACGACGTGGCCCCCAACAAGGGCCCTGACTACGTGCAGGATTGGGACAATCAGTCCTACTTCGAGCAGGACCTGGACAAGGCCGCCGAGTGCCTGGCCGCCGCCGGCTACAAGCCCGGTGAGCTGAAGCTGAAGATCCTGACCTCCGCCCAGGCCCCCCAGGGCCCCTACGTGGCCCTCCAGGCCATGCTTCAGGAGGCCGGCATCGAGCTGGAGATTATGGCTCTGGACCGGGCCGCCCGCATGGGCGTTCAGAACGACCCCACCGTGTGGGATATCGCCGAGTACTCCGACGTGGTGACCGACTTTACGACCCACTTCTGGAGCAACCTGTTTAACGAGGACAACTACCCCGGCCAGGGTACCCAGGGCTTTACCCTGGACCCCGAGCTCCAGCGCCTGCTGAAGGCCGCCATGTCTGACCGCAGCGAGGAGAACATGAACGCCTTCCACAACTACGTGGTTGAGAACTGCTACATGTATGGCCTGTACACCGAGATCCGCTCCATTGTCACCACCAAGGGCCTGACCAACGTGTGTATGCAGAAGGAGAACCCCGTGCTCAACGCCATGACCTTTACCGGCGATTACGTGCCCGCCGTGTAACCCCAATGTTTCCGGCCGGACCTGATTCCGGTACATAGCAAATGCGGAAGCAGTACTGTATGAACCCCGGATACAGTACTGCTTTTGCAAAATAATCCCGCAGCTCTACACTGAAAGGAGAGGAGAATGGCATGACACGCTATATCATCAAGCGGCTGCTGATTATGATTCCCCTGCTCATTGCGGTGGGCGTCATCATGTACACCCTGATGGAATTTGTCCCCGGCGACCCTGTGGACATTGTGTTTAACACCGGCTTCCACACGGAGGAGGAGAAGGATTTGATGCGGGAGGCCATGGGGCTGAACCGGCCCTTTGTGGTGCGGCTGGGGGAGTATATCGGCGGCGTCTTCCTGCACTTTGACTTCGGCACCAGCCTGCTGGACGGCACCAGCATCAAAACCGCCCTGCTGAACCGCTTCCCCAATACCCTGTATATCGCCATCTTCAGCATCCTGCTGACCGTTGTGGTGGGCCTGCCTCTGGGCATCTATACGGCGGTCCACGCCAACAGCCTGGGGGATAAGGTGTCGCTGTTTGTCACGCTGCTGTTCGACTGTATGCCCAGCTTCTGGACAGCCCTGCTGCTGGTACTGCTGTTTTCGGTGAAGCTGAAATGGCTTCCGTCCTCGGGCAACGACTCGCTGAAATTCTTCATCCTGCCCACCCTGGCCAACTCCCTGGGCGGACTGGCCGGCTTCACCCGGCAGGTTCGGGCCAGTATGCTGGAGGTCATCCGCTCCGACTATGTCACCACCGCCCGTTCCAAGGGTCTGCCGGAGCATGATGTGGTGTACGGCCACGCCCTGCCCAACGCCCTGATCCCCATCCTGACGGTGGTGGGTATGCGCTTTGGCAGTATGCTGGGGGGCGCCACCATCGTGGAGGTGATCTTCTCCATCCCCGGCATCGGCCAGTACCTGGTCAACGCCATCAACGGCCTGGACTATACCGCCGCCACCGGCAGCATTATCTTCATCGCTTTCACCTTCTCCGTCATTATGCTGCTGACCGACCTGCTGTACGCCTACGCCGACCCCCGCATCAAGGCCCAATACACCGCTTCCAGCAGAAAGAAGGTGCCCGCAAATGGCTGAACTGTTGAAGGAAAAAACCGAAAAAAAGAATCCCGAGCACGGACACGGCGGCTATCACAAGGGTGAGAACAGACACCGCCACGGAAGAAAGCCGGAGAGCTTAAAGCCGGGCTCCCTGAAATATGTTTGGAACAGCGTCTCCCACAACAAAAGCGCTGTCATCGGCATGGTCCTGCTGGCAGCCATTGTGATTCTGTGCATCCTCTCCCCCTACATCTGTCCCTGGCCCTACTCCAAGATGAACATGCCCCACGCCTATCAGGGGCCCAACCTGACCCATCTGCTGGGCACCGACCACATCGGTCGTGACCTGCTCTCCCGTGTGCTCTACGGCGCCCGGTACACCCTGATTATTGGCATCACCGCCACCGTCATCTCCGCCGTGCTGGGTATTCTGATGGGGGCCATTGCCGGCTACTTCGGCGGCTTCATCGACTCCTGCCTCATGCGTTTCCTGGACATCTTCCAGGCCTTCCCCACCCTGATCCTGGCTATGGCCTTCTGCGCCATCTTCGGCAAGGGGGTTGACAAGTGTATCTGGGCCCTGGGCATCACCGGCATTCCCGGCTTTGCCCGGCTCATGCGGGCCAACATCCTGCGGGTCGTCAACATGGAGTACATTGAGGCCGCCCGGACTATCAACTGCCCCACCTGGCGGATCATCGCCCAGCACATCATCCCCAACGCTATCTCCCCCATTATCGTGGAGATCGCCATGACCGTCAGCCGCAACGGCCTGACTTCCTCCTCCCTCAGCTTCCTGGGTATGGGGGTCCAGGAGCCCAAGCCGGAGTGGGGCGCCATGCTGTCCGCCTCCCGGGATTTTATCCGGGACTACCCCCACATGGTGATTGCCCCCGGCATCTTCATCGTCATCACTGTGCTCAGCTTCAACCTGATTGGCGACGCTTTCCGGGACGCGCTGGACCCCAAGTTCAAGGATTGAAGGAGGAAGTCATATGAGTGAAAACAAAACTGCGCTGTTTTCCGTCCGCGACCTGGTGGTGGAGTACCACTCCGGCCAGTCCATCATCCACGCGGTCAACGGCGTCTCCTTCTCCCTGGGGGTCGGCGAGACCCTGGGCCTGGTGGGGGAGACCGGAGCGGGCAAGACCACCATCGCCAAGGCGGCTCTGCGCATTCTCCCCGACCACTCGGTGGAGCGGGTAGGCGGCGAGATCCTGTTTGAGGGAAAAAATGTCCTGGATATGGGCGACGCCGAGCTGCGGGACCTGCGGGGCAAGAAAATCTCCATGATCTTCCAGGACCCCATGACCGCCCTGAACCCGGTAAAGACGGTCATCTCCCAGATCGCAGAGGGCTATAAAATCCACCACAACTGCTCCAAGGCGGAGGCCAACCAGCAGGCCATCAAAATGCTGGAGATGGTGGGCATCGGCGCCGACCGGGCCGACGAGTACCCTCACCAGTTCTCCGGCGGCATGAAGCAGCGGGTCGTCATCGCCCTGGCCCTGGCCTGCTCCCCCCAGCTGCTCATTGCGGACGAGCCCACCACCGCCCTGGATGTCACCATCCAGGCCCAGGTACTGGACCTGATTAAGGGCCTGCGCAACGAATTGGGTACGGCTATGATCCTGATCACCCACGACTTGGGCATTGTGGCCGACGTGTGCGACTATGTGTGCGTCATCTACGCCGGCCGCATCATCGAGAGCGGCACCAAGGAGGACATCTTCGACAACCCCGCCCACCCCTACACCAAGGGTCTGTTCGCCGCCCTGCCCGACCTGGACAAGAATGTCCGGCGGCTGTCTCCCATCGAGGGCCTGCCCCCCGACCCCTCCCAGGTGCGCGACGAGTGCGACTTCTACCAGCGATGCCCCCACAGGTGCGACAAGTGCCTGGCCTATGACCGGGAGATGATCGAGCTCAGCCCGGGACACTTTTCCAGATGCTGGAGAACGGAGGAATGAGCAATGGCCCCGCTAATCGAGGTAAAGAACCTGAAAAAGTATTTTAAAAGCGCAGCCGGCATGGTCCATGCGGTGGATGACATCTCCTTTTCCATTGAGGAGGGCGAGACTGTGGGCCTGGTGGGTGAATCGGGCTGCGGCAAGTCAACTCTGGGCCGTACGCTGATTCATCTGAATGAGAGCACTGGTGGACAGATCCTGTACAGGGGTCAGGACGTAACCAAGCTGAACAAGAAGCAGCTGGTGGACTTCCGCCGGGACGTGCAGATGATTTTCCAGGACCCCTTCTCCTCCCTGGACCCCCGGCAGACCGTGCAGGATATCATCGAGGAGCCCATCCGCCTGACCGGCAGGCTGAGTAAGGGGGAGCTGAAGGAGAAGGTCATCGACCTGATGGACACTGTGGGCATTGAGAAGCGCCTGCGGATGAGCTATCCCCACGAGCTGGACGGCGGCCGCCGCCAGCGGGTTGGGATCGCCCGGGCCCTGGCCCTGGACCCCAAGTTTATTGTCTGCGATGAGCCGGTATCCGCCCTGGATGTGTCCATTCAGGCCCAAATCCTGAACCTGCTCATGGACCTTCAGGAGACCCGGGGGCTGACCTACTTGTTTATAACCCACGACATGTCGGTGGTCAAGCACATCTCCAACCAGATCTGCGTCATGTATCTGGGCCAGATGGTGGAAAAGGCGGAGAAGGAGGAGCTGTTTGCCCGGCCCCTCCACCCCTACACCAAGGCGCTCCTCTCCGCCATCCCCACAACGGACATTCATCACCAGAAAAAACGTATCCTGCTCAAAGGTGAAATCAAATCCCCCATCAACCCCGGCCCCGCCTGCCGCTTTGCCTCCCGGTGTATCTACGCCAACGAGAGTTGCCAGCAGGGCGCCCGCCTGCATGAAGTCTCCCCGGGCCACTTCGTGGCCTGCAACAGGGTTGACGAGATCAACAAGGACGCATAAAAGATTTCCCTGCCCTTAGGGCGGGGAAATCCACAATACAATGAGATTGGAAACGTGGCTATGAGGACACTGCGAAGCACCTTCGAGGAAAATTACAGGGCCGTTCCGGAGCCCAGCGGCAACCGGCGGGGCTTTAAGATGCGCTACATATATATCGGCCCGTGGTACATCTGGAACCTGCCTCGGGAGCGGGTCCAGACAGCCAAGCGGCTGATGGGTGCGGCCTGTATATTCAGCATTCTGCTCTTCTTCTCAGGAGCCTTTTTGAACTCCCCCCTGAACCACGACCGGTATGTGAGTCTCACCGGAATGCTCTCCATCGCCGCACTGGTCTTCGAGGTTTTTGGAGCCGCGCAGTTCTGCGCCGCCAGGGAAAAAATGACCACCATGGATTTCCACGACATTCAGACCAAGCTGATGCTTGCCCCCCTGGCCCACGGCGTCCTGCTGCTCATCACAGCAGCATTCGCGGTCCGTCAGCTGCTCCGCTGGGACGGCTTCGTCCTGACGGATACGGTGGTCCCCATGTGCTATGCCCTGTCGGGCATTCTGTCCCTGCTGATGTTCTTCTATTTCCGCTCTCTGCCTATCCGGAAGGAGAAGAACAAAGATTGGGACATCGGCCTGTCCTCTTGACAAACTGGCGGCCTCCGTGGTACTCTGGAATTACGTTGATAGGAGGCTGTATCATGAGAGATCGGAACAGTTTTGCCGGAAAACACCACAAAAACGGACACAAAGGGCCCCACGGCCATCACGGGCACGGCTCCGGGGGCAGCCGGGAGGACCTGGCTGGAAAACTGGAGTACTGCGCCCGGGAACTGGCTCACTTTGCGGGGCGGCACCACGGCCAACGAAAAATTCTTTGCCTCCTCCGGGAGCAGAGCCCCATCAACCAGAAGGAGCTTCAGGACATGCTGGGGATTCAGTCCGGCTCGATGAGCGAAATTGCGGCAAAGCTGGAGGGACGGGGCCTGATTGGCCGCGACCGGGACCAGATGGACAAGCGAAAGATCACCCTGTCCATTACACCGGCTGGGCTGGAGTGGCTGGCCCAGCGGGACGATGAGGAGATCGAACAGCGCCGGACCGAGTTCTTCCAGGGCTTGACCCAGGAGGAGCGGGATACGCTGGAGTCTCTGCTGGACAAGCTGGCTGACTACTGGGACCAGAAGCTGGAGCCCAAACGGCTGGAAAATCATCCAAGCTGACAGCCCCTGTGCAGCAGCCCTCAGCGACTTTGCGGCATAGGAATCACTATTCTTATAACAGCCGACAGTTCTCGTTTGCGCGCAACTGCGTTGGAATACAGGCGGTTTATAAAAGCGTACTCAGAAAAATGGAAGGGATTAGGAACATCCTAATCCCTTCCATCTTTACTCTTAAACCGCTGCTGCGCTGTCCTTCCCTTTCTTCGGGCGGTTTTTGCGCTGTGCAGCTTAGAGGCCGTCCCCCTCCAGGCCCAACTCATCTCCCAGGCCGAAGTCGTCGCCAATCGTGGGGTCCTCCTCCACGGGTTCCTTGGTCACCGCTGGGACAAACTCGGTGTACCAGGCCTCCTCGGGCAGGCCGGCCAGGTAGGCGGGCAGGTTCACCACAATGCCGTCCACACTGTAGGGCAGCTTAATGCTGACCTCCTTCACCACCGGCTCGTCCCCCTTGTTCTCGGTGATCTCCAGGGTCATTTGGAAGTTCTGTCCAATCCAGATGGACATACCCCGTTCCCGCTTGCCCAGCTTGGCAACCTCCTCGCCCTTGACCTTGACCACCACACGCTCGAAAGCCTTGTAGTCCTGACCCTGGTAGCCCTCCAGGGTCTTGTTGTCAAAGTAGACGGTGTGGCCCCGTCCGATGACCAGCATACAGCCGGCAATGGCAACCAGAACGGCCACCAGCAGGAGGGAAAATACAATCTGACGCGATTTCATTCCGCTTCCTCCTTTTGGGCCTGGGCCAGCTCCTGGCCTGCCTTACTCTTCACCATGCGCTTCTTGGCCTCGTACATAATCAAAGCCAGGGTTATCACGCCGTAGGACAGGAACACACGGAAGTACTCGCCCACCATGGAGTCGCCGGTGATAAACGCGCCGGCGCCGGGGGCCACAATGAACATCAGATGGAACAGAATCACACCCAGGAAGGCGTTGCCGATGGAGGCCCGCTCCACCGATGCACCCCCAACCAGCAGGGCGGCGATGCAGAACATACCGATTTGGGCGTGACCGGTGTAGGTGGGCAGGTTGCCCATGTTTTGCAGGTAGATCACCATGCCGAAGCCGGCAAAGACGGTGGACATAACAATGGAGATAATGCGGGTGCGCTCCACCTTGATCCCGGCGGCCCGGGCCACCTCCATGTCCTGGCCCACCGCCCGCATATCCTGGCCCAGCTTCGTGCGTCGGAACCAGACAATAAACAGGCACAGCAGCCCCACCAGCAGGAAGGTGAGGACGGGAATTTTGACCCCGCCCACCCGAACGGCCAGCAGGTCGTCCAGGCACTGGCGCATATTCAGCAGACTGACGGTGTTCCGGATGCCGTAGCCCCGGGGCAGCATAATGCTGGCGTGGACAATGGGAATAATGGAACCCATGACGTAGAGCACAATCAGCTGATACCAGCCATTGATGAAGTAGTTCATAATGTAGCTGGTAATCATCTCCCGCCCCTTGGCCATATTCAGGATGGCGCCGCACAGCAGGCCCAGCAGCATGGAGAAGGGGATGGACAAAATCATGGCCAGCACCACGCCGGGGATGCCCCAGATCTGCCAGTCGGCCACCAGGATGACGGCAATCTCCGCCCCCATTGCGCCCAGCGTCATGGCAAAGTTCAGGCCCATGCCCGCCATAATGGGGAAGAGCAGGCAGAGCACCAGAAACAGGTTCCGGCCCATGCGGGTTATGATCTCGTTGAGCAGATAGCTGGGGGACCGGCCCGACATGGGGATAAAGACGGCACAGATGATGATGAACATGATGGGCACCGTGTTATTGCGGACAAAGCCCAGCAGCTGCTTGCCGGCGGAGGCATTATTATTCTTGCTCATTTCGTTCCCTCCGTCTTTCTGGTCAGGGCGTACAACACCATGCCGTTGGAGACAATAATGCGAATGACCTCGCTCATATCCATGTGGACCATGGCATTCATCACAGTGGGGGTCATGGTGACCATGCCCTGGAAGAGGATGGTACCAATAATCACGTTGCCAATGGTGGCCTTGTTCACCAGAGCGCCGCCGATGAGAATGGCAGCCACTGTGGGCATGGTCAGGTTGTTGGGGGCGTTATACAGCTGGATAAAGCCGAAGCCCTGCTGATAAATCAGGATGCCGATGGCCCCCAGCCAGCTGGACATGACCACAGACAGGGTGCGGATGCGGTCCACATTGATGCCGGCGGCCTTGGCGAACACCGGATTGGAGCCCACCGCCGTCATAGCGGTGCCCGTTTTGGTGTGGAGGAATGCCCACATGGCGAAGGCCAGCAGCGCAAAGACCAGCAGCGACCCGGTGGGTATCTTGATATACTCCAAAGGGCCCAGGCTGGTGCCCAGCTTGGCCGCAATTTTGGCAAAATCAATCTCCAAAAAGCTGGCCAGCGCCTGATTATAGAAGCCGTCCAGGGAGATGGTGGGCCGCAGGCCGTTGCCCGACAGGCCGTAGACCATGGTAGGGCTGGTGTAGGGCAGCAGCAGCCACATCATACAGAAGAAGGACATGACCGAAAAGCCCACATAGGTGGCAATCATCATCTCGCCCCCCTTGATACGGTTGAGCAGCGCACCGTAGCCCAGGCCGAAGAGCACCGCAAAGGGGGTTGCCAGCACCACTGCCATCACAAAGCTCATGGGGCCGGTGAAGCCCAGCTGAATGGACAGCGTGCCCCCCAGCAGGCCGCAAATCACCGCCAGGGGCAGGCCGAAGTTCAGGCCGCAGCCCGAGTGGATCATGGGGACCATGGCCAGCACCAGCACCGCGTTCCAACTGAAGCGGTTAATGATGTTGGTAATCTGCATAAACAGGTTGACGCCCACAAAGGGGGTCATCACGAACAGGACCAAAAGAAAGCCGGAGATAATCAGCCTGGGGAAGCCCAGCCTGTCCAGCCAATAGCGCAAGCCAATTGCGTATCCTGGAGAACCCATATTTTTCCCTCCTTATATAACCCGGCTAATCATCAGCAGACCGAACTCCTCCGAGGAGGCCGACGCAGGCAGGATGCCGGCAATGCGCCCCCCGGAGACAATGGCGATGCGGTCGCAGGTCTGCCGCAGCTCCTCCAGCTCGGAGGAGATCATCACCACCGTGACGCCGCTGTCCCGGTTAAACTGCTTCAGCGCCTCCAGCACCAGGGCTTTGGCGCCAACGTCGATGCCCCGGGTGGGCTCCGACACGAAGAGGAACTTGGGCTCCAGGGCGAAGGCCTTGGCCAGGCACACCTTCTGCTGGTTGCCGCCCGACAGCTCCTTGGCCTTCTGCTTGGAGCTGGTACACTTGATTTGCAGCTGGTCGATATACTTCTGGGTCACCCTGTGGATGGCCCGCTCGTCCCGCCACTTGACCACGCCGCCCAGCAGATTTTTCAGGAACTTGTCCTGAATCTGCATGGCGGGAAAGGCCACGTTCCACTCCAGGGTCTCATCCAGCAACAGGCCGACCCCCCGCCGGTCCTCCGACACAAAGGCCAGGGAGGCGTCCAGGCACCGCTTGGGGCTGTTCAGCTCGATGGGCTTGCCGTCAAACTCCACACTGCCCCCCGCCTCGTACAGGCCCATGACTCCGTTCGGGATGCCCAGCTTGCCCTGTCCGGCCAGGCCGCCGATCCCCAGGATCTCCCCCTCCTGCACATCCAGGGTCACGTTGCGCACTGTCTCGCCGGGCATATCAACCCACAGGTTTTTAATGGACATAATGGTCCGGGCGTTGGCGGTCTCCCTTTGGGGTTGGGCCGCAGGGGAGGCGGCACTCTGCTCCATGTCCCGTCCCACCATCCAGCGGGTTATATCCGCCACGCTGGTCTGGCTGGCGGGCACGTCCCGGACAACCCGCCCGTCCCGCATGACCACCACCTTGTCACACACCGCCAGAATCTCGTGGAGGCGGTGGGTTATGAAGATGACCGAGATGCCCCGGGCGGCCATGCCCCGGATGGAGCTCAGCAGGGCCTCGGCCTCCTTCTCGGTGAGCACGGCGGTGGGCTCGTCCAGGATCAGCAGCTTCAGCTGGTCCTTGCTCAGCTCCCGGGCGATCTCGGTGAACTGCTTGTGGCCCACCGGCATATCGCTGATGGTCATGCTGGCGTCGATGTCCACGCCCATCTTCTCAATGGCCGCGGCGGAGCGGCGGTCCATCTCCTTGTAATCCAGGGTATTCAGCCGGCTGCCGAACACCTCTGAAATAATATTCTTCTTTTGGGGCTCCCGATCCAGGAGGATATTTTCTGTGGCGGTAAAGCCTGGAATCAGGGAAAATTCCTGGTGTACCATGCCAATACCTGCCGCCAGGGCGTCAAAGGGGGTGTTGAAAACCGCCTTTTCGCCGTGAATCAAAACGTCTCCGCCATAGCCGCCGGTCTCCCGGATCACGTCCATGCCGAAGAGGATCTTCATCAGAGTACTCTTGCCCGCGCCGTTTTCTCCGCACAGGCCCAGGACCTCTCCCGCGCCCAGGGTGAAATTGATGTCGGTGAGCACCTGGTTGCCGAAAAAGTCCTTTTTGATATTTTGCATTTGCAGCAAGGGAGCGCTGTTATTTGTCATACATCTGCCCTACCTATCCGTTCGTAACACATTTCACAACTGCCGGTGTGCGCTGTTTTGCCGGGGTACTGAAAAAGGGGAGGAGGACAGGTCCTCCTCCCCTTTCGTTGAGATTTTGCTCAGCTGACGGTGTAGTACTTCTCGGGGATCTCCACGCTGGTGCTGCCCATAAAGCGGCCGGGATTACCCATGATATAGGTGTCCTGATAGATGAGGAACACGTTGTCGGACTTGACGCCGGTGGTGGCGTTGGTGTAGCCCGCGCCGTTCCACTCGGCCTCGGGGGAGTAGACCTTCAGGGCGGCGGCGACAGCGTCCATGTCGGTGATCTCGCTCACGCCGTCGATGACGTTCTTGGCGTGCTCAGCCAGGCCGGCGGACAGGGTGTAGCCATAGGAGTAGGCCCAGGTGCCGAAGCGGTCAGCGCCGCTGACGCCGGAGTTGGTCTCGGTCTCACAGACAGCGGACTCCACCTTGGCCAGGATCTTGGAGAAATCGCCAGCCTCCTCGGTCAGGTCCAGGCCCAGAGCGCCGGGATAGCCCATCAGAGGAGAGGGCAGGTCGGCCTCGATGAAGTAGCCGCCATAGGTGAACAGCTGCTTCAGCAGGGGCTCGGTGTGGGCGTCGTTGGTGCAGAAATAGGCGGCGTTCTCGCCGTACTTCTCGACCCAGGCGGGGACGTTCTCCAGGATATAGGCCTGAGCGCCGGGGATACCCACGTCAGAGGTGGGATCGGGAGCAGTCTCCAGCACGAACTCCATGCCAAACTCTTTACAGGCCTCCTCCATAACGGCGACCCGGCGGCTCATGGTCTCGTAGGCCATATGCCGGGGGAAGGAGATGTGGACAAAGGTGTCGGCGCCCAGCTCGTGAGCGGTGCGGATAATCAGGTAGCCGCGGGAGACGAAGTCGTTGTTGCAGACCAGGTCGGCGGCGGAGCCAACCTCAGGCAGGTCCTCGTGGCCCTCGCCGGCGATGCAGAGAATGTCGGGGCGGCGCTCCTTGACCTGACGGAAGGCCTCGGTGGTGCCGGGGACGGCCTGGTTGACGATGATAGCTTTCATCAGGGGGTCGTCAGACCAGTTGACAATGGTCTGGATGGTGGTCTCCAGCTCCTCGGTAAAGTTGTCGGGGTAGATGCCCAGCTTAACCATATCCTCGCCGTACTTGTCACGGAAGGCCTCGGCGCCCCGGCGGTCATCCTCCGACTGGGAGACGGAGCCGGTGACAATGGCGATGTGGTACTCCGCGGCGTCGCTGCCGCCGGAGCTGCCGCCGTTGGCGCTGGTGCTGCTGCCGCCGCCGGTGGTCTGGCTGCCGCCGCCGGCGTTGTTGTTGCCGCCGCCGCAGCTCACCAGAGCGAGCATCATGGCGCAGGCCAGCAACATACTAATCCTCTTTTTCATTATATACCTCCTAAAATACCTTTGGGCCCAGCATTCATTTGAAAATCCCTTCTTTTCTATCTTCGATAGAAAAGAAAAGGCGTACGCCTTTTGGCCCTGTTTAACATTTTAACAAAAATCAAGGGTTTGTCAACCGATTTTTGGATTTTTCGCCTCATTTTTCCTGCGCTATCTGCATAAAATTTGCCGCAGATTTTTCCACTTTTCTGTATTTCCGGACAAAGACAAATGTTTTTCCCTTCGTGTTAACCCCGGGGTTCAGAGCAAAACAGGGATTTACTCTGCCCCCAACGCCCTCCCCGGTTCAGTCACGCCAGCCCTTGCACACATCCACCCAGGAGGCAAATCCGGAATATTCTTCCAACTCCCCAATGGTCAGCTCAATTGCGCTGCTGCTGCTTCCGCAGGCGGGGAAAACCGTCTCAAACCGCCGGAGGGACTCGTCCAGATAGACCGCAACCCCCTCATGGACCGCAAACGGACATACGCCGCCCACCCTGTGGCCGACCAGCGTCTCCGTCTCTTCTGGGGCTAACATTTTCGCTTTTGCGCCGAACTGGGCCTTATACTTGGGATTATCAATCTTGGCATCGCCAGCTGCCACGATGAGAATGGCGCGGCCGTCCACCATGAAGGAGAGCGTCTTGGCGATCCGGCAGGGCTCACAGCTCAGCGCCTGGGCTGCCAGCTCCACAGTGGCGCTGGACACCTCAAATTCCTGTACCCGCTCTGCCATACCAAATTGAGCAAAATACTCCTTTACCTGTTCAATAGCCATAATATCCTCCTGCATCCGCCGCCAGCGCGGCACATAATTTCCCGGGCTCCTTCAATAACCCGGATAAAATATCATGTTATAGACGGCACACCCCTCCCCGGACAGATCCTCATAGGAGTGGGGTATGTCCGCCCGAAACCGGACAGCCTGCTTCTCACCGACGTCAACCGCTTTGCCGCCCAGGACAATCCGCAGCGCCCCACACAGCACAAAAACGTGCTCCTCCACCCCATCGTTATGCTTGTCCGAGAAATGGCGGCAGTTCGGGTCAAAC
This sequence comes from Pseudoflavonifractor sp. 60, assembly GCF_009911645.1. GTDB lineage: Bacteria > Bacillota > Clostridia > Oscillospirales > Oscillospiraceae > Lawsonibacter. The sequence goes on from NZ_QWKI01000057.1 coordinate 69,659, forward strand.
TCGATGTAAAACGCCTCCACACTCCGCACCGGGTCATAGGTGAACAGAGGATATGCTCTCATTTTTCCACCGTCACCTAAAATCACATGGTCCCGGTCCGGACTGGCCACGGTATACTCCGCCTGCGGCCCCTCCAGGAAAAAGGACAGCGGCATTTTCAGCCCTGTGGCAATTTTCCAGAGCGTTGTCACCGTGGGAATCGACTGGCCGCGCTCGATCTGCCCCAACATGGGCTTGCTGACCCCGGTCAGAACCGCAGTCTCATCCAGAGACAGAGAACGGGCTGCGCGCAGGCGTTTCAGCTTGTCCCCAATTTTCAAATTTATGGAGTCCATCGTCACAACCGCCTTGTATGTTTTTACGCCTCATAACATTGTCATAGCATACAACAAGGGGACGAAAAAGTCAATCCCTACATGAATATAACCCTTAATTCGTCAAGTATCTTTTTCAGAGTGAGACGACCCTGGTGTGGCCCGGCTCCGCAGGGCTCATCCCTCGTCCCGCCCGCAGGCGGCCTGGCCCCTTTGAAAAGGGGCTCCAGCGAAGGCGGTGGGGATTGACTTGCAGACACTGCTTCTACTTGAAATTTTAGGTAGAAGATGGTGCTTCCAGGGACAGTCCCCCGCCCTCGCTTCGCCGCTTGTGCGCCCCTGCGGCATCACAAGGTGGAACTACGCCGGGCAGGCCGCCGCTTGACGCAAGAAAACCCCCGAAGCGCACACCTCGGGGGCTTTTGTCAGTTGAAGGGAAGCCAGCTGTTTCCGCTGCGGGCGTTCACCACATCCATAGCGCCGTCCAGCATTTCGGCGGCGTCGGCCATGGTGAGGGTGTCGGCCATCTGAACGGCTCCGGCGGTCTCCGCCCGGATAATGCCGGAGGCGGACAGGTTGGCGGCGGCCTGAGCGGCCCAGTAGCCGTCAGAGTTGCTGGAGAAGACCGCCACGGGCACATCGGTGATATCCAGAAGGTTGTCCAGCATCACGGCTGCCTCCGCTCGGGAAATGGTCTTCTCCGCCCCAAAGACGGGGGCGCCGTTTTCATCCCGGGAGCCCTGGATCACCCCCGCCTTCAGCGCGGCGGAGACAGAGCCCTTGGCCCAGGTGGGGATGGCCTCGTCGTCAGAAAAGCCGGTGAGGGAAATGCCCTCCAGGTCCTCCAGGCCCGCCACCGACATCGCCATGGTGAGGAACTGGGCCCGGCTGACCGGCTGGTCGGGGTCAAAGAAGTAGCGGCCATTCACATAGCGGCCCACATAGACCCCCTCCTCCGCCAGGCGGATGGCGGACTTCTGAACAGGGTGGCCCGCCAGGTCGGCGTAGGTCACCTTGGTATCCGGCTTGTCAATGCGCAGGGAGACCTTGGCCTCTGGTGAGGTGTTTCCGGCGGGGTCCAGGGCCACGTAGGTGAAGGCGTCTGAGCCCGTCTTGTTCTCATAGGGGGAGTAGACAAACTGGCCGTCCTCCCCCAGGGTCACCGCGCCTCGGGCGGGGGTTGAGGTGAGCTGGAAGGTGAGGGCGTCCCCCTCGCCGTCCACCGCGTCGAAGTAGCCGGTGATGGGCACGTTTTTGTAGGTGGTCAGTTCCATATTCCGGGCCACCGGGGGATTGTTCTCCTTGTCCAGCAGGTAGATAGTCACCGTGGACTGCCGGGTCTCCTGTCCGGAGGAGAAGGAGGGGGTGAAGACCAGGGTCGCTGTCGTTGCGGTGGGCTCCGACGCGCTCTGGAAGCGGAGACCTGCCAGCGCGGTGGCGTCTACAAAGGCGCCCGCCTCCACCGGCTGGCCGCCAATGCACAGCTCCCCGGTACCCGGGTCGGGCAGGACGTCCACCGTAATGCCGTTGAGGGATATTTTGCCGCCGCTTTTGACCACAAAGTCCTCCTGCTCAAAGGGGATAATGGTGCCAATCAGGCCGTTTTTGGAAAAATCCTCCACATAAGGCCCCTCCTTCTCCTTGTTCCAGAAGAAGGCCGAGGCGGGGAGGGTCAGAGAACAGACCAGCGCCAGCGCGATCAGGGGCGCGGCTCTCCGTCGGAGGGAAGGGAATCGATTCATAGGGATACCTCCTTAAAAATGGATGTATCCCTATTGTTTTGCCCTTTGCGGGAAATTATGCGGAAAAAACTATGTAGCCTCCTCCAAATCGGACAGGGACATGACGGACACCTCAAAGGCGGTGCGCTCCACCATCTGCCCGTCCACCTCCTTGGTGTAAATCCTGCTTTGCAGGCGGCCCTCCAGCGCCAGCTGGTCCCCCACCTCCAGGGCGGCGCAGTGGTGGGCCAGGCTGCCCCAGGCGATACAGGGCAGGTAGTCCGCCCGGCCATAGCGCCGGTTGATGGCCAGGATCATATCACAGATGGTGCGGCCCAGGGGGGTTGCCCGGAGGGCGGGGGCCTTGCACAGCGTCCCGGACAGCTCCAGCCGGTTCTCATCCTCCCCCTCCTCCTGGGACAGCTCCTTGGCAAAGACACTGACCACCAGCCGCCGCCCCACTCCGCTGCGGTTGTTAAAGGTACGCACCTCCCCGCGGACGGTGAGGGGGACGCCTGTGTCCAGGGAAAAGGCCTCCAGCCGGTCCCGGGGGGCGATGACGTGGAGGGTATCCTCTACCCCGGACAGCCGGCACACTGTCAGGGGGAGCATCAGGTACTCAACCCCGTGGTTCACATGGGAGAGGGCGGGGGGCGCGGCCAGCCGTCCCCGAAGAAGGATTTTGTTTTTGTTGGGCTCCATAAAGCAACACTCCTATTTGATATCGTAAGGTATCGGTTGCTTCCATCTTATGCGGCGGAGCAAAAGAAATTCCCCCAAGAGAATAATTCTCTCAGGGGAAGGAAAGATTTTTGGATCAGCGCCGGCCAAAGCCGCCCCCCCGGCTGCCGCCTCGGGAGCCGCCGGAGAAGCCTCCGCCCCGGGAGCCGCTGGAGAAGCCCCCGCCTCGGGAGCCGCCGGAGAAGCCTCCGCCCCGGGGACCGCTGGAGAAGCCCCCGCCCCGGGATCCGCCGGAGAAGCCACCCCCTCTGGGGCCGCTGCTGCCCCCCTTGGGGCCCTGGAAGCCGCTGAAGCCGCTCCCCCCGGGGGACTGGGGCGGTCTGGGAGGAGGCGGAGGGGGCTGCCGCCAATGCCTGCGGTACCAGGAGGTGCCCGGGCCGTGCCAGAAAAAGATGGGCCGGAACATCACCGGAGGATTGACGATCCCATAGTACCGTTGCCGGTAGGCGTTGTACCGGGACCGGTCTATGGCGTTGATGACCAGAACGATGGCGATGAGGATCACAACCAGCATCACGATCCCCACCATCCGCTCCCCGCTGGAATGGATGGAGCCATATCCGCTGCCGCTGTCCAGATAGCCCAAACCGTAGTTGTCCACATAGTACTGGTTCAGGTCCCGGAACAGATTCAGAACGCCGTCGCCGTAGTCGGAGGCCTGGACATAGGCGTACAGGCTGTTGTCCAGATAGGAGGTCACCTGGCTGTCGCTGAGGGGATAGTCCGGCCCCACCGCCAGATAGGCGTCCCGGGCGGAGACGTCCAGCACCAGAATGCCGTCCGCCGCCGCCAGCTCAATGTCCTCTCCCAGGTCGTAGGCGTAGTCGTCAATGTTCCCGTCCACCGACTTCACCACCGCCACGGCGATAATGCTTCCATAACGCTGGTTCCAGTTGGCGTTGTAGAGGCAGATGCTCTCCTCCTGTTTGGAGGAAAGTACCCCCGCCTCGTCCCAGATATAGTCGGCAAACTGTTTGGTGGACAGGCTGTTGTCCAGCGCTCCGCCGCCGGAGGGGAGGGCGGGCCCGGAGAGACCGCCCCCCTTGGACAGCCCAATGCCAATGGCCACAGCCACCATCACAGCGGCAGTCAGCCAGGCAACCCAGGATTTTTGGAAAAATTTCATGGTGTCACCCTTCCAACAAAATCGTACACTGGACCCATCCCGGGATCCGCTCCAAATGCTCCAGCCACTCCAGCTGGAAGCCCGTCTCGGAGTAGCCGTGGCCATACAGATAGTAGTCTTCAGGGAAAACTCCCGGTTCATCCCACCGGATTTTTTCCTGAGGCACGGAAAAGGCGAAGCTCCAAGTCTGGTAGCGGCCCAGGACGGTGGCCATCCAGGGCTCGTCGTCGTAGTCGGGGCGGGCCAGGAACCGGCCCTCTGCCTGGCGGTGGACAGGGGGCAGAGCAGCAAAGAGTGGTGTCTCCGCACCGGGCAGCTGGGTATAGCCCATGAGCCACAGGGTCAGGTTCATCATATCGTAGAACCGCCCGGGCCGGGGCCAGCAGATCAGGGTCCAGCAAGGGTCCTCCGGCAGAGGGGCGAGGAGAAAGCGGAAGGCCTCCCGCTCCCCCTCCGGCGCGCTGATGTTCTGGTACTCCTCCAGCAGCTTGACGGCGGTATCCACCGGACAGTTCGCCATGGAAAAGCAGGTGTAACCCTCCAGGTCAAAGGGCAGCTTCGGGTGTCCGTCGGGTTCCTTCGGCATTCGCATCCCAGCTTACCCCCTCAGCTCCAGCAGCTTCTGCTTCAGCTCGCCCTCAATGCGGCCCAGCTCCTTCTCGGCCTCCCGCCGCTTCTGGGCCCCCTCGGTCTGGATCTTCATCACCTCGTCCAGGGTTGAGATGAGCTGCTGGTTGGTGTGCTGCAAGGTCTCGATGGAGACCACGGAGCGCTCTGCCTCCCGGGCGGTCTCGATGGTGCCCATTTTCAGCATATCGGCGTTCTTTTGCAGCAGCTGGTTGGTCATGTCGGTAACGGCGGCCTGGGCGGCGGTGGCTTGACGGCCGTGCTCCAGCCCCAGGGCCAGCACCATCTGGCTCTTCCACAGGGGGATGGTGTTCACCAGAGAGGACTGGATCTTCTCCAGCATCTGGGTATCGTTGTTTTGCAGCAGACGGGTCTGAGGGCCCATCTGGACGGAGATCATCCGGGTCAGCTCCAGGTCGTGGAGCTTCTTCTCAAAGCGGCTGCACAGGTTGGCGTAGTCGTTGTAGGCCTGGGCATCCTCCTGGGCCCCGGTGGCCTCCGCCTTCTTCTTCAGCTCCGCCAGGTCGTGGGTCCGCAGGTACTCCAGCCGCTTTTTGCCCGCCAGAATGTACATGGTGAGCTCCTTGTAGTACTTGGTATTCAGCTCGTACATCTGGTCGAACATGGCCACATCCTTCATCAGGGTCACCTGGTGGTTCTCCAGCACCTTGACGATCTTCTCTACGTTGACCTCCGCCTTGGCATAGCTGGCCTTCAGGGCCTCCAGCTCATTGCGCTTCTTTTGGAAAAAGCCGCCGATGCCCTTCTTCTCCGGCTGGCCGAAGGTCTTCAGCTCCACCACCAGAGAGCTGAGGGCCTCGCCCACCTCCCCCAGGTCCTTGGTCTTTACGTTGTTCAGGGCGCTCTCCGAGAAGGCGGCGATGTTCTTCTGGGCCGCCGCGCCGTAGTTGAGGACCAGGCTGGAGTCGGAGATGTCGATTTTTTGGGAGAAATCCTCCACCATCTTCTTCTCCGCCTCGCTGAGCATGGAGTCGTCCAGCTTGACGGCGTTGGCATCCCGGGCCGCCTGGGCCGCCTCATCCACCTGAGGGGCCTGGGGGGCGGAGGGGGTCAGGGTCAGCTCCGGAGCCGCCGCCTGGGCGGCGGTGGGGGCAAGGGTCAGCTCGGGGGTCATGTTCAGTTCGTCACTCATAATAGGTTTCCTCCAGTCGTTTCTCTTCAAAGTATTTTAGCCACATACGTCCCGTCACAACGATGGACGCAATCAGTACAATGGCCCACAGTCCCCATGCGCTGTCGGGTATGGAGATCAGCAGGGGCAGTATGGCCCAAATCGACACCAGGACAGTACCGGCGATCTTATCTGGCAGAGCAGCGTCCTTGTCTCCATTTTTGTTCCAGGTGAGAATGAGGAACTGGAACAGAAAACAGGCCGCCATCAGCCCCTGCACAGCCCAGCGGAAGTGAAAGCCGGCCATGACCTCGATCCAGCGTTCCTCGCTGAACAGACCCAATTTGTAGTAGTATGGGTAGTCCCGAAAGTCCATCCAGGCGGCGAAGGGGCCGAGAAACGCCATCCCGAGGTATAGCCACCGGAGCCACTCAGGGGCTCTCTTTTTCTTCATGGTTGACCTCCTGTTGTTGTTTCGCATAGGTGATCCAGCGGATTGCCGCATTGACTGCAAAAAGGAACGTAACAATGACCCACCAGCTGTTGTGGCGGCAGAGCACATTGAGCAAAGCGGCGGCAAAGGCAACGGTCCAGATAATTGCGCCTGTCAACAGCGTTTTTTCGGGTTGAGTTTTCCACCACATAGCAATCGTCCTGTTCTACAGGGGCAGTCTTCGACCGTCCCGCTCTACAGCTCCAGCGTGGGCCCTCCTGTTCCGCCGCTCAGCCCCTCCTGGGCCAGCAGGTTCTCCATCACGGCGATATCGGCGGAGATATCCAGCGCCTCCTCCCCAAAGAGGGAATCCAGCTGCTTCTCGAAAGCGGCGCACAGGGTGTCCAGCATCTCCTCCACCTTCTGCTTGGTGGTGTCGATATTGCTCCCCGACACGCCGGTGGAGTCCATCCGGTCATAGGCGTTGAGCAGCTTCAGCGTTGTGGGCAGAAAGTAGTCCAGAAACCGGGAGATCTGGGGCTTCTTCTTGGGATTGGAGATGACCTGGTCGATGATCTTCCCCGTAACCTCCTCCAGGCGGTCAATCTGGGCGGAAATCTTCGCGTCGGGGATGGCCTCGTTGAGCCGCCGCAGCTCAGAGATCGCCCGGTCCTTCTCCTTATGCAGGGCCGCCGTCTCCGGGTTGGTCTCCTGCTTCGGCTCAGGCTTTGGAGCCTCGGCACTCTGGACCACCTTGTCCGGCCAGATTGCCTTCCCCAGGATTAAAACCGCCAGGGACAGCCCGGCGCAGAGCAGATAATCGCTGACCCGGTACAGCGGGAACAGCAGGGCGTACCCCAGCCACACGGCGCCCACCAGATAGATGGGCAGAACTGAGACCTTCTTATGGGTGTTCATGGCGCACCTCCGCAGAAAGAATAGTCACCTGTATTTTACCCCCAACTGCCGGGGAGTGTCAAGGAAATAACTATTTGCAAAATAGGAAAAAGAGGGGTATAATAGAAAAGCGCCTGATTCGGCGCAGGAGGTCTTTATGAAAACAGGACTGGTACTGGAGGGCGGGGCCCTTCGGGCAATCTTTTCCAGCGGCGTGTGCGACGGCCTGCTGGAGGGCGGCGTGATGACGGATTATGTCATCGGCGTATCGGCGGGCATCGCCTATGGGGTCAGCTATGTATCCCAGCAGCCCCGGCGCAATCTGGAGGTGGTCACCAGGTTTGCCCCCGACAGGCGGTACATGGGCTGGCGCAATCTGGCGGACAGACACAACCGCAGCTACTTTGGGCTGGAATTTGGCTTCAGCACCATCCCAAACGAGCTGGTCCCCTTCGACTACGACACCTTCGCAGCCTACCGGGGCGAGGTGGAGGCGGTGGTCACCAACCTGAACACCGGCAAGGCGGACTACCTCCCTGTCCCCCGGCGGGACAAGGAGTCGCTGGTCCTTCAGGCCAGCTGTGCCATGCCGCTGCTGTTCCCCATCTTCCAGATCAACGGTCAGCCCTATCTGGACGGCGGCGTCGGCGACGCTATCCCCTGGCAGCGGGCTATGGACAAGTGCGACCGGGTCATCGTGGTACTCAGCCGTCCCCGGAACTACCGCCGTAAGCCGGACCACATGATGAAGCTGATCCGCAAGCGCTACCGGGCCTACCCCAATTTTGTGGCGGCCATGGAGGGGCGGGCGGAGGTCTACAACCGGGACCGGGAGCAGCTGTTTCAGACGGAACGGAAAGGCAATGTGTTGGTCATCGCGCCGGAGTCTACCCTGGGCGTGGCCCGGACGGAGCGGAACACCGAGAAACTGCGCCTGCTGTGGGCGGCTGGCTATCAGACGGCGGTCGACCGTTTAGAGGAGATCAGAGCGTTTCTCCAAGATTGATGGCGGATGCGGCAGCCGCCTGCGCCTCCACTGCCTGCTGTGACCGGGCCCGCGCCCGGGTTCCGGTCGTACCGGACTGGCTGGGCTCCAACGCATACAGGGCCAGAGTGTCCCCCACAATGGTAAAGAATGCACCCAGCTTGGCCAGCTGAGTCTGACTTTGGCCCTGCGCAAGGGCGGCAGAAAAGGCCACTGCCATAGTGAGCAGCTCTCCGCTGTTGGCGTTGTAGATGGAAGACAAAAGACCACCCCCCGAATTATCTTATGTGAGACGCGGCCAAATGGGTTCGTAAAAAGGAGTTTTTATGAAAATTGTTGTAATCGACGGGCAGGGAGGCCGTCTTGGCCAGCTGCTGGTGGAGGCGGTGAAGGCTCGTCTGCCCCAGGCCCAGGTGTATGCCATCGGGACCAACACTGTGGCCACCGCCGCGATGCTGAAGGCGGGGGCGGACTTCGGCGCGACGGGGGAGAACCCGGTGGTCCGAAATGTGATGGACGCCCGCGGGGTCCTGGGCCCGGTGGGCATTGTAGTGGCCAACGCAATTCTGGGGGAGGTCACCCCCGCAATGGCCGAGGCGGTGGGGAGCTGCCAGGCCAGAAAATATCTGGTGCCTATGAACAGCTGCGGTGTCATTGTGGCCGGAGTTGAGGAACTGCCTCTGTCCGCTTACGTGGCCCGGGCCGTGGAGCGCCTGGCGGCGGAGGTGAAAAATGTTTCATCCTTTGATTGACTTTTTCTCCTCCCTCCTGTATGATAGATGCTGTTGCGGAGTATAACAGATATTCCCGATATGCCTCCACCGGTATGCGCCCGTGGTGAAATTGGTATACACGATGGATTTAGGTTCCATTCTGGCAACAGGTAGGGGTTCGAGTCCCCTCGGGCGCACCACGACCATATAATCCGAACCTTTTTCCGATAGGAGATGGGTTCGGATTATTTGTTTTCTTCGAGAGATTTGAGGATACCCACTTCCGAAACGGCCTGGAGCGGAAAGTGACATCCAAGCCGAGAGGGCCGCGAAAAAAGAAATAGGCAGGAACAGGGCGGGCGCATCGTGTGACGATTGCGTCCGCCCTGTTCGTTTACTCTTTTTGTTCGGCCTGCCGCTGCTTTTTCCATTCTTCAAATTCCCGCTGCCCCTCTATGCTTTCGTAGAAAGCGAGAATGTCGGGCAGGATGCAGCGGGCGATGGCCTCGATCTGATGCTGGGGGATGTTGGTGTTGTTGATTGGTTTCTTTCGCTTGCTCAAGCAGTGTCCTCCGTATTGAAAATTCCGAAGGCACGTCCCTGTGTCCTTTCGTGTACACTGAAAATCATTTCTTTTCGGCTCTGTGGATAGGTAGCCCCCTCTCTGTCGGAAAATCATGTATCGCAACAACGAGGACTCAACATCCTCTCATTCTTCTGCGGGTATTGTATCGGATTTCAGATGTCCTGTCAAGGCGAACGCTGGTAGAAAAAGTAAGGAGTCAAAGCCCTTGCGCCGTAGGGAGTTCAAACGCTAAAGTTGATTGGGCTGTATGATTTCCTTTGGGACGCCCAAATCGGGGGTTACTTTTTCTACTCTCTGTTTTGTATTCCACATCTGCTGGTGTGGACATTTAGAGATTTTTGATCCTTGTGCCGCAAGGCTTTCCAATCACTTATCAGTAGGGGCGGTATAGTTTGCCTTGGAGGGGCAAAGTGTGGTTCTAAGCATCTTCGCTGTCTGCAAATCGGGGCCTTGAACCGTCTGTGCGACAAGGGGTTCAAAGAGGTTTATTGGAGGAGTAATACAGTTTCCGTCTAAAACCTGAAACCGGCTTTGATTTGCGGACAATCTTTACGATATAAAAATCAGGGTTCTGAGTTGATTTGTTTATTGCATTTTCATTACTGGTATGCTATTCTATGAGCAGAAGATTAGACTGCTGGGGAATGATTTAATAATGGTCGGAATTTTGTTTTGGAATACCTGTATTACAAATAAATCCAAAACAGATACTCAACATATATCACGGATTGAGGATGCCATAGTCAACATTGTACAGGAAACGGATTGTGATATTATTGTCTTGGCCGAGTTCAACTCTCCAATTACTGGCCTATGCAATAAGTTGTCTCTTATAGGAAGAGATTTCCGTGAACGTAAATCTATTGCAGGAAATGCGAGAGTTAAAATATTAGCAGATAATCGCATTTTAAGCGAAATTATTCGGGAATCTAGGTATTATATAATTCACAATTTCAATTTGACGGGATATCATTTTTTGCTGGGCGGTGTTCACTTTCCGAGTAAGCTTTGTACGGAGCCAAAAGATGTCGAGGTCGTAGGAAGTGACTTTATTTGTGCAACCAAAGAATCGGAAAGAGAAACTAAACATGAAAAAGTAATTATGATAGGTGATTTCAACGCCAATCCGTTTGAGCCTATTATAACAGACTTTGGTTATTTGCACGCAATATTTGATTCGTCCACGGTAGAACAGGCACGATCCAGAGAATTGTTTGGGATAAAGAAGCAAATCTTTTATAATCCTATGTGGAATTTGCTCGGAGATGCTAATTATCCCAAAGGGAGTTATTATAGCAATAGTGGCAAAGCAAGTAAACTGTTTTGGAATATATTTGATCAGGTTATTATAAGTGCGGACATCATCAAGGCATATAAAAAGGACTCATTAAAAATACTTACTGGAGTTGGTGATAAGTGCTTTGTGAATAAAAACGGGAAACCAGATGAGATATTATATAGTGACCATTTGCCGCTGTTTTTTGCTTTACAGGAGGATTTACTATGAGTATGTGGAATTTTGACAGTTCCGCTCTGGAGGATTTACAATCACCATTGGAAATTGTAAACAGCCAATGCAAAGAACTTTCCAAGATTTCTGGTGAGCGTGTAATCGCAAGAGTTACGGAATATGATGGCCCGTATAGAAGTAACGAATTATTTTTACAGACGCAAATGCTTGCGGAATCTCTCTCCAAGGCTACCAAGGCTACCAAGTTTGATGTTCAAGATGTGATGGGCGACAATGCTACTGATGAAGATTACAGTAACCGTTTTGTCTATGAGTTATTTGTAACATCAAAAAATACTCCTAAATACAGATATAGGGTATTTATTATGTACTATAGTATTGGGATGTATCCTGTTGGTCTAACAATTCAAGAAGATATCGCAAAAGAAATTGGATTTAATAGTGAAGGAATGGAATTTGAGGACGCCGCATCCTTTACTGAGGCACTTTCCAAAATATTGGGCAGTAATGCGCTGGGTAAAGTGCTAAAAAATCTCGCTTCACTGAATCCATTTGAGTTCTAAATTATTGTAAGGGCCTGTGTTGTACAACACAGGCCCTGTTATTATTCTGTCAATTTCTGATACATCCTCATCAACTCCGCCACGCACATACTCTCGGTCATCTCTCCGACCTTAAGAAGCTGTATTCATAAGCGTTTGAGCAGCGTGTGGAAATGAGAAATTATGACCATAGCCTCAGCAGAGGAAAC
>NZ_QWKI01000334.1 GCF_009911645.1 Pseudoflavonifractor sp. 60
TGATGGTGTTCTTGATGGCCCCGCCGGCCACGTCGAAGGCGGCGCTGAGGGGCTGGGGCACATGCTGGGAGAACCACCCTGCGGCGGCGCTCCACAGGCCCTTGACCGCCTCCCAGACCGTGCCGGCCCCCTGCTGAATGCCCTGCCACAGCCCGGAGAAGAAGCCGGCCACCGGCTGGACCACTGTACGGTTGAACCACTCAGATACGACGGCCCAAACACCCTGCACCGCCGTCCAGGCAGCGGAGGCCAGCTGCTTTACGCTCTCCCACAGTTGGGTAAAAAAC
>NZ_QWKI01000335.1 GCF_009911645.1 Pseudoflavonifractor sp. 60
TGGTGTTGACCCATTCAGCTGCCGCGTTCCATTTCTCAACAATGAAGTCCCAGGCTTTCGCTGCTGCCTCTTTGACCGCATCCCAATGCTGTATCAGCAGCGCAACCACCGCAATAACAGCCCCAATTGCCACGGTTACCAGGCCAATCGGAGATGTAAGGAATGCAACAGCTGCGCCAAAAACAGTCGTTGCTGTAGTGGCAACTGCCGATATCGCAGACCAAAGTGTTACTGCCGTGTTTACCAATCCCCAAGCTGCCGCAAATGCTCCGATAACAATTACAATTCCTTGAACCAGCCCTTGGTTCTCCGAAATCCACAGGCTAAAATTGTTCAGCAGTTTAACGATAGTCTCCAGCGCTGCTATGACGATATCCCCCGTCCATGCGGCAAGAGGCTGTAAAAACGTATCCCACAGCCATGTACCAAGGGGCTCCAGTACCTCAAGAACTTCTGTCAGCGTCTCAATTGCAGCTGTTACCAGTTCAATGCCAACGGGTGCCAGCTTCTCCAAAAACCATTGTCCCAAGGGCAGAAGAACCTCTTCGTAGGCGTATGCAAGTCCTCCCGTAATCACCTCCACCAGCGGGTCGATTGCTTCCAAAAGCCCTCGAAATGCGGCTATAACTGGTTCCAGATTAAGGCCTTGTGCCCATGCAAGTGTCGATGCCGTGATTCGCTCAATGAAATTCAGAACAGTTTGAACGATATCGAGAACTGCGCTCCATATGGCTACTCCATTTCCATTTGTCTCCCATGCTTCCCGGATTTTTGCCGCAAATGTTCCAATAATGTTGTTAATATTGGTGTAAATCTGAAGAATTGCTTCACAGATTTCCACCCCTGTCCCATCGTTCCACGCCTCTCGAAATGCCTCGCCAACACTGTTGATTAACTTCAGAAGCTCAGTAAATCGAAACAGAATGGATTCAAAAAACTCAGGTCCAACATTGTCAAAGGCCGTTTTCCAGGCGTTGGCGATATCTGCAATAATGTTCAGAATGGTTGTGAGTAATCCATATACTGCGTTCAAAAACTCCAAACCAGCGCCGCCAGTCCACGCTTCTGTAAAGGCTGTTCCAATCGATTTCAGCAGTTCATATATGGCCGTAAGTGTACGCTTTGAGGCCTCAATAACTGCAGAGCTATTTAGCTCCCACGACTCTTTAAACACTTCTCCAATACGAGTTAGTGCATCTCTCAGCGCCTCAATCTCCGTATTTGCAAGCGATTCGCTGACATTCTCTACCGAGGGTACTTCAATCGCAACATCGCTTAAATCTACCCCCCCGCCAATTCCCCCGGCGCTCTCCGCCGCGTCCCCGGCCAGCTGGTTGATTTCGTCGAAGCCGGCCAGGGACTTCTGCTGGGCCTTGTT
>NZ_QWKI01000336.1 GCF_009911645.1 Pseudoflavonifractor sp. 60
TGATGGTGTTCTTGATGGCCCCGCCGGCCACGTCGAAGGCGGCGCTGAGGGGCTGGGGCACATGCTGGGAGAACCACTCTGCGGCGGCGCTCCACAGGCCCTTGACCGCCTCCCAGACCGCGCCGGCCCCCTGCTGAATGCCCTGCCACAGCCCGGAGAAGAAGCCGGCCACCGGCTGGACCACCGTACGGTTGAACCACTCAGCTACAGCGGCCCAAACACCCTGCACCGCCGTCCAGGCAGCGGAGGCCAGCTGCTTTACGCTCTCCCACAGTTGGGTAAAAAAC
>NZ_QWKI01000337.1 GCF_009911645.1 Pseudoflavonifractor sp. 60
GGTCGGAGAACCACTGGGCGATGGTCCCGGCGACCTCCTGGATGCCATTCCACATGTCGATAAAAAATTGCTTGATCTCCTCCCAGTGCTCCTTGATGACCACCACCGCCGTGGCCACCGCCGCCACAATGCCCGCAATCACGGCGGCCACCAGGGCGGGGGCCCCCAGGATGACGGCCCCCACGGCGGCGAGGGCGATGCCAAAGAGCATAACAGCCTCCTTGGCCCAGCTGAAGCCCTCGTTCCACATGGAGAAGAAGCTGGAGACGGCCAGCGCCACGCCGCCGATGATAGTACCAATCCCGGCGATGGTCTTGCCGACGGTGGACAGGATGGCGGCGAAGTTGGAGGACAGGAGGGCGCTGACAATCTTCTCAATCACCTTGGAGACCAGCTCCCTGGCCAGCGGCTCAAGGGTTTTGGAAATCACCCCCCTGACCACATGGGCGGCCAGCAGGGCGGCGGCAGCGATCAGCACCGCGGGGTCGGCGTTGGCGATAAAGCCGCCCAGCCCCTCCAGAAAGGCCAGCGCGATCTCTCTGGCCGCCTCCAGGAAGGCTCCAATGGCCCCAGCCCAGTCAATATTGTTCAGAAGCGCCGCGATCTGAGCCCCGATCTGGTGCCAGTCAATGCCCGCCACCGTGTCCTGCATGGCATTGAAGTAGCCAATCACCGTCTGACTGGCGGCCTGGGCCAGCTGGGGCATATCCAGGCCCAGGAGAAAGCCCGCCAGGGTCTCCAGGCCAATCTTGACCCCCTTGAAGAGGAACATTCCAAAAGCGTGCCAGTCAATCTCCGACACGGCCCCATTCACCAGTGCCGCCAGGCTCTGGCCCCAGGCAATCCAGTCGAAGCTGTAAAGGAAGCTCACCAGGAATTGCAGGGCCAGATTCAGCCCCGCCCCCAGGGCTTGGCCCAGCTGGTACCAGTCAATCTGGGCCACCAGGTGGTTGAAGGCGTCCGCCAGGTCCCGGCCCAGTTGCTGCACTCTCTCCAGCACGCCGGGGAAGGTGAACATGTCGTATACCTTCTTAGAAAAATCGTTCAGCCAGGCGGCAAAATCTCCGAAGGCCGTCTTCAGCTTGGGGACGCCGTCCAGCATCAGATCCAGGAAGGAGCGGAACGCCTCGCCCCAGGAGGAGAAGGGGGGCTCCTCCGGCTCCGGGAGCTCCGAAAGGTCCGGGACCGCAATGCCGCCCACGTCCATCCCCGCCCCGCCGCCAATCCCACCGGCGCTCTCCGCCGCGTCCCCGGCCAGCTGGTTGATTTCGTCGAAGCCGGCCAGGGACTTCTGCTGGGCCTTGTT
>NZ_QWKI01000338.1 GCF_009911645.1 Pseudoflavonifractor sp. 60
GGCGGCTGGGTGGTCTTGTCCTTTCGCAAGGTGAAGTCCACGCCGTATTTCTTGGCGCAGGGCTTGAAAGCGGCGATGTTGGCGTCGGTGATCTCAATGTTGGACAGCGCCGCCCCGTGCTGCTTCAACTGCTTTAGGCTCTGTTGGCCGTGGTGGAGCTTGGGGCCGTGCTTTCTGGCCTCCAAATACTTTTTCAGGGCCATTTGCAACACTTGGGCCGTCAGCTTCCCGGTTTTCATGGATAATGCGATGGTCTTTTGAGTGACTTCCTCCTGCAAGCGTCATACCTCCTTTGCCAGAAGTCGAAAAGGGCGGCTACGGTGGAACCACCAGCCGCCGCAGGTAAATCCGCATCAGATACGCACCCGCAGGCCGTTCAGGTCGTCGGCCCGGATGCCCACCAGATACCAGTCGGCGGCGTACTCAATCCGGGTGGGCTTCCAGCGCCCGCCCACCATCACGTCGAAGCACTGTCCACAGTGCAAGCCGCCGTAGTAGTCGGCCAGGTCAAAGCGGATGTCGTAGCGGTCTGTCCGCTCGTCGAAGATCAATGCGCCCTGTTT
>NZ_QWKI01000339.1 GCF_009911645.1 Pseudoflavonifractor sp. 60
AGTCGGGGCCTCCTTTGTCAGATTTTGCCCTCCGCCATATCATGGGCGACGAGGGCGGTGTAGTAGCTTCCCATGGTGCTGGGGGCGTTGAACAGCACCGCCAGCAGGTATTTCTTGATGTTGCGGATTTTCGTGGTGTTCTCCCGCATACAGTCCATGACGAACTCGATATGGCCGCTGTTTAGTTTCAGCAGCTTGGCCTTTACCAGCTCGGCGGGGTAGTCGTCCCCGGCGACACGGATTGTCTTGCGGGCCGTGCAGACGGTTTCCACCAGCAATTCCACGATGCCGTCCAATTCTTCCCGGTCGATCTTGGAGTGGCGCAGGAGGTGGTCGTACTCGATATTCTCCTTGATGATGTCCCGATAAATCTCAACGGCGCTCTGCGTGGCCGCTTCCGTTCTTTTCCTTTCCGGCGGCGAAGCCGCAACAGCGGGAGGGGGTGAAAGGGAGGGAAAGGAATGGGTAATTGATCGGTCGGTAATAGCTTGGTCTTTAGTTACTCTATCTTTATTTAATTGCGTTGGATTTTCCGACGTCGGTTTTCCCGTTGTCGGGTTTTCCGACGACGGTTTATCCAACGACGGCGGCAAAGAAACAGGCTGCTCGTGGATGATGTACTCGTTGCTGCTGAACTTGCCGCCCTCGTCCGTGGTCTGGTGGCGCTCAATGTACCCGGCCCGCTCCAGCTCATTGACGGCGGAACGAATAGCATCCTTGCTCTCCCGGTTGATATAGCACAGGCCGGACAGGGTATAATCCCAATCTTCCGGGAGTGAGAGAATTTGCGACAGCAGGCCCTTGGCTTTCAGGGACAGGGACTTGTCCCGCAGGTGGTAGTTGGACATGACCGTGTAGCCCTTGTTCCTCTCCACGCGGAATACTGGCATGGCTTTCCGCTCCTTTCGGTGTCTGGACATGAATAAATATCCCCCGGCGAAGCCGGGGGTATTTCATATGCGGGCAAAGCCCTATGTTACTAGCAAGCGCGTCCCGTC
>NZ_QWKI01000340.1 GCF_009911645.1 Pseudoflavonifractor sp. 60
TGCTTGCTACAATGGTGACACCCCCAAAACGGGGGAAGATGACCGCCCTATGCAGCGGCCCATACCCAAGCTACAATGGGAGGGAACCGGACTGACGAGGCATTGCTTGAGCTATTCACGCTCGTTTTGGCAAACTGTCAGCCAGCCCTCCCATTGCGGCGTTCGATTTGCGCAGGTTGAGAAGCGGGCAATACCGCACACTCGTGTCACAAAGCAAGCTGAATGGTAGTGGGCAGCGGTGGGCGCCGGTTGAAACCATTTTTGATTTGGGAGGCTTACAAATGAACTATGAACCAATCACCGCTGTCGGCATTGACGTATCCAAGGGGAAAAGCACCGTTGCTGTGCGCAGACCGGGCGGCGAAGTGGTGCTGACGCCATTCCAAGTGAATCACGATGCCGCTGGGTTGTCCTGCCTGATCAAGACGCTGCGGGATGTGGGCGGAGACATTCGCATTGTCATGGAACATACGGGGATGTACTGGCGTCCCATTGCTCTGGCGTTGAAAGAGGCGGGCTTTTTTGTCAGTGTAGTCAACGCCATGCTCATCCATGATTTTAGCGACAACTCTCTGCGCAAGGTCAAGACGGACAAGGCGGACTCCATGAAGATTGCCAACTATGCACTGTCCTTCTGGGCGGAGCTGCGGGACTACTCGCCGGAGGACGAGACCCGGCAGATGCTGAAAATGCAGAACCGCCTGTACCTGCGCACCAAGAAATCCAGCGTGGTCCTCCGCAACGGCCTGATCTCCCTGCTGGATCAGACATTCCCCGGTGTCAACACCCTTTTTGACAGCCAGCCCAAGCGTTCCAACGGGCATTTCAAGTGGGTGGATTTTGTAAAACGGTTCTGGCACAAGGACTGTGTGGCAGGCGTTTCCCTTGCCGCTTTCTTGGATGCTTACCGCAAATGGTGTACCAGATCCGGCTATCGCTTCTCTCAGTCTGACGCTGAAAGGCTCCATGCCGCTGCCAGAAACTCCGTGGCTACATTTCCCAAAAACGACAGCACCAAGCTGCTCATTGTTCAGGCTGTGGACAGCCTGAACGCCGTCTATGACGCGCTGTATATCCTGCGCGGGGAGATGCTCCGTCTGGCCTCCCTGCTGCCGGAATTCGATGTGGTCATGGCCATGCAGGGCGCAGGCGAGGTCACCGGACCACAGCTTATGGCAGAGATCGGCGATGTGCGGCGGTTTACCCACAAGGGCGCTCTGGTGGCCTTCGCGGGCATGGACGCGCCGCCTTTCCAGTCCGGCACATTCGACTCCAAATCCCGCCGCATCTCCAAGCGCGGCTCTCCTCATCTGCGAAAAACCCTGTTCATGGTCGCCAGCACGATCCTCCAGCACTCTGACCCGGCCAATCCCATATTTCAGTTCATGGACAAAAAGCGGGCCGAGGGCAAGCATTTTTATGTCTACACCGTGGCCGGTGCCGCCAAGTTTCTGCGCATCTACTATGCCAGGGTAAAAACGCATCTGGCGATGCTTGACAGCGGAGCAAATTCCGCCGCTTAACCGAACAGACAGAACACTTTCAGCTGGTTTGCAAAAATTCCTCGCTGACCGGCTTAATTTGTTATACCCATTTTCATGCCGCAAAAATTATGCTGTCTTTTTTCATTTTGGGGCTTGACACCTATTTGCAGGTTTGC
>NZ_QWKI01000341.1 GCF_009911645.1 Pseudoflavonifractor sp. 60
CCTTGCGCCGTTGGAAATCCGTGGTATAATGGACAGAGAAAACGATCCAGGAGGGCCACATCATGCCGGAACATCTCAACTCACAAGTACGGATCGCTGTCTGTGACGATGAACCCATGGACCGCCAGCAGGCCGCGGACCTGACCAATGAGATCACGACAGTGGAGGGATTGGCCTGCTCCCTCTCCAGCTATGAGAGCGCCGCAGACCTGCTCACCGCCATCCAGGCCGGCGCACAGTTCCACATTCTCCTGCTGGACGTGATGATGGAGGGCCTGGACGGAATGGAGCTTGCCGCCGCCCTGCGGGAGCTGGGGGACAGCACCGCCATCATCTTCATTTCATCCAACCGGGAGATGGCCCTGCGGGGCTATGAGGTATCCGCCGCGCGGTATCTGGCAAAGCCCCTCCAGCGGGCGCAGCTCCGGGAGGCCCTGCTGTACTGCTACAAAACCTTCTGCGAGAAAAAGGAAATTCTGCTGCCCACGGAAAAGGGCCAGAGCAGGCTGGCTCCCTCCAGCATCATCTATGTGGAACCGTGGGAGCGCGGGTCAAGGCTTCAGCTCACCAGCGGACCAATCGAAACCTCCGCAAGAATTTCCGAGCTGGCCTCCATGCTGCCGGAGCGGAGTTTTACCTTCTGCCACCGGACGATTTTGGTCAACCTCGCCTTTATCAAGCACCTGCGTTCCTGTGAAATAGAACTTGCTGACGGAAGAATACTCCCCGTCAGCAGGCATCGCGTCCCTGATTTGAAAAAGAGGCTGCTGGGATATATGCAGGGTTAGTCCAGCGGAATCGCCATCTTTACGCAGTAATAGTCTGCGCCATATTCCGTTTCCAGAAGATCGTCATACCGCGCCACAATCTGCCTGATAATTTTAAGGCCTAAACCGTGCCCCGGCGCGGTTTCCTTTTGAATATGCTCCATCGTCGTGGCGTTCTTGCAGGTAATGGCAAAGAAATGCTCCTTCACAGAAAAATCCAGCTTGATATAAGGCCGTTCCACCCCGGGAGCGGAAGCGCCCTCCACTGCGTTGTCCAGAAGGTTCATCACCAGGGAACACAGCTCCGCGTCCGTCAGGGGCAGCTTGTCCGGCGCTTTCATCCGGGCAATTTCCACCGCAATTCCGGCGTCGTCGGCGGCGCTCAATTTGCTGTTCAAAATAACATCCAGCATTTCATTTCCGCTCTGTACCACAGGGCGGATTTTTTCATTCTCTCCAATCAGTTCGTCCAGATATGCCGCCGATTTTTCATCGGTGACAGTCTGCCGCAGGACCCGGAAATGCTTCACCATATCGTGGCGGAGCATCATCACCTGTTCGTGCTGCCGCCGCATGACTTCATAGCTGTTTCGGGCCAGCTCGCCCCGCTGGGCCAGCAGACGGGCCTCCGTCCGGCGGGCGGTCTCCCGGCGGGCCGCCTCCGCCAGGGCTGTGACCAGCGCCGCCGCCGTCGTCATGCCTGCCAGCGGGTAAAGCAGCAATCCAGGTATTTCCAATATGTCTCTCGAAAACTGCCAGCGCCCGAGTACCGTCCACGCTATGGCCCCCGCCGCCGTCAGCAGGCA
>NZ_QWKI01000342.1 GCF_009911645.1 Pseudoflavonifractor sp. 60
AAAAAAGAAGTGTAAGGAGAATGGAAGCTATGAAGAAAAACATCGTGTCCCTCCTGCTGGCCCTGGTGATGTGCCTGTGCCTGCTGCCTGTGGGGGCCGCCGCCGCAGAGGCCGAACTCCCCGACTGGTATTTTCTCTTCGCTATCTTCAAGAATGTGGACGCTGATGTCAAAGATGGAAACGGCAAGATCCAGCACGTAACCTACGCCATGCCCCAGGAGGAGGTCGACCTGCTTCGGGACCTGGCCGCCGAGTTTGAGGAGTACATGAATTCCTTTGGGATTATGCGGGCCCATGTTGAGGTGGCGGAGATCGACACGGCTGTTACGGAATTGTACAGCGAAAACAAGGAGCAGGGGTCTTACATCCTTGCGGAGCAGGCAGCTCCCTTTCTGGAAAGCAAGATAGACCTGGACCGGTATGACCATGTGACCTGTTTCCACGATTTGACCGTTTGGACGAGCTACGCTGGAATAACCTCTGCCCCATTTGAAAATGGTACTGGCATCTCAAGTATCAATCACCAGAACTGGGAGCATTTTCAGGAAAGCTATGACAAGCTGACTGAACAGAATGATTGGCACATTCAGCTGTATGTTCACGAATTTCTGCATTTTGGGGAGCATCTGAACAGAAAATGGGACGAAGAATTTGTTCTGCACCGCGATGGTAAAACCCATTATGTCAGAACGGATGACTGGAAAACTTACTATACCGATGCGCTCCTGAACCGGCTTCAAGATCTTGATGTGTTTCCAGAGGGAGGAACAGGTGTCCACCCTGCCGTTTGGAAGTATCCGCCCCACGTGCTGCGGACCATGACGGAGTTGAACATACCCGCCGGCGCTACCAGCATTGGACATGATGCGTTCCTTAATTATGCTAACCTGACCAGTGTAACCATCCCATCCAGCGTTACTTACCTTGATATAAGCGCATTCCATGGGTGTACTGGCCTGACCAGCGTGAGCCTCCCGGCCAGCGTTACCACAATCGCGGATTGGGCCTTTGCAAACTGCTCTGCGTTGACCGGGATATCCATTCCTTCCGGCGTTACCAGCATCGGGCGCTCGGCCTTCCAGGATTGTGTGGGTTTGACTAACGTAATCCTTTCTTCCGGTGTTACCAGCATCGGAGACTGGGCGTTTGGATGCTATGAAACCCGCAGCGCATTGGAACGGGTGTCCATCCCGGCCAGCGTTGCCAGTATTGGGTATGCCGCCTTTTACAACAACAGTTTGACGGATGTCTACTACGGCGGCACGGAGGCTCAGTGGAAGGCAATCCAGATGGGCGAATTCAACGAGGAGCTGATCCGCGCCAACATCCACTACAACCACCTGCTGGCGGATGTGAAGACCGACGACTGGTTTGCCAAGGGCGTCACCTGGGCGGTAGAGAATGGCATCACCGCCGGGACGGGCGCGGGCAAATTCTCCCCCAACTCCACCTGCGCCCAGGCCCAGATTTTGACCTTCCTCTGGCGGGCCTATGGTTCCCCGGAGCCCTCCGGCAAGGTGAGCGGCAGCGAGTACTACGC
>NZ_QWKI01000343.1 GCF_009911645.1 Pseudoflavonifractor sp. 60
CATTCGCCTTTTTCCTCTTTGGAAGCGCGGTAGCCATAGCAGACACTACCAGAGCAGCGCAAGCCCTTTTCCATTCTTGACTTGAAAACAGCTTTGATTTTGCGGCTGGTGTCGGCAACATACCACTCGTTTATCACGTCACGGAAGATAGACATAATATCAAAGCCGTTGGCGGTGTCAAGGTTGTCATTGGCGGCGATAAAACG
>NZ_QWKI01000344.1 GCF_009911645.1 Pseudoflavonifractor sp. 60
ACATAGCGTCCAGCCCCGGACGCTTGAACGTAGTTCCCCGGATTCCGTCATCGGTGAAATGCCGGATATTGGTAAAACCGTTTTTCCTTGCGTAGTCCTCTAAAATCCGCTTTTGGTTCTCAATGCTGACGGATTCCCCGGCTCGCTCATCGTCATGGGAGAGTCTTTCGTATAGGGCGGTGAGTTTGTCTTTCTCTGTCTGCTTCTTCATGGTGTGTAACCTCCTTTCTTTGAGGGTGCGCGCTTCCCTAT
>NZ_QWKI01000345.1 GCF_009911645.1 Pseudoflavonifractor sp. 60
AGTCTTGGGGTCTTTGGGCCTGCCGTTCATCGTCAGCCGTTCCGTCTGCGTGAGCAGGATGTTGTTTTCAAATACGGGGTCGATGTAGGGTGCTATGTCCTTGGCGTTCCCAAATCGGGCGCTGCCGTATTCCATGCCGTGGCGGTATTTCTTGGCGTTCTTGCCCTTCATGTAGACCGCCAGCCGCACCAGGGCCGCGCCCGCCACGCCGATACACAGGTCAAAGGGGTGGAAGCTGGGCAGGCCGTTGGCAAGCGCCGCCGCCAGGCTGTCCATGAAGTGGAGCATCTTTTGTGAGGCGTCCACGCCAGCCGCCACGCCTCGCCCACCTTGCCGAACAGCCACACGAACAACAGATAGGGCAGGTTGGTGATTATCAGCT
>NZ_QWKI01000346.1 GCF_009911645.1 Pseudoflavonifractor sp. 60
ACCGAAAACAGGTTAGCCAGCAGGGGGATGAGCTGCATCCCGATTAGGGCCACGCCGCCGCCCGCCATGAGCTGTTTCATCTCAAAGTTAATGAAACAGCCCACGGCGGGCGGCGGCATCCTCGGTCAGCATCACCCCGGTTCCTCTACTATCCGGGCCTAATGTTGCGATATTCAGTTATTTCTCCCGGATAATCCTGCGTTTATCCGCTTTATCGTTGAAATTGAAATGGATTTCCACAGTCTGGCGAACAGTCTCGCCGTCTATGTCCTCGTGAATGACGATTTTCTGAACAAGCCGGTTCAGCGTCACAGCGTCCAGCTCTTGAATGTCCGCATAGTCCTTGATGATTTCCAGCCAGCGTGTGCTGTCCTCCTGCTCCTGGGTCTGCTGGGCCAGCCGTTCCCGGTTCAGCATGACACGGTTTTTCAGCGTGGCCTGCTCCGTCTGGCTGTTCTCCAAGATGCGGTTGAAATTGTCCTCGCTGATGCGCTGGGCAATCATATCCTCGTACACCCGGCTGATGATGCGTTCCAGAGCGGTGATGCGTTCGCTGTCCTCGTCAATGCTCCGCTGGATGGCCTCACGCTCGGCCTGCTCGTCCGCCTGGCAGTTCTCCCGGAGCTGGGCCGCTGCCTCCTGTTCATCGGCAAGGGCCTTTCTCGCACAAGCCCTAATCTGTTCCAGCACGATGTTGTAGAGCGTATCATACCTGATGCGATGCTGGGTACAGTGGGCCACGCCATACTTGTTGTACCGGGAACAGGTGTAAATCCGTTCGTTGCCTTTCTGATTGGCGCGGCGGATGTTCAGGGTGCTGCCGCACTGTCCGCACTTTACCAGACCGGCGAACAGACTGAAATTCCCCCATGCGTCCGGGCGCTTCCGGCTCTTGACTTTCTCCTGCACAATGTCGTAAGTATCCCGGTCAATGATGGCCTCGTGCATCCCCTCAACGATAATCCAGTCCTCCCGCTTCTTGTTGCCCATCCAGCCGATTTTGAAACGGTAATTGACCTTTTGAGAGGCAATCGCGCCGATGTAGACCGGGTTTGCCAGAATGCCCTGGATAGCGGTGAAGTCCCAGATAAACCGGCCTCGCTCCGGGTTCTCCCGCTCAAATTTGGTTACATGGTCGCGCAATCCCTTTTGCCGGTTCCACCATGCGGGGCAGGGGATTTCCTCGTCCTCCAGCCTGCGGCGGATGCGGTTGGGGCCGCTGCCGTTCTTCGCCCACTCAAAAATCCTGCGGACGATCCATGCGGTATCCTCGTCAATGAGAAGATGGTTTTTGTCCTCCGGGTCTTTGCGGTAGCCGAAGGGGGCCAGACAGCCGGTAAACTTGCCGGACTTGGCTTTTGTCAGGTAGGACGAATGGACTTTCTTGCTCACATCCCGGCTATACATCTCGTTCAGGAGCGAGCGAAACGGGGTTATCTCATTCTCAAC
>NZ_QWKI01000347.1 GCF_009911645.1 Pseudoflavonifractor sp. 60
ATTCTCCACCGCCCACATCACAGGCTGGGCGAACCAGTCGGTGGTTTTCACATCCGCCATCAGGTGGTTGTAGTGGATGTTGGCATTGGTCAGGGCCGAGTTGCTTACGCTGCTGATCTGGATGGCCTTCCACTGGGCTTCAGTGCCGCTGTAATACACGTCGGTCAAACTGGGACAATTTGCAAATGTATAGTCTTCTACATGGGTTATACTGACCGGGAGGCTTACGCTGGTCAGGCTGGTACAACTCTGGAACGCAGTCCTCCCGATGTTGGTAACGCTGGATGGAACGTTTACTCTAGTCAAAGTTGTAAAGTTTGCAAATGCCCAGCTCCCAACGCTGGTAACACTGGACGGAATCGTCAGCTCCGTCATAGTCCGCAGCACATGGGGCGGATACTGCCACACGGCGGGGTGTACGCCGGTTCCGGCAGTCCCTTTGGCCCGGTTCAATAGGATATCCGTATAGCATTCTTCATACTCTTCGTTCACACGTGTATAAAAGTTATGCATAATGTCATGCAGGCCGAACTCCTTGCCCCATCGTTTGTTCATACGTTCCATAAAATGCAGAAATTCATGGACTGGATAGCCTGGCGACCAAGGATATGTGCCCTTGGTCCATCTAGGTACAGCTGCACAGTTGATACACGAGTGGCCATTTCCGTTCTCAAATTCACCGCTGGTTATTCCCCCATAGCCCGTGGCAAGGGTATCCAAGTTGACAATACAAGAAACATGGTCATATCGGTCCAGGTCCACCTTCTTCTTTAGAAGGGGAGTTGCCTGATCATAAGCGACATAGGACCCGCCGCTATAATCGTTATGCAATTCTGTGAGGGACTCATCAATCTCCACCACCTCCACATGGGCACGCATCACCCCAAGTGAATTCATATATATTTCAAATTCTTGAGCGCCATCATGGATACCATTGATTTCGTCCTGGGGCATGGAATATTTTACATGCACGGCTTTGCCGTTTTTGTCTTTACCGTCGGCGTCCACGTTCTTGAAGATGGCGAACAGGAAATACCAGTCGGGCAAATTTGCCTCCGCCGCCGAGGCGGTGACGGGCAGCAGGCCCAGGCACATCACCAG
>NZ_QWKI01000348.1 GCF_009911645.1 Pseudoflavonifractor sp. 60
TTTGCTCCGCCCACATAGTAGTCGGTGTCAGCCATACCGGACTGGGTGTTCATCACATTGTACACACTCCAGCCCACGTAGCCGGAGCAGTCCACGCCGGCGTAGTGATACTGATTCCACAGGCCGAACTGATAGGTGGTGCTGGTGTAGTCGTTGTCATTGCGGTAGCTGAAATTGGCGTCCTGCTGCTGGAAGAAGTCGATCCAGGTCTGGGGGATGCCGATGGTCCGTCCCTGGGGGCTGGAGGCCACATCCTGCCAGTCCCAGGTGCCGCCATAGACATACAGAGCGGTGCCCACGGGCTCCAGGGCGGTGGCCAGATAGTTCTTCACTGTGCGCTGGCCGGGGGTCCCGCTGACGGGGGCCTCGTAGGGCTCCGCCACAAAGGTCTGGTAGACCACCTGGGCGGGATTGCCATAGACCTTTACAGTTTTGCCCAGGATGGAGGTCAGGGTGATGGGCTGGACCACAGCGCCGCCGGTTTTGGGGTCGATGTGGTAGAGCTTGGTGCCGCCGTTCATGGGAATGCTTCTGCCGTTGACGGTAATACTGGAGGCGGAGGCGTTGGAGACAGTGCCCTCCACGCCGTTGGCCTCAGAGGCGGCCACCACCACGCCGTCAGAGACGGTGATATTGTACACATAGCCCTCGTTCATCAGGTTCTGGAGGGCGTAGTTGTTGTCCGCAGACACCTTGGCGGTACCGGTGACGCCGTCCGCGAAGAAGCGGTGGATCATGTCCTCCTTGGGGATCACGGTGTCAAAGCGGGAGCTCTCCATGCAGGCGAAGGTGCCGTAGCCCTCCACGCCCACATAGACCACGTTGGAGTAAGTACCGTCGGCCAGGG
Source organism: Pseudoflavonifractor sp. 60 (assembly GCF_009911645.1). Lineage (GTDB taxonomy): Bacteria > Bacillota > Clostridia > Oscillospirales > Oscillospiraceae > Lawsonibacter. The sequence goes on from NZ_QWKI01000348.1 coordinate 848, forward strand.
GCTTCTCGGGCTCCGCAGTGGGGATGTCGGCCTTCTCGCCGAACAGCTCGGCCAGGACCTGCTCCGCGCTCATATCCCGGAAGCCGTCCGGGTCGGTGAGGCCGGCGCTGCCGATGGTCCAGGAGAATTTTCCGTTGTTGCTGTTGCTGATGTTGGTGACATAGCTCATGCCCCGCTGGACGGCGTCGTACCGGGAGCTCCACTCAGGATAGTACTTCTCCATGTAGTACTTGGCCAGCTGATAGGCCTGGCTGTTGGGCTTGTCGCTGACGCCGGAAATCTGGATGCCGCCGCCGCCCTGACCGTTCTTGCTGTCAGAGGGGGTGGAGTGGGCAATGACAATGCTGCCGTCCTCGCAGGTGCCCAGGCAGATCCAGCAGTGTCCGCTCATGCTCATAATGTCGCCGGGCTTGAAGTCGGCGGCGGTAAACTCCCGGGTGTACTCACCGAAGCCGGCCTC
>NZ_QWKI01000058.1 GCF_009911645.1 Pseudoflavonifractor sp. 60
CAACGGTTTCATATATTACCACACCGCCCAGCCTTTGTCAAGAACTTTTTTCGACTTTTTTCAAAGTTTTTTGTCCTTGCTCGGCTTGCTGACTTCTGTGCCCTGTTCTCGCGGACAGCTTCGACATAATACCACGTCCTTTTCTCTTTGTCAAGCATTTTTTTGAAATTTCTCAAATTTTTTCCATACCTCCTTTTCCCCCTCTCCTCCCGGAAAAAGTCCACTTCTCAAAGACATTTGGCCGCAAGATTTTCTCTTGCAGAACGGCACCTCTTATGGTACCCTATATAATATAAGAATTAAATTTACAGGAGGGATAGCATATGCCTATTAAAATCCCCGACTCTCTGCCCGCCAGAGCCACGTTGGAGGGGGAAAACATCTTTGTTATGACAGAATATCGGGCCATTCACCAGGATATGCGTCCGCTGAATCTGGTCATCCTCAATTTGATGCCCACTAAGATCGTCACCGAGACGCAGCTGCTGCGAAAGTTGTCCAACTCTCCTCTTCAGGTTCAGGTAGAGCTGCTGCAAATGGCCAGCCACACCTCTCAGAACACCGACGCCAGCCATCTCTCCTCCTTTTATACCACCTTTGACCGGATCAAAGACCGAAAATTCGACGGCATGATTATCACCGGGGCCCCAGTGGAAAACTACGACTTCACCGATGTGGACTACTGGCCTGAGCTGTGTACCATTATGGACTGGACCACGACCCATGTCCACTCCACCCTTCATGTGTGTTGGGGTGCCCAGGCGGGCCTTTTCCACCACTATGGCATTCCCAAGTACTCTCTGGACCGCAAGCTCTTCGGCGTTTTCCCCCATACCGCCCTGAAAAAGCAATCCCCTCTGTTCCGAGGCTTCGACGACGTCTTTTACGTCCCTCACTCCCGGCACACTGAGAACCATGCAGAGGACATTCAAAGGGTCCCCGGCCTGGAGCTGCTGGCTGTGTCGGAGGAGGCCGGGGTCTTTGCGGTGAAGAGCGAGGATAACCGCCGATTTTTCATCACCGGCCACCCGGAGTACGACCCGGATACCTTGGCCCGGGAGTACTTCCGGGATGTAGAGCGAAATCTGCCCATTGATATCCCTAAGCACTACTTTCCCGGCGATGACCCCGCCCAGGCCCCTGTGGTCCGCTGGCGTTCTGCCGGTCAGCTGTTTTACACCAACTGGCTCAACTACTACGTATATCAGACCACTCCCTACGATATCACCCAAATCTAAACGCAAAAACCGGGGCGGCCCTCGCAAATGGGCTCGCCCCAGTCTTACACTATTGTACCAGCCGCCGTTTCAGGTCGGTAAGAAACTCCCTGGTGATACTGTTGAGCTGGACCCCCGCCGGGTGAATATAGCCAAACTCCAGCAGCCCCCGGCAGTCCTCAATGGGGATGGACACCACCTGGTAGGAGGACTGCTGGATGGTAAAATCCTGAATGCCAATGGAGTAGAAATCGGTATTTGCCAGCAGATGGAGCAGAGAAGCGCGGGCAACAATATAGACCATTTTGGGATTGACGCTAAGATTAAACTGGGACCCCTGGGAGAAGAGCTCATAATTAAAGTCCTCAAACTGTCCCTCGTAGCGGACAAAGCCGTATCCGGACAGGGATTCCAGCGTCACTTCCTCACCCTCCAGCAGAAGAGGATGTTCCTTGGAAATCAGTATGTGCGGCGTCATGCGGGCCAAGGGGCGGTAGGCCAGCTGGCGCTCCCGGAGCAGAGCCATCATGTTTTTTCGCTGGCCCTGTCCAAAATGGAGAACCCCCACATCTGTGCGGTGATTATACACATCCTCCATCACATCAATGGGATCCCCCTCCTGGAGGCGGTGGGCATAGGCGGGCAGATCTTTGTGCTGGAGCACGGTCTGGATAAAGCTCTCCATGATATGGGAGTACTTGGTCATTGAGACAGACAGGGAGACATCCTTCAGATTTCCGGCGTCCGGATGACTGAAGATGCCCCCCAGTTCCACCATGACCCGCTGGGCCCGCCGCTGGAACTCGATCCCCTCCGGTGTAAGAGTTACCCCGTGGTTGGACCGGGTGAAAAGCGGAACCCCCACACTTTGCTCCAGATCCCGAATAATTTTTCCCAGATGCGGCTGGGAAATGAACAGCGCCTGGGCCGCCCGGTTGATGGACCCCATCTGCGCTACTGTGATAAAATACTCCAGATGCTTCAGGTTCATAACCCGCGCCCTCCTTCTGTGTATTTTCCTTCAAGCGTGTTGGTATTTTCACTTTAGCGTATTGTATCACACTTTGTGCAAAATGAATATATTCTCTGTTAAAGCTATTTGAGATATTAGGTATATGAAACAGGTACTATCCAGCGCCCGCCTGTTGTGCTATAATATATACAAAGTTCAGGGGCAGGAGCTGGAGTTGTCAGTTCAAATTGTTGAAAGCGACCGGTTTTCGCCCCTGCGGCGTGATATCGAGAAACAGGAAAAGGAGTGTATACTATGGATGAGGTCCTGCTGAGGCAGGCATTGGAATTTGGAAAACCCTATACCGGAAAGGGTGAGGTGGCCAGCTACATCCCTGAACTGAGCAAAGCGGATGGACGGGAGCTGGGCATATGTGTCAAAACCATTGACGGAGAGGAACTGCACTGTGGCTACTGGCAGCGTCGGTTTACCATCCAGAGCATCTCCAAGGCGATTAATCTGGCGATGGCGCTGGAGCACCACGGCTTTGACGCGGTATTCCTCAAAACCAATATGGAGCCCTCCGGCGCCTCCTTCAACGCTATGTCCCGCATCTCTGACAGCGAGGACATCCCCTTCAATCCCCTGGTCAACTCGGGGGCCATTGCCATTGTGGAGCTGTTGGTCCCTCTGGGGCTGGAATATATGCTGTCCGCCGTCCGAGGTCTGTGTGGAGACAAGTACATTACCGTGGACGAGGACGTATTCCATTCCGAGTGGTCCCACAGCGCCCGCAACCGCTCCCTAGCTTACCTGCTTCAGAGCAAGGGCTTGATCAACGGGGACGTGGACGAGACCCTGCGGCTGTATACCCAGCTGTGCTCTCTCAGCGTAACGGCGGAGAGTCTGGCCAACCTGGGACAGCTGCTGGCAAACGGCGGCGTCCAGCCGGAAACCGGACGCAGACTTTTAAAGGAGGAGGTGGTACGAACGACCCTGACCATGATGCTGACCTGCGGTATGTACGACGGAAGCGGCGAGTTTGCCGTGCGGGTGGGTCTTCCCAGCAAGAGCGGCGTGGGAGGCGGCATCCTGTCCGTGGTTCCAGGTGAGATGGGCATTGGTGTATACGGCCCCAGTCTGGACCGCAAGGGCAACAGCGTGGCGGGGCAGAAGGTGCTGGAGTATATTTCCCGCCGGGAGAAGCTCCACATCCTGGATCGATATGCCCAACGTACGGTCCCCACAGAACAAAATTAAAAGAAGAGAGAGGGAAAATCATGGAATTGTTTTCTACCATAATCGGCACACTCAGTAACTGGATGTACAGCTATATCCTGATTATCATGCTGCTGGGCGTAGGTCTGTATTTTACCTTCCGAAGCAAATTCATTCAGCTGAGGCTGCTGGTTGAATCTGTCCGGGTGGTCAGTGAGAAACCCAAGGATGAAAACTCTGTCTCCGCGTTCCAGGCCCTGATGGTCTCCACCGCCAGCCGCGTGGGTACCGGCAACATCGTGGGCGTGGCCAACGCCATCGCCCTCGGCGGCTACGGCGCTGTGTTCTGGATGTGGATCACCGCTCTGGTGGGCGGCGCCTCCTCCTTTGTAGAGAGCACCCTGGCTCAGATCTACAAGAAGAAGGACCCCACCGGCGGCAGCTACGGCGGCCCCGCTTACTACATCGAGGCGGCGCTGCACAGCCGTGCTCTGGGCGTGATCTTTGCGGTGCTCCTCATCGCCACCTACGCTGGCGGCTTTAATATGGCGGCCTCCTTCAACCTGATTACCAGCTTCACCAGCTACGAGTTCTACAACGACTCTATTCCCATGATCGGCGGCGCCCTGCTGGCTATCCTGGTGGGTGTGTGTATCTTCGGCGGCGGCAAGCGCATCGTCAAAGTCACCGGCGTCATGGTCCCCGTAATGGGCGTCATCTACATCCTCCTGTCCCTTGTAGTGGTGGTCCTGAATGTCGGCCAGGTCCCCATGGTCATCGGCAAGATCTTCTCCGAGGCCTTCAATTTCCGGGCTATCTTCGGCGGCTTCGCCGGTTCCGCTATGATGCAGGGCATTAAGCGCGGCCTGTACTCCAACGAGGCCGGTGTGGGCTCCGCTCCCAACGCCGCCGCCGCGGCCGACGTGTCCCACCCCGCCAAGCAGGGCCTGGTCCAGATGCTGTCCGTGTTCATCGACACTATCCTGATTTGTACCGCCACCGCCCTTATGGCTCTGTGTACCGGCATCACTCCCTCCGGGGAGCTGACTGGCGCCCCCTTCGTACAGGCCTCCCTGGCCCGGACTTTCGGCGCTGTGGGCCCCTACTTCATCACCTTTGCTCTGCTGCTGTTCGCCTTCACGACCCTGCTGGGCAACCTGTACTACTGTGACGGCGCCCTGAACTACATTGCCGGCCACACTGTGAGCAAGACCACCAAGACCATCTTTAACATTGCCGCAATCGCCATCGTCTTTATCGGCGCTCAGCTGAACTTTGGTCTGATCTGGGATACCGCCGACGTGCTCATGGGCTTTATGGCCATCGTCAACCTGCCCGTTATCCTCATTCTGGGCAATACCGCTATGAAAGCGCTGAAGGACTATACCGACCAGCGCAGCCAGGGCAAGGACCCTGTCTTCAAGGCCTCCGCAATCGGCCTGAAGGAAAAGACCGATTTCTGGAACTGATCCAGAAACCACTCCATACACGCAGGACGTCCCAGATGGGGCGTCCTGATTTTTTGCTGCATACCCTGCCAGCCCCAACGGCTGCGGCACTCCGTCCGCCGCAGGGAAAAGCTGATTGAGTCCTCTCTGACCTTCTTTCCTGTTATAGGCAATATTGCCTATAACGTTTTATCTTTATTATAGTCAATAATAGAGATATGTAAAGGGGATGGAGGGATTTGTTTGATTTCTTATGCTCCACTCAAACGAACAATGGAACAGTGCAAGGCAACCACATATACCCTGCAAAAACATGGTGTCAGCAGCTCCTCTATCCGCAGAATAAAGGATGGAGATTCCATTTCCACCAACACCATTGATATTCTCTGCGAAATTCTGAATTGCAGTGTAAATGACATTATTGAATTTATTCCAAATAAAAAGGAGGACTGATTGACCATGCGGTCAGGTCAGCCCCTTTTCTTTCCCAGCAGCTCCATGATTCCAACCACAATCAAAAATGCGCCAAAGCATTTCCGCAACAGGCCCACCTCCATGGCTGTAGCGACCCAGGCGGCCAGGGCAGCGCAGAGCAGACCTCCGCTAATGGCCGGAAGGAGCACCTCCTTCTCAATACAGCCGTTCTTCACATGGGCAGGCAGGGCCATCAATCCGGCGGGGAGAAAATAGAGCAGATTGATCCCCTGGGCCAGCCGCTGGTCCACTCCTGCAAAGGCGGTCATATAGACCAGCAGCAGGGTCCCACCTCCCACGCCGAAGCCGGACAGGACCCCTGTGGCCGCCCCCACCGCCAGGGGCAGTATCCAGTCACTCATAAAAGACTCCTCACCCCTCCGTAAATCAGCAGCAGCCCGAAGGCCTGCTTCAGCCAGGACACTTTCATCCCTTTGAACCACCTTCCGCCGGCCCAGCCTCCCACAGCCCCGCCAATCAGGTAGGGCGCGGCTGCCATCAGGTCCAGCCCGCCCCGCAGAAAATAGATCCCCACCGACAGCGTACACAGGGGCAAAATCACAGCCACCGACGTGGCAAAGGCCCGGCGCTGGTCCAGCTCGCAGTACCCAGTCAGCAGAGGCACCAGCACCGACCCGCCCCCGCCGCCAAACAAACCATTGGCAATCCCCGCCAATCCCCCGGCAATGGCGTATTTCCATTTTGAGTGCAAAAAACCGCCCCCTCCAGGCTAGCTTTCCCGGAAGAGGGCGGTTTATGTGTTAACTTCTCTTTCCTGCTCCATGCTGGTACAAGCAATCAGAAGGAATCAAAGCCTCCGTTACTCCGCCAGCTTATCCAGCAGAGTGGCCAGCTCCTCCAGCTTGGCGTCGGGGTCGCCGGAGGAGACGGCCTCCCGCACACAGCAGTCCATGTGTCCCCGGAGGACCATACGGTTGGCCTTTTTCAGAATGGACTGGGCGGCCATGATCTGGCTGGAGACCTCCAGACAGTACCGGTCCTCCTCCACCATCTTCAAAATGCCGTCGATCTGGCCCCGGGCGGTCTTCAGCAGCCGGGTCACCTGGGCGTGGTCGGCCTTCACTGGACGGACTCCACCTCATAGCCCGCCTGGGTCACGGCGTCGGTGAGGACCTGGTTGTCCACGTCCTTACTGAGGGTCAGGACTGCGGACTTGCCCTCCAGGCTCATCTCCACGGCGGAAACCCCGTCAATGGCGGCCAGGGCTTTCTCAACCCGTCCGGTGCAGTGGGTACACATCATACCCTCGATCATCATGGTCTTTTTCATGGTTTTGTTTCCTCCTTGATTTGTGTTATCCTTCAACTCCAGAGGGCAGGCGCCATCGCAGGCGGGAGCCGCTGGAGCTTCAGACTGGTACTTACTCTTGAAAAAACGCAGGTGCAGGGCGTTGGTCACCACCGTGACCGAGCTGAGACTCATGGCGGCGGCGGCAAACATGGGATTAAGCTGCCAGTTCAGCGCCGCGTAGAACACGCCGGCGGCCAGGGGAATCCCTAGCGAGTTGTAGAAAAAGGCCCAGAACAGGTTCTGCTTGATGTTCCGGATGGTGGCCCGGGACAGCTCCACGGCGGCGGCTACGTCTAGCAGGTCGGACTTCATCAGCACAATATCGGCGGACTCAATGGCCACGTCGGTGCCCGCCCCAATGGCCAGCCCCACCTCCGCCCGGGCCAGGGCGGGGGCGTCGTTGATGCCGTCTCCCACCATGGCCACCTTCTTCCCCTCCTGCTGGAGGGCGGCAATTTTCCGCTCCTTGTCCTGGGGCAGCACCTCGGCGATCACCTGGGTGACCCCCAGCTCCCTGCCAATGGCCTCGGCGGTGCGCCGGTTGTCGCCGGTAAGCATGACCACATCCAGCCCCAGTTCCTGGAAGGCGGCCACTGCATCCTTGCTGGAAGGCTTTGGCGTGTCGGCCACGGCGATAATACCTAGTAATTCTCGCTCCGGTTGGTCCGCAAAGTATAGGGGCGTCTTGCCCTGAGCCGCCAGCTCATCCGCTTTCGCGGCCCATTCGCCCAGGTCGATGCCCTCTTCCTCCATCATAGCTCGGTTGCCGCCGAACTGGACGTGATCCCCCAGCTCCGCCCGGACGCCCCGCCCGTGGATGGCCTCAAAGTCCTTGACCTGGACCAGCTGGTGTTGGATCTTCCGCCGCTCCGCCTCCTCCACAATGGCGGCGGCCAGGGGGTGTTCGGAGGGCTTCTCCAGGCAGTAGGCAATCCAGAGCAGGTCCTCCTCCTTGACTCCAGGAGCGCCAACGGGAAGGATATCCGTGACCACCGGCCTGCCCTGGGTTAGGGTGCCCGTCTTGTCCAGGACAATGGTGTTCACGGTGTGGAGGGTCTCCAGGGCCTCGGCAGATTTAATGAGAATGCCGTTCTCCGCCCCCTTGCCGGTGCCCACCATAATGGCCACAGGGGTTGCCAGACCCAATGCACAGGGGCAGGAGATGACCAGCACAGCAACTCCGGCGGTGAGGGCCTGAGTTGCGCTGTGGCCGGTGACCAGCCAGGCAGCGGCGGCCACCAGGGCAATGGCCATTACCACCGGCACAAAGACCCCTGCCACCTTGTCGGCCAGCTTGGCAATAGGGGCTTTGGACGCGGAGGCCTCCTCCACCAGCCGGATCATCTGGGCCAGAGTTGTATCCTCCCCAACCCGGCTGGCCTCAAAGGTGAAGAAGCCCGACTTGTTGATGGATGCGGCGGCCACCTTGTCCCCTATGCCCTTATCCACAGGAATGGACTCGCCGGTGAGGGCGGACTCATCCACGGCAGACTGGCCCTCTACAATCACGCCGTCTACGGGGATGGACTGGCCGGGGCGTACCACAACCCGGTCCCCCACCTGGACCTCCTCCACCGGGATTTCGGTCTCCACGCCCTCCCGGAGGACAGTGGCCGTTTTGGGAGCCAGGTCCATCAGGCGGGTGATCGCCTCGCCGGTTTTGCCCTTGGAACGAGTCTCCAGAAATTTGCCCATGGTAATCAGGGTCAGAATCATACCGGCAGATTCAAAATACAGGTCCATGTGGTATTTTGCCACCAATTCCATATCTCCGTGGCCCAAGCCATAGCCCATTTGGTAAATGGCAAAGACGCCATAGACAACGGCAGCGGAGGAGCCCACCGCAATCAGGCTGTCCATGTTGGGCGCTCGATTCCAGAGAGTTTTAAATCCCACCTTATAATACTTATCGTTGAGATACATAACAGGCAGCGTGAGCAGCAGCTGGGTCAGCCCAAAGGCCACCGCATTCTCATGTCCCAGCAAAAAGCTGGGCAGAGGCGCACCCATCATGTGGCCCATGGAGATATAGAACAGGGGAATGAGGAACACAAAGGACCAGATCATCCGCCCCTTCATGGAGGCCAGCTCCTGGGCCATCGTATCCTCCTGGGGGGCGGTCTGAACCCTGGCCCCCACCTTTCTGGGCAGAGACGCCCCATATCCGGATCGTATTATCGCCGCAATAATATCCTCTGAGGACAGAATTTCTTCGTTAAACTCCGCCGTCATAGAGTTGGTCATCAAGCTAACGTCGGCTGCTTTTATCCCCTCCAGCTTGCGCACCGCTTTCTCCACGTGGGCGGAGCAGGCGGAACAGGTCATTCCAGTAATATTGAACTTCTGCTTGGTCATACCGCTTCACCTTACTTTCCAGTCTTTCCTTTTCGATACACCCCCCTGGGGTGGGGTATCTTGATTATAACCCAGAGCCCTTCTTCTGTCAAGGAGAAGTTTGGCCGTTTTACCACACTTTATACCCGTCTGTTCCTCACTGTCTTGAAAGCCAGTCCACTTTACAGCTCAGCTTCTCTGTTTTCCTTCCGCCCCAAATGCTGTAAAGTAGATTTACCTGTTATATTATCTCATAAAAAAACAGTGCAAGCACAAATGTTTACGGTTAGAGGGAAGTAATTTCAGATTAGGCGGTATAGCCCCGATTACAAGGGCTGTACCGTCTTTTTGAGTTCCTATGCGCCTTGCCGTTTCGGTTGCATGTCAGAAAGGAAATTGAGTTCACCCACAAAATTGAAAACAATATCTACTTTCTGTACCCGTTTCCCGTTCACCTTTTCCGGCGCATGGACTATGATTTTTTTGATAAATTCATTGACGATTGCGGGGGTAAGTTCTTTTATCCCCACATACTTGCGGATAATCGCGGCGAAGCTGTCAAAATCGCTCTTATTCTGTTCGTAAGTATCGACTTCCTGCTGGTCTGCCTTAACTTTTTCTTCCAGTTCCCGTTGTTCCGCTTCATACTCTGCGGACAGCTTCAAAAATCTGTCATGGCTGATTGCACCGCTTATGTCGTCCTCATAAATCCGCTTGAAGATACGGTCAAGTTCCGCTATCCGCTTCCTCGCCTGTCCGACTTCCCGCTTCCTGCGCTTCATTTCTTTTTCTGTTTCAGCGGAGCGTTGCTGATACATCATTTCATGGAAAGCCATGATGTCATCAAAGAAAAGGGCAGTCACATCAAATATTCTGCTCCATACTATCTGCTTTAACACTTCCTCGCGGATAAAATGAGCCGTACAGCTTCCCGTATTGCTCTTGTACTTTACACAGCGGTAATGGTCTTGTGAGCCATTAAAACTTTTACAAGTGGCAAAGTGTAATTTGCTCCCGCAATCCGCACAGTATACCAAGCCGGAGAACAAGCCCTGTCGGTCTGCTTTTGTTGGGCGGCGTTTGTTCGCCCTTAGTTCCTGCACTCGTTCAAAAACTGCGTCCTCCACAATCGCTTCATGGGTATTATAGAAAACCGCCTGCTGTTCCTTTGTGGTAGGAATCCGCTTTTTCAGCTTGTGGGATTTGGAATAGCTTTTGAAGTTCACCGTATGCCCGCAGTAGTCCATACGCTCCAAAATACCGACAATGGTACTATCCCTCCAGTCATAGGGATTTTCGGGAAGTGCTTTCCCCTTTTTCTTTGCGTAGTGGGCTTTGGCAGTCAGTACCTTATCTTCTTTGAGGATTTTTGCTATCTGCATAGGGCCTTTCCCACCGATACATAAATCAAAAATCCGTTTCACCACAGCGGCGGCTTCCTCGTCTACAATCCATTGCTTTTTGTCCGTAGGGCTTACTATGTAGCCATAGGGCGGCTTTGTCAGATGTTCCCCCGCCTGTCCCTGCGCCCTCTTGATTGCCCGTACCTTTTTGCTTGTATCTTTGGCGTAAAAATCGTTAGATAACCTCGCATAAAGAAGTACAGATTTACAGTTCAATATACCCGACAAAGTTGTAGTAGATTTTGATGTCCCGGTGGGTTTCTCCGGCGATTTCATACTTCTCGCCCACCTCGATGCGCTTAACCAAACGCAGGAGGGTAGGGCGATCCAGTTCCTCAAGCTGGGAGTAGTCCCGAATCAGGTTTAGCCATTCATCGGCGGCGCATTCGTCCTCCCTTTGAGCCTCCAATTGCGCTGTGAGCTGCGTCCGCTGTTCCAGCTTGCTCCTGCGTTCGTCCTCGTAGCGGTTCATCAGCTGGACGCACAGCGCCTCCGGCATGACGCCCTTCACCTTGTCCTCGTAAGCCGACACCACCAGCTTTTCCAGTTCCGCCAGCCGCTTGTCTACCGCCGCCAGCGTTGCTCGGAGTGCCTTTGTCTGCTCCAGACTGGCGGCGTTCTTTTGGGCGAGGATTTTCTCCTTGAGGGCGGCTGGGCTGTTCTGCGCCAGCATCGCCTTTGCGTGGATGTCTAGCAATAGCAGCTTCGTCAGCGTGTTGCAGTTGATATAGTGGGAGGAACAGGCGGCTTTTCCGCCGTAGCCGTAGCGGTTGCACATATACGCTTTGTAGCTTCCGTAATGCCCGTCTGCATGGCGTTTCCGGCTCCGATAGTCCTTCAGGATGCGCATGGACGATCCGCAATCCATACAGTAGAGAACGCCGGCGAATAAGGAGATTTCCCCATCGCTGCCGGAACGCCCCTTTGACGGATGATTGTCCAGCCTCTGAACGGCGTCCCAGACCTCCTGAGAGACCAGCGGCTCATGGGTATGCTCCACCTTAATCCAGTCCGCTTTCGGCTTGCTGACCTGCTTGTGGACCTTGTAGGAGACGGTGCCGGTTTTGTTCTGCACCATGTGACCCAGGTAGACCTCATTCCGCAAAATGGTCTTGACTGTCACATCGTTCCAATACGGCGTTTCGCCCCGCAGGTTCGGCCTGCCCTCCGCCATATAGTAGAAACCTCGCGGCGATGGTACACCCTCCTCATTGAGCGTTCGGGCGATTTTCCGAAAGGTATCGCCTTGCAAGCGCATATCGAAAATGCGGCGAACGATAGGTGCGGTCACAGGGTCAATCTCCAGAATGTGCTTGTCTGCCGGGGATTTTCGGTAGCCGATGGGAGCGTAACAGCCGATATACTTTCCGCTCTTGAAGGTGGACTGTTTCACCGCCCGGATTTTACTGCTGGTATCGCGTGCATAGAGGTCATTCATGACATTTTTCAGAATAACCAGCATCTCATTGTTTTTGTGAATGGTGTCCACTCCATCATTGAGAGCGATGAACCGGCAGCCCATACTCGGAAAAACGATGTCTGTATATCGACCCGCTTCGATATAATCTCTGCCCAGGCGACTGAGGTCCTTGCATAATATCAGATTGATTTTCCCCGCTCTGGCATCGGCAATCATCTGATTGAACATGGGACGGTCGAAGGTCGTACCCGAGACTCCGTCATCGCAGTAGGCGGCGTAGAAGTTCCAGCCCTGTTCCTGCACATACCGGCCAAGCATGATTTTTTGATTTTCGATGGACACAGACTCCCCGGTTCTTTCGTCATCACGACTGAGCCTGCAATAAATTCCAACATTGTAGTTTTCCTGCATCTTGATTTTTTTACCTCCCTGGACGCAGGCACATAGCATCTTGTTACCTGATGCCATTATACCCGCTTTATCGCTTTAAAGCAATATCTTTCGCGGCAGACACAGGAAATTTTTATGCTGTCTGCCGCTGGCTGCGCTCCAATTCTATCGTGTCCAGGACATCCCCCATCTCGGTCTTTTCGGAAAACCGGCTGATGAGGTGATAGGTCACCCCGTCCATTTCCACATCGAGGCCCAGGTTCAAAAATACGCTTCGGTGTCCTCCACACTCAAAGCCTGGGACCTCCCCAGCAACGGCGATTTCCACAGGATGATTTTCGATTTTCTTCAAGCGATACCTCCCATTCTCCGCAGAATATCTACGGCGTTGCCCAATGCGGAATAAAGAGCCTCGTTGTTTGGATTTATCATGCTGGCCTTTGCCGCCATGCGGATTTTCCGCAAAGCAGTCTCCACTTCCCGTGTTGTGTACCCGACCTGAATGGCACTGATCGCAAGGTTAGCGAGATAGACGCAATCGGTGCAGGCCAGCTTGTCCTGCGCCGCCATTCTGCCGAGCTGTTCCAGAATGCCGTCACGGGATTTCACGGTGACCGCTGTTCTGTCCTCCTGCCATAAAATCTCATTGTTTGGAATTTCGGTAGCCGCTACCGATAACAGGTGGACGCCCTCGTACATATACATCTTGTTCAGTGCCTGCCGCCTGCTGGGGGCGTATTCCCCGGTGATGCGGGCGTCCAGCTTCGGCCTGCCCCGCCTGCGCTCGGCTTTCTCCGTCTTGATTTTCTCCATTGTCCAGCCTCCTTTCAAAAACAAAAAACGCAGACACAACAAGACCGACCCCAGCAAAAACGCTGTGGTTCGGTCTATGTATCTGCGTGAAAAATATGTGCAGTATTCAGTTCCCCATTATGGTAGCACAAACAGGTGTTCCTGTCAATGCCTTTGGGAAAATTTTGTCGAGGGCTGGCGGACAGTACAGGCTTTCACTACTGGGCAAGCAGGGCGTTTGTATATACAAACGCTCAAACCTGCGATTTCCAGCGTTGCCGGAAACCGCAGGTTTTGCTTGTTGGGAAGCATCCCAAACCCTTTGAACAGCGTTTCACGCTGGCTGCGGCTCTGCAAGCCTGACGGACTTTTTTGAAAAACTGCCCTTTCCATTTACGAGGCAGTATGCGATTATGCTGGTAAGCCAACCTCGCCGTTTGCAAAAAATCTCTGCCGGAGACGGGAGGAAAAGCGCCGGAACGGTGCGCAGCCGCAGAATGGAATTCTGCGAAAAGGGGTTTGGGGGCAGGAGCCACCAACAAGCAAAAACGGACTTCCGGCGGTCACGCTGGAAGTCCGTTTTGAGTATTTGTGGGAACAAATACACTGCTTGCTACAATGGTGACACCCCCAAAAACGGGGGAGATGGCCGCCCTATGCAGCGGCCCACACCTAAGCTACAATGGGAGGGAACCGGACTGACGAGGCACTGCCTGAGCTGTCACGCTCGATTGCGCAAACTGTCAGCCGGCCCTCCCATTGCAGCGTTCGATTTGCGCAGGTTGAGGAGCGGACAACACCGCCCACTCGTGTCACACAGCAAGCTGAATCGGTGATGGGCAGCGGCGGGCGCCGGTTGAAACCATTTTGATTTGGGAGGTTTGCAAATGAACTATGAACCAATCACCGCTGTCGGCATTGATGTATCCAAGGGGAAAAGCACAGTCGCTGTACGCAGACCGGGCGGCGAAGTGGTGCTGACGCCGTTTTCTGTGGAGCATGACGCCGTCGGACTGTCCAGTCTGGTAAAAACACTGCGGAGCATCGGCGGGGACATCCGCATCGTCATGGAACATACGGGGATGTACTGGCGGCCCATCGCCTTGGCACTAAAGGAGGCTGGCTTCTTCGTCAGCGTTGTCAACGCCATGCTCATCCACGATTTCAGCGACAACTCTCTGCGCAAGGTCAAAACGGACAAGGCCGACTCCATGAAGATCGCCAACTATGCCCTGTCCTTCTGGGCGGAGCTGCGGGACTACTCGCCAGAGGACGAGACCCGGCAGATGCTGAAAATGCAGAATCGTTTATACCTGCGCACTCAAAAATCCAGCGTGGTCCTCCGCAACGGCCTGATCTCTCTGCTGGATTAGGCGTTTCCCGGCGTCAATACGCTTTTTGACACCCAGCCCAGGCGTTCCAACGGCCATTTCAAGTGGGTGGATTTTGTGAAACGCTTCTGGCACAGGGACTGTGTGGCGGGCATTTCCCTCGCCGCTTTTTTGGACGCTTACCGCAAATGGTGTGCCAAATCAGGGTATCGCGTCTCTCAGTCTGACGCCGAAAAACTTCACACTGCCGCTCGAAATACTGTGGCTACATTCCCCAAGAACGACAGTACCAAGCTGCTGATCGCTCAGGCTGTGGACAGCCTGAACGCCGTCTATGATGCGCTGTATATCTTGCGGGGCGAGATGCTCCGTCTGGCTTCCCTGCTGCCGGAATTCGATATTGTCATGGCTATGCAGGGTGCAGGCGAGGTCACCGGGCCGCAGCTTATGGCGGAGATTGGCGATGTGCGCCGGTTCACCCACAAGGGCGCTCTGGTAGCCTTCGCGGGCATGGACGCGCCGCCTTTCCAGTCCGGCACATTCGACTCCAAGTCCCGCCGCATCTCCAAGCGCGGTTCCCCCAATCTGCGAAAGACCCTGTTTATGGTCGCCAGCACAATCCTCCAGCACTCTGACCCGGCCAATCCCATATTTCAGTTCATGGATAAAAAGCGAGCCGAGGGCAAGCACTTTTATGTTTACATGGTGGCCGGCGCTGCCAAATTCCTGCGTATCTACTACGCCAGGGTGAAAGCACATCTGCTGGCCTTGGATGCTGAGGCAAGCACCGCCGCTTAACCGATAACATCAGCCCTGTTCAGCCGGTTTGCAAAAATCTCTCGCTGACCGGCTTGTTTTGTTATACTCATTTTCATGCCGCAAAAATTATGCTGACTTTTTTATTTTGGGGCTTGACACCTATTTGCAGGTTTGCCAAGTAGCGAAACCAGTTATATCATATTTTGTTTGAAAAGCAAAATATGAATACAGTGGCAGAAATATCTCAAAAGGTTCTTCCAAACCCAGAGGAAGCATGATAAAATATAAGAGAGTGTTTTCTGCCATATAAGGAGATGCTGTCTATGGATAAAACATGGTGCCTGCCCCATTTTGAAAGAATGGATACAGCCGAAAAAATGACACGGATGCAGACATTGGCGGAACGATACAGTCTGCTGTTCAAGGGCCTGCAAACCTTTTCCCGTTGGGGGCAGAGCTGCACCACCGGAGTTTTTGAGAAAGACGGTCGGGAGCTTGCCTTTGTCCCCGGCAACACCATTACACTGGGCTGGGAGCAATTCTCTGAGGGATTGGACGAAGATAATCTGGCGGAGTTGAACTATGTATTCGGGGAATACGAGTACGAGGGAACTCCAGAAGATTTCATTTGTAAGGATATGGCCCCGGTCCGTCAAGCCACGATCTCCCCCATGCTGGTGGGGCGGGAACTGGAGGAGATCGGCTGGGAGCCGGTTGATTTCCAGGACCCTCGGCTACTAGAACACCCGGACTGGCTGAAGGAATTTGAAGATCATAAGCGTTCCAAGATGTGGGGGCTTAATCTGGTGGGCCACGCCCGGTTTGATTACACAGACGGCCAGTGGAGGGCGTATCTCTACCATGATGTGACCTATCCCCAGTTGAAAGAACTGCTGCGCAAACAGGGCTTTTCGCTCCCCACTGCGGATGAATGGGCTTACCTCTGCGGCGGCGGATGCCGCACCCTGTTTCCTTGGGGGGACGGGCTGAAAAGCGATATGCACCTTCTCCACTTTGGAGCCCTGGAGGATAAGGACAAGCCCTATGATATGGAAGAACCGAATTTCTTCGGCCTCTCCATTGCCTATGACCCCTATATGCGGGAGGTCGTGGAGGCGGACACCCTCACCACCTGCGGCGGGGACGGAGGCTGTAATATTTGCGGAGGTATGGGGCCGCTGGTGGGCTTTCTCCCCTGTTCTCCTCACCGAAAGCCGGAGGTGCAGGAGGACAATATGCTGAATATTGACTACGATTTTTGCCGCCCTATTATACGGGTGGATGACTGCCGTTGACAATGGACATTAAACGGAAAAATAAAGAAAGAGAGATACAGATATGGGCGCTTGGGGCATAAAAGCATTAGAGAGCGACGAAGGGCTGGATGTGCTGAACATCCTTGAAAACGAATATGTGCCGGAGCATCCGGTGATGGATTTGGGCGAGGTCATCCAGCTGATGAAAGAGCAGACTATGCTGGGGGAGGAACTTTCACAGATTGATTTTCTCTTTGACAATACCGCCATGGCCTTGGCGGAGCTGTATTTCCAGTAGAAGGACCACGGCAGGTTTGACTACAACAGCGGAGAGAATGTCTGGAGGAAAGTTACCGGCTTTACCGCCGACAAGGATGCTCTTGCTTTCCTATTGCGGCAGCTCACCGACATCAAAAACGAGGTGCCGGACGAGGACGGTATTCGGGAGAGCGTGGAGCTTTGGAAGAATGAGGGCGGCGGAGAGATCGACCCCGCATGGTTGGAGCATTTGAATTGGCTGATTGGGCGGCTGGATTCGGAACAATCCGGGGAGGAACAGGAGATGGACATTTTACAGCAGTGCCAGAAGTGGCATGAGAACGATGAATACCAGAAAATCATTGATACACTGGAGGCCATTCCCGCCCAGGAGCGCACCCCAGAGATGGACAGCGAACTGGCCCGTGCCTATAACAATCTGGCGACTCCCGGCAAGCCGGATTATTCGGAACTGCTCAGAAAAGCCATCGCTCTGCTGAAACCCCATGAGGAATATTTTGCGGGGGACTATTTCTGGAACTACCGCATGGGTTATTCCTATTACTTCTTAGATCAGGAGGGCCGTGCCCTGCGGTACTTTGAAAAGGCGCTGGAGGCCCGCCCTGACGATGAGGACACCAAGGAGTTTATCAGTTGGTGCCAAAAAGGTATCTCCTGGCCTCAGTTTTCAGAGTGTTTCCGGGAGAGAACGGAAAATTGGTGGGAAACCTTTGCCGAACAGGAGGCAGAGCTGCGCCGGATGATGGATGAGGACAAGAACCTGGACCTCACCCGCGGCGCAGAGATTGCGGCCCAAATGGAGGAAATTCTGAACCTTGTCTTTGACGAGATTTCCTTTGAGATGGGCTTTAACGGGGAAAAATATGAGCTGATCCTCACCCCGGAGGGGGATAAGGTCAAGCTGTTTGAGCTGGTCTACTTTCAAAGACACGCCCCTGAAAAGGTACTGGAGCATTGGAACATCCTGGTAGGCCGTAAGCCAATCCGGAATATCGGCCTGCGGACCGATGATGGTTGGGATATTTCCGGGGAGGATGTGCAAATCTGGCTGGAGGAACAGGGCAAGAACAGCTTTGCCATCTCCGCCTACTGTGAAAAGCTGCTGCCTATGCTCCGGGAGGAAGAAGGGCGGGTGTGGTGGATGCTCACCACCCTCACCGACCAGGTGCTGGGTGAGATTCCCCATATGCGGTACATAGACAGTTTCGATGTGCTGGAGGAATCCAAGGCTGAACCGTCCATTCTCATGTCCCACTTGCCTGACAAACTGAAGGAAAGGGGACTGGACCTCTCCACCGACCCGGAGGCTTATCTGGAAAACTACACCGGCTACCGAATGGAACCGAAGGAGGACCCGGACGCCGACTGGCGGCTGGATGTGATGGTGGGGTCCACCTGCTGTGTCCCTCTTATCAACGGCTATATGTGCGCCGACAACGACTTCATGGATGAACTCCATGCAGATGGAACGGTAGCGGGCTTTTTCTGCTACCCTCTGGACACTCTGCGGCAGGAAGAAGGCAGCCAGAAGATTTTCGACTTCCGGGACAAGCTGGAGGAAACGCTTACCGCCGGAGACGGCCCGGAGATGCTCACCCTCACCGGCGGGGCCACCGGCCTCTATTTCGGTTATGTAGACTTTATCGCCTGGGATCTCCGGGCGGCACTCAAAATAGCCAGAGAGTTCTTTGAGGACAACGATATCCCCTGGGCCGTTTTCCACACCTTCCGCAGGGAAGCTGGTGCAATAACGCTCAAAGACGCAGATGTACCGGATGATGAGCCGAACACCGAGGTTCGGGAGGATGCGCAGAAGGAAGTTCTGTCTGGAATGGATCATATCCCTGATACCCCACAGGACACCGAGGCATTCTTCAAGCAACTAGAGCAATGGAACGATGTGGACGAGTATACCAAGTGCATCCAGGCAATCGAGGCCATTCCAAAGGAGCAGTGGGACTACCGCATGACATTTGCCTTGGTCCGTGCTCTGGAAAACTACGCTATCATCGGCGACCATGACCAGGGGACTCCAAAGTGGAAGGGCGACAAGGCCCTGCACAGGGCGATTGACCTGCTGGAGTCCGTCCGTGAAGAGGGTGCGGACAAGGCGGAGTGGAATATGCGCATGGCCTACGGCTATCAGTACCTCTATGCGCAGGAGGAAAGAGCCATCCCCTACGCCCAGCGGTGGGCGGAGCTGGACCCCAGTGACGAAAATGCCAGAATGGTGATCCAGGAGTGTCAGGATGAAATTGAGAAACGAAAGCAGCGGGAAGAAGGTGTGCCGGAGGGCCTGCTGCGGAGCATCGAAGAGTGGAATGATGCGGACGAGTATACCAAGTGCATTGAGGCAATCGAGGCCATCCCAGAGGGAGAGCGGGGCTATCAGCTGACCCTCCTACTGGGGCGAGCGTACAGCAATCTGGCCGTCCTGGGGGACCACCGGGAGTGCCAAGGTGAAGATGATGACGATGTGGACCAGGAGACCCTGGCCCGCGCCTTGGAAATCTTCGAGTCCATCTGGGAGGAAGGGCAGAACGACCCCTATTGGCACTCCCGTATCGCTTATGCCCTCTACATGGCAGAGAACCGGGAGGCCGAGGCGCTGGAGTACGCCAAGAAGTGGCTTGCCCTGGACCCGGAGAACAAAAATGCGCAGCAGCTGATAGACGACTGCGTGGACTACCTGCGGCAGGAGGACCAGCGAGAGCTGTTTGCTCACCTGGACCTATACGACAAGGCGGATATGGATACCATTGAGGCCCATATCGAAACCCATTTCGGCAAGTTTGACTGGATCATGCACGAAACGGTTCCGGGAGAATATGTCCATCTGGATATTTGCGTCATTCCGCCCAGAGAAGATCACAACTACTACACCCTTGTTACGATGGGAATGGGCGCTTACACCATGAACGCGCCGGAGAAGGACGAGGCCCGGGCGGAGCTGCTGATCAATTTGCCCCCAGACTGGAACCTGGATGAGGACGCCTGGGAGGACGAGCATTGGTTCTGGCCGGTGGGCATCCTGAAAGCCCTGGCCCGGTATCCTATGCTCCACAACACCTGGTTGGGCTGGGGGCATACCGTCTACGGTTCGGAGGACAGCCATGCCGACAACACCAAGCTCTGCGGCGTGGTGCTGCTGTCCCCCGGCGTATTTGGCGACCCCGCCTCGGTCTGTACCCTTCCCAACGGGGAGCCGGTAAACTTCTATCAGGTCATCCCCCTCTATCGGGAGGAAATCAAGTTTAAGCGGGAACACGATGTAGATAGGCTTTTGGAGAAATTCCCGGATGAACTGCTGGAAGTGATCGACCCGGCCCGCCCCAATGTCATCACCGACGCGGAGGCCATCGCCTATGACGACGCCCTGATGGACGAGGCAAAGACTCACCTTGCCGTCATCCGGGACAAGCAGCTCCCGGTGGAGGAGCTGGCCGCTTACAATCACATGGCGATCTATCTGCGCTGGTGCATGGAGCACGACCGGATGAGCAACCCCTTCCTAGCGGAGCATAAGGACGTTGTGGAGGCGGTAAAGGGCGGACAATTCTCCGATCTGCGTGTGTTCCTCCGGGACAGTGAGGACTTGCGGGGCAGGCTGCATTTGACCTGGTTCGACCGAGAGGGAACGGAGTTTGCTCGCTGGTATAGCTGGGGCAGCAAGGCCACTCCCTACAACTACAACAAAGACATTGCCGCCCACGCCAGAGCCTACTTCGGGGATGACCGGCACGGCGGTGAGGCTTACCTGTTTGTCCCCTGGGATGAGCGGTACTATCAGGAGATGGCGGAGATCATCAGCCGGCGGTTTGCCCAGTGGGAGGCGCTGGAGGAAAACCAGGAGCCGAGGAAAACGCTGTGTATCAGGCCGGAGGACATCAGGCCTCTGCTCCCGGATTGGAACGGTCCCCGCGGCTGCTTCGCCTCTGACCGCGTCATGGTGGACGGCTGCAAGGTCGGGGAGCTCTACCGCCTGGAGCCTGACCGGGGAGACGAGGGCTGGGACAGCGGCTGGAATTTCCTGGCTGGTGACGAGGATGAGGAATATTGTGATGACAGCCGGCATTTCAGCATCTATGACCTCAACACCCTCTGCAATCATGACCCCGATATTATCCCGCTGCTGGGTATGCCCTACGGCACATGGCTGGAACGGGGCGAGGACGGCCAGTTTTATGAGGCTGAGGACGAGGCCGGGGAGGATGAGGTAGAGGGGCTGGAGGAAAAGGCCAAGGAGTTTGTGAAGGACGTTTTGGCGGATGATACCAGCGAATATTACGGCATCGTGTCCTACTTTATGGAGTTTCACCGGGACGATCTGCCGGAGAATATGGTGAAAGCGCTGTTCCCGGTGGAGAACCCCTCCGCCCTCACCCTGACGGAGATGGCAGACTACCTTCAGCTCAAGCGTTTTGGCAGCTTCCTGGATGAAGAAACGGAGGAACAGAGATTCATTATGGACCTGACCTTTGACCCGGAAATCACCAATGAGCTGTTGGTGATTTATTTCAACGCGGACAGGCAAATCGTGAACATCTCCCACGAGAGCTGACGGCAGGAGGCTGACATAAATGGACAGTGAAAAAATTACAGCGTTCGTGCAGGAACATTGGAACATCATCCTGATCGTGGCCGGTGTGGTGCTGATCGTAGGGGCGGCTCTGAACTGGAACTGGCTGTGCGACCCCATCGGCGCGCCACAGTCCCACCGCTATGGCAGGAGCACCCGCAGGGTGATCTTCTTCTTGCTGGGCGGGGCGCTGGTGGTCGTGAGCGTTTGGAACATGGTACTGGCGGGGCGTTAGCACGATGATGAAAGGAGCATCATTATGGGACTTGATATTTACGCTGGCACAATGACTCGATACTATGCGCACAACTGGAAAACCGCCGTTCAGCAATGGGCAGAGGAACACGGATATACTTTTCAGCGTATTACTCCAAGCGGCGATGAAATCCCGGAAGATGAAAAAATGTCCCCCGCTGAAATTCAGGCGGATATTGAAAACTGGCAGCAACAGGTTTTGTCAGCGATCACCCAGCCGGGGCAAAAACCTTACACCCCATGGACGGAAAACAACGAAAAGCCTTATTATACCGACAAGCCGGACTGGGATGCCTTTGGCGCTATGCTGCTGGTCGCCGCCTGCCATGTTTATGGGGAACCTGTACCAGATACCATAGAGAAAGATTGGCAGTTTTTGGACTACCCTTTGATCGACCGGCTTTCAGAGGATACGGATAAGGTCTGGTCGCTGTTTCGAGGTGCATCCTGCTGGCTGCCGCTGCCGGACAGCTTTATGTTCCAGGGGCCGATGCCAACTGGCGATCAGACGATGATCGCTACCACAGCCGGACTCCGCAAGGAGCTGGAGCGGCTTAATCAAATGGCGTGGCAGGCGGATGAGGACATGATCCTCCAGTGGGAACAGACTGAGGGCTATCCGACAGATGGGACTGTTGGCGCAGACGGTGTGATAACAATGGGGGCTGAATGTATCCAGTACAACACACAGTCCCTGGCGAAATATGCGTTTTCCCTCTTTTATCAGGCGCTAAAGTTTGCTGAGGAAAATCAAGTGCCGATTCTACTGGATTACTGATGCCGGATTGCGCAAGAAAGGATACGACTTCCTGTGAAAGCAAAAGCTGGAGATGTTTTCACCATCTACAATCACTATTTGAACCGCTACACCGCCTGTCAAATCACGAAGGTGGAGCCGAACGGGAGCGCGGTCTGCCTCCCTCTGGATTGGTCCGGCCCGGAGCCGCTGGGAGCACATCAACTGGGAGGTCTAAAGCCTCTCTATAAGGACTTCATGTACTGGCCCAGATGTCTACGTCTGTGTAATGTAGCTGCGGAAGTGCCATCCCACTACATCTACGTTGGCAATCGCCCGTCCTTCTGCCAGGAAAGCAGCGATGTCTATGGCCCTTGGGATGATGGATATGAGGTATACCGCCAGCTCCAGTGGCAGGAGATTCCAGAGGGACAGCGCCGGGTATTCAAGTCAGCGATAGACAGCACAGAAACCGTTCAGCTGGCCGGGACTGAGGTGCGGGTAAATACCCGTCGTCTGCATGATAAATATGTCCCCTTCGGCCATGCGGAGGATTTGCGTTCCCTCCCCTGTCTGTCAGCACTGAACCTGGAATGCTGGCACCCAGGTCTTTTAGAATATCTGCGGACAAATCCATTTTTGACAGAACTCTCTTTCGCTGTCCCCGGATGCCAACAGCTTGACCTTCGGGGAAGTCATCTGAGCAAGCTGCTGATCGACCTGACAGATGTGGAGGAACTATGGCTGAATGAAGAAATGGAGCAGCTCTGTTTCCTGAATACCGGACCGGAACGATGCCGCATTCATGCCAAGGAGGAGGGGGCGCGTCTCATGTTCCAATTTCGCCGGAGTGTCCGGGCACACCCAGAACTGACTGGCCTGCACAGTCTGTATGGCATTGAGATCAACGAAATAGACTTACAGGAACTATCCTCTGACTACCCCCATCTGCGGGAGCTGCGCTTGTGGGGCAAGCCAGGGAATATCCGCAATTTCGCTGCCGTGGAGCAATTTCGAGAGCTGGAGGAATTTTCTACCTATGACCTGTTCGGTTTTACCGCACAGGAGATTCCCGGACCAGAACGGATGCCCCACCTCCGCTGGTTTTGGATGACAAGTCTGCCGGAGGACGCGGCAAAGGAGGCCAAAAAGCTCTATCAGAAAAAACGTGCGGAGGGCTTTGACTTGTGGATCACAAAACCCAGAAAAGCGGAGTGGCTGGCCCAAAACCTGGACAACCCCTTTCGCGGCTGGGACGGCGCAGAACATATCCCTGCCGCTGCCGCCCGGAAAGCGGCCAGCCAATACCGCAAGACCCGGAGTGAACTGCTGAAACTCTCTCAGGAACCGGGCCAGGATGTCCAGGAATACGCTCTGGCCGCTGTTGCCGCCTATACGCAGACCTTCAATAAGATGCGCTTTATTGAAACAGAGGAACGGGATGAGATTTCCACGGCGCTTTGGGGTATCCTGGATGCCCTGCCGGAGGGTGTTTTTCAGAAAAATGCTTTGCTGGAGGAATTTGAGAGACTGCGGAATTTTTAACGGAGCGTCAAGCATGAGACTGACCGAATATCAGAAAATTAACCTTAAAGGGGGAAACTGATGTGAACCAGGAACAAATGAATGCCGCTATGGAATCCCTGACCGAGTGGCTTGCTCACCCTGCGGAGCTGGGCAAGGCCCCAGCAAAAATCGAGTGTGCCGGGGAGTTTGATCTGCACGATCTGCACTACTACATTTTTAAGTACAAAAAGAGCCTGATGGGGAAATGGCTGCTGGGCGTCTGCGGCGGCTACGAGGGGGACGAGCTGGAGCACTGCGGCCATGTGTTCAGCGAGATGGAGAACTATGACCCGGCCACTGCCCAGGAAAAGGCCATTGCCTTGGTGGAAATGATGCGCTCCTACTGGATGGAGCAGGCCCAGCGAGCGGAAGAGCAAAAGGAGAACCCCGGCACCTTCGTCAATTATGTTCTCCTGAAAGAGGCCAAGTGGGACAGAGAGGCCCTTCTGCGGGACCTGAAAGAGACCTGGGGCATTGAGGATGAACCCGATGACGGCGGAGACGAGGACGGCGAAGATGAAGAAACCGATGAAGTGTTCGTTATCAGCTATCAGGAGGCTATGATCGCCGTATCCTTTATGCCTGCGCCCATTCCCAACGGCGAGGCGGAGGAGGCCGCGGCCAAAAACTTCATGTGGCCCAACGGGGCGGAACAGGTAAAAGGCCATGCGGCCCATCTTCTGATTGCCGTCATAGGCAAGGAGATTTCTCCCATTGAATGCGGCACATTCCTCACCAAGACAGTGACCTCCACCTGCAAGCAGGATGGGGTGCTTGGCATTTACACCGGCGAGGTGGTCTATGCCCCGGACTACTATCAGCATTTCTCTGGGATGCTGGAGGAAGATTTGTTTCCCATTTACAATCTGGTCTGGATCGGGCTTTACAATGGCAATAAGGGCCTTTGCGCCTACACCGACGGAATGCGGTACTTCGGCTATGATGAGATGGAGGTGCTGGACAGCCAGGCCGACGCCCAAACACTCCACGGTTTCCTCTCTGACATTGCCAACTATGTGATTACCGAAGATGTGGTTCTGCGTGACGGAGAAACCATTGGCTTTTCCGAGGAGCAAAAGCTGCCCATTACAAAGAGCAAGGGCGTTGCCGTAGAGGGGGACAGTTTGAAAATCGAATTTTAGGTTCTCTAAGCATTTTAATTCCCTTTGTACTGCTGTTTTTTCCAGAACAGCAACACAAGGGAATTAATTTTTTGATATTCGATTTTATAGGAGAAAATATCCTTGACAAATGGCGTCTTGGTTGCTTATGGAGTTGGATTCGCCTTGGAGCGTGTCCTCGTGCGACAATCTCGGATATAGGGCGGTAATCAGTTTTTGGGTGGTCTGTCTTGTCATGGTTTCCTCCATTTCCGACAGCCAGCCCCACTATTCCGT
>NZ_QWKI01000067.1 GCF_009911645.1 Pseudoflavonifractor sp. 60
AGGGTGCTGGATAGGGAATGTATCAGCCTCCTATCGAGCCGCCCCCGGAAAGCCTTGCAAATCAAGGGCTTTTTCGGGCCTAAAGCGTTACATATCAGCCCTATGGCGACGTACCCGGTCACGGGTCTTTCGCCGCCGCTCCTGCTCGGCACACTCCGGGCAGTATTTCGCCCTGTTGGAATTGGGGAGAAAGTATCCGCCACAGATGGCACAGGGCTTCATGCGGTCACGGTACAGCAGGGCAGCGCACAGGCCAGCGTCCAGCGGCAGGACAGCAGCACGGAACCATTTGCAGATCAGTGAGTAGGTGATGCTCTGCGGGCAGACACATTCCTCGCCATTGTCTAACAACAGACAGTTCCCGCAGTCGTAGTTGCAACAGCTATGTACCAGCCTCCGGGCGGTGCGGTACTGTTGGTAGTTCATGTGGACAATCACGGCTCGTTCTCTCCTGCCGGTAACTTGATGTAGATGTGATAGGGGGGTGTGAAGGGCTATCAGCTTCTTCTCCACCAGCCCCACGTCCTCCAACTCCCGGAGGGACTGCGCCACGGTGCTGGGGGTACGGTCAATGATCTCCGCGATGGTCTTGTTGTAGAACGCCAGATAGCGCCGTCCGCGCTTGTCGGTTTGCGCGTCCTCGGAGTTCAGCATCATATCCAGCATGATCGCATAAATTTCCTTTGCGGTCAGCCGAATATTCATGCCCAACAGGAACCGGGGATAAGCCATGTAGGGCGGCAGGGTGGAGCCGCCGGTGACGTAGTCAGTTTTCATTGGTACGCTCTCCTTGCAATTCGTCTTTGATGTGATTCACTTTCTTGGAAAATGCCCGAATAACGTCCGTGACAGCCACGGCACTGTTCCAAAGCTCATCACTCTGCATATAGGACATACGGGCGAAACTATCCGCCTGACGGTCAAAAATCGCCATACCGGAAATGAAACGCTGGGCATTGGCCTTAAACTCCTTCAACAGCAATTCCAGATCGGCGGTGTCGGGTTTCTTCTTGGCGGGCGGCGCTATGGTCAGAACGGCAGCGGCTTCCTCCTGCTGGTCAGGGGGCAGTCTGGAAATTTTCAGCGCAGCCCCCTTGGTGATCTTATCGCCAGCGTCCCGAATGGTTTTCTTTGCCTCCGGGGTCAAGTCGCGGGCGGTCTGGACAAGCTGCTCCACGGTGCGCTTGCTCACGCCCAGCTTGTCGGCGGTGTCCTGGGCAAAGGACTTTGTTTCTAAAAGCGAAGAATTTGCGTTTTTAGCCGTCTGCCCATTTCGCTGGCCCTGGCGTGTCTCCGGGTGGATGGCTTCATAGAGTTCCTTCCGGCGCAGAAGCAGATCGCCCAACTCACGGTGGGACAGGCCCGCTCGGACAAAGTTCTCGTCAATCTCGGCCAACTCCGCTTGCAGACCGTCCGCTTTACTGACAACGCACTCGATCTCCGTCCAGCCCAGCAGCTTCACCGCCTCCAAACGGTGAAGCCCCGCAATGAGTGTGTTGTCCTGGGTGACGGTGATTGGGTTCATCAGGCCCACGGCGGCAATGCTCCGGGCCAGTTCTTCCACGTTCCTCTGCTGGGTGTCCCGCCGCCCCGGATTGATTTTGATTTCGCTAATTTTCATTCGCATGGCGATTCCCCTTAATGCGAAAATGTGGCGATAATCCGGTTGAGCATTTCCAGGTCGGGGCCGTCCAAGGATTCCCCCAGCCTGCGGAGAAATGTGATCTCCGCAGAGTTCAGCGCCCTACGGTCCAGGTGAAACCACTCCGCCACTCTGACACCGCCATGATGGCCCTTGACGGTTTCAACCGGGTAGGAGCAGGTCAGCACCACAATGTCACGGCGAATTGTGCCGGTACTGACGTTAAACTCATGCGCCAGATTTCTGTAAGTATCCTGCCGCCGGAGGCACAAGACCTCCAAAATCTTTTGGCGGCGCTCCCACGGGTTCATATCCATTTTCGTAACCTCCTGATAAATTTATCGTTCATTTTCCTTCTGCTGGTGTTGTCCCTCGTGGGCCAGACGGTCAGCGGTCTTACGCAGGGCCTCCACCGCTTTGATTTCATCCCGCATATCCCGCATTTTCTGATAATCTGCATCCTTCTGCATGGTCAGCCTCGCGGCCTCGGCCCGCCATGCCTTGGGCGTGATCGCTTCGCCGGACGCTTTCAAATCTTTCAGAAAACGCTCTGCGGCTTCAAAGCCGGCTAACTCGGCTCTATGTTCCTGCTGGTACTGCTCACGCTTGCGGGGCTTCACCTTGTCCAGCTTCTGGCGGACGGCTTTACACCTGTCGTACTGAGCGCACATTTCCAGCCGTTCATCCAGGACGGCGAGGCGGCGCTCGGCCTTGACAATCTGACCTCGGAGATCGTAATAATCCTTGTTCATGGCAGTAACCTTTTCATAAAGTTCCTGCATAGACGTGATGCCGTTGCCCTGCAAAAATGCCAGCAGCTTCGCGTTCTCCTGGAGGGCCTTGATCCTGCCGGAACGGTAGCGGGCTTTGTTCCTGTTGACCTCCGCCTGGGCTTCATAAAGCCGGGTCACAAGACTACCGCCGTCCTGGGGCTGTTCGGCCTGGGCCTGCTCCTTCGTCCAGTTGTAAATCCGGGTGATGCGGGCTTTGAGTTCCTTTAGCAATTTGTTATCTGCGGCAATCTGGCGGTTGACGTTCCCTTTCTCCGTCTGGATGCCCTTCCGCTCCATCTGACTGGCAGCAACGCCCATGTGGATGGAAGGAATTTTATCAATACCTTGCCGCTCGTAGCTGCGGTGATCTATGCGCTCCGGTCGGCCTGCCGCTTCTAACGCACGATTGGCATAAGCGGCCCATGCCGCCCGCCACTTTTCAGCGTTATCCCGATTGTTCCAATCGGTCGTGTCCTCTCGGTGATTCTTCCAGCCGCCTTTGCCGTCCGGGATGCGGTTGCCCTTGCTGTCCAGGTCATAAACCTTGCGGCACTTTGGCCCCCAGCGTCCGTCCGGTTTCAATGGTCGAATGGTCAGCAGAATATGAGCATGGGGATTGCCGTCACCCTTGTCATGGAGGGCAAAATCGGCGCACATCCCCTCCGCCACAAAGTTATCTTTGACGAATGACCGGACAAGGGCCAACTGCTCCGTCCTGGACAACTCCACGGGAAGGGCAACTTCGATTTCACGGGCAAGCTGGGCATCGCTGGCTTTCTCGATTTGCTCCACAGAGTTCCAGAGCGTGGAGCGGTCTTGGAACTCCGGCGGGGCGTGAGCGGGCAGCATGATTTCCGTATGGACAACACCGGGCTTATGCGTGTAGTCGTGGGTTTTTCCGTCCCACTCATTAGTCAGCCGTTCGCCGCTCCGGTAGGCGGCGGCAGCGACAGTCGAACGGCCTACACTCCGCTTGATGATTTGAATGGGACAGTGAAAAATCGCTATATGATTTTCCTCCTTCCTCCGCAGTCAGCGGTGGGGGTTATAGGCCAGTGGAAACGGAACAGACGCAAAGCGGATGTTTCGTTTTTGCTGGCGCACAAGGGGTTTGGGGAGTGTAGCTCCCCATCGCGTCCACAAGGACGCAACAGCCCCCGGCAGGGCGCACGACACCGGAACGGTGTATAAGTGCGCCGTCATAAATGACGGACTATCCCTCGTCCCCG
>NZ_QWKI01000068.1 GCF_009911645.1 Pseudoflavonifractor sp. 60
TCTGTGCCTTTTGCGCCGTTTCCCATGCTCCCGGCAGGGTGGAAAGGGCGATTAGGAACGCTTTGAGGGATTCGCCGTCCATGCTGGCGGTGAAGGGGAACACGCCCTCCATAATCGCGCCATGCACAATCAGGCGATGGTTCCGGGCGTTGCGTTCTTCCTTGCGGATTCGGTTCAGAAGTATCTTCTGCTGGTTTTCCAACTGGCGGACTTCCTTCTCCGCCTCAGTCTTTTTAGCCTCCAATGATTTTTCCATTTGTGCGTCAATCCTCCTTTTGTGCGTTCAGCCACTTTTGCTGAATGAAATACCGCCGCATACGTCGGATGCCGGAGCGAACGGAATGACCAGCTTCGGATTCACCTGTCCCTTCCAATTCTCCAATCTCCCGCAGCTTCTTTCCACCCATGTACCGGGCGCGGATGCGGCGGGCCTGGGTGGGGGTCAGATGGGCAAAGGCTTCGGCCATGCGGGATAGATTACGCTCCTGTTCAGCGTGTTCTTCTGCCCGGAGAAGCACATCCTCCGGCGATTGCGCATAGATGGAAATGTGAAGCTGTGTCCAGTCGTTGGTGTCCATAGAAAAGACCCTGTGGTACAGCTTCTTTTTCTCCTGCCGCCGCTCAATGCGCAGTCCTTCTTCCAGGGCTTCGGCCACCTCACCGCTGACCTCGACAAAGGCGTCCTTTCGGATGGTGGGATAGTAATACTTCCGCAGGTTGATGATTGGCATGGGCTGACCTCCTTAGTTCAAAGGGGGACAAGCACCCGCTTGTCCCCCTCGGTGATGTGAGGGGACTTCCCTCACCTGGGTAAGCCTCAAATCAGTGTTTCGTTAATGCTCCTGCGAGAAAAATTTCAAAAACTTTTCCCGAACAGCTTTGATGCTCTGATGTACTGCCACCTTGGAGCAGTTACACATTCTACTGATTTCGGTATAGGTGTAGCCATCCAGCGCAAACAACAAAAACCGCTCCCGCTGGGTGGGGGTGCAGGTATCCAAAACACTGAAAATCTCGTCCAGCGTTTCCTGCTGGCAGGCCAATTCCTCCGGGGTATACTGGCAGGGCATAAGGCCCTCGGCAGCGACTATGTACTCGTCAAATTCACGTCCGTCCCAATGCCGCCGTTGTTCATGGGAAAGGTTCTCGGCCTTGCGCCGTCCTGCGTCCATAACCTCCGCAACCTCGGCGCTGACTTCAACAACCGTCATGCGTCCATTGATCTTGATGGTGATCTCCATCGTGTTATCCTCCTGTTCAGATTTGGGGTTTGCGGAATCTGAACAGGGGGCGGGGAGCGGCACCGGAGTACGATGCCGCGACTAAGCAACAGAAATGCACCTGTCTGAAAGATGCAGACAGGTGCATTGGAATTGAAACAGCTATTTAGATGATTGGACAGTTCATACTCATGGATGGAATATTCCTCGGCGGTGGCTTGGCTTTTTTTGACGGTGCGGCTTCTATCTGGTATGATCGAATGGTTATATACCTCATGGCGGCTGCCTCCTATCAGCCGCCAGTTCCACAAACAATCGGACAGCGGCTTTCATCTCCGAAAACCGCCGTCCGATTTGGCATCATGTAAATTGGGCGCAGGAAATTAGCTGCCTCGACCAACGGTTTTTTTCTTTCCCCGTTGGGGGCAGGCAAGTCCTGTAACAGCAGAACTGATGTGCGCTAATCGGTCTGCTGTGCTTTTTCTTTCAGCTTTTGAAATGACAGGTCGCTGATTGCGTGTTCTATCTGGTGGGCGTCTTGCTCTGCTGTTTCCTGATCGACACCAGCAGCGATTAGCTGCTCCATGAAAAATTGGCGGCGTTCATAAATCTTTTCAGCAACTGTTCGTCCTTTATCGGTCAAACAAAGACAGCCGTTTTCATCTATGACCAGAAATCCGCCAGTCCGCAGGTTCTTTACCGCATGGCTGACACTTGGTTTTGAATATCCCATATATCCGGCAAGGTCAACCGATCTGATGCCCCCCCTTTTCTGGTGAAGCATCAAAATGGCCTCTAAATAGTCCTCCGAGGATTTACCTAATGTCAGGTTGGTTCACCCCCTTGTGGATATGCAGATGTTTCTACGGTTAAAGCACGATTGATTTTGATTGCAAAAATGAAGGTAACTGCGGTTGTCAGCAAGTCGGCTGCTGGTTGAACCCAAATGACCCCAGACAACTGGAACAGCCGAGGCAGTATGTAGATCAGCGGCAGGAAGAAAATTCCCTGTCGGCTCAAACTCAACAGTCCACCCACCAGACTTTTTCCGATGGAGAGATAAAGACTTGCATATACCATCTGAAAACCAAAGGTGACAAACAGTATTGCGTTCAGCCGGAGGGCCTTGCCTGCCAGATTTACCATTTCTGCATCGGTTCCAAAAATGGATACAATTGGTTCCGCAAAGGCAAAGAGTACGATAGCCGCGATCATGCCAAATGTTGTAGACCAAATGAGGCAAAGGCGGATGGCCTTTTTCAGCCGGTCAAATTGCTTTGCGCCGTAGTTATATCCGGCAAACGGCTGGAAACCTTTCAAGAAGCCAAAGACGATGTAAGTCCCAACGGTCATAATACGGATTACAGCCCCCATCGCCGCCACAGCATAGTCCCCATAAGGCTTTGCCGCGCTGTTGGTAAGTCCCATAGACGCGCTGGCAAGAAGCTGGAACAGAAGCACAGGAATACCGATTTTCAAAATCTCGCCCAAAAGCTGGGGTGAAAGACAGATATTCCGCAGCGACAGCCGTAGAACACCTTGCTTTGTTGCTATGTACCCAATATAAAGGGCCATGTTGACGCCCAGCGAAATCACCGTGGCAATGGCCGCGCCCTCAATGCCCCAATCCAGGGCATAAATCATAATCGGGTCTAAAATGATGTTGATGATACTGCCGGTGAGCATAGAGATCATGGTGAACCGGGTAGCACCCTGCGCCGTCAGAAGGTTGTTCATTGTGACAGTAAACACATTGATGATGGAGCCAGTCACATAGATTTGGGCGTAGGCTCTCGCATAAGGCAAAATCGTATCAGTCGCCCCCAGCGACATCAGCACAGGGTCGAGGAATACCATAATCCCTGCGATAATGACCGCTCCTACAAAAATGCTGGCAAAAAGAGCGGTGGAGGCGGTTCGATTGGCTTCTGCGTTATCTCCCTTTCCAAGTGACCGGGAGATATAGGACGATGCTCCGGCCCCAAACATCATCCCCAAGCCAATAACGATCTGTACGATGGGAAATACAACAGACACCGCCCCCATCTGGCTCATACCCAGGCCGCTGACAAAATAGGCGTCGATGGCGTTGTAGAGTGCGGAGATCAGCATACCGATCATGGTCGGTATGCCTAACTTCATCAACGAGGCCGCTACCGGCTCGTCCCGCATGATGCTGATTCGGTTGTTGCTTTGCTGGTTCATTTGTTGTCCTCCTGATTTTTGGATTTATTTCGACGGTGGGAACCATATCGCTCCCGCCGAAGAATACTTTTGATGATTGTACGGTATTGAGGATTTTCGCTCTCTAATTCCATTTCAATCTCCCGACAAATGACTTCCTCGCTTTTTTGCAGCTCAGCAGGATAGAGAAGATCGAGTGAAATTGTGGTATAGCCGCCGCTTTCAATCAGCCGGAAATGGTCTATGCTGACCTTGCCGCTGTACTTTTGTAGAACAAATTTGACTTTATCCCGCAAATATGCCGTCAACCCATCGTCATCTATGAGATAGTCCACTTGGATGAAACAGTCACAATGAAACTGCTGGTATAAGGCGCAGGATATTTCGTGAATTGCGTTGTAAAGCTGTTCGCTGTCTTTTCTGTACCCCTCAATTCGCAGGGAGATCACAAAATAGCCGAACCCATAATCATGCACCATCAGATTCCGTACTGCCGCAATTTCCGGGTATGTTTCAACAGCCCGCAGAACATCGTCAATGATACTCTGGTCGGTGGCTTGGCCCATGACCCGCCCCAGCACTTCCCAAAGGCTTTTTGTCCCCGCAATCACAATAAAGGCAGATACCAATACGCCACAGTAGCCGTCAATCTGCCAGCCTGTCACATGGCTGATTACTGTTGAGAGCAAAACCGCTCCTGTAGCGGCGGCATCGCTGATACAGTCCGTGGCAGTTGCTTTCAGCGTTTCAGAATTTGTAACCTTTGCAAACTGATGGTTGTAAAAATACATATAGCCTTTTACCAAGATGGACAGCGCCAGGATGATTACGGTTGCTACGCTGAATAACGGCGTTTGAGGGTGGAGGATGGATTGGAGAGAAGTATGGATTAGCTGGCCTCCCATCAGCACCACGGCAAGGGATGCAAAAATCCCCATGATCCACTCAAAGCGTCCATGACCGAACGGGTGGGTACTTCCCCTGCCATACCTCGCGATCTGAAACCCTAAAAGCGTCATAAGTGAAATTCCTGCGTCTGACAGGTTGTTAAATCCGTCCGCAGATATGGCAACCGACCGACTGAAAAACCCGGTCATGATTTTTGCCGTACACAAGAGCAGATTCAGGATAATGCCTGCGATGCTGGACAGTGAGGCATACGCTTTTTTTACTGCGGTGTTTGATGTGTTTGGCTTTCCTTTGAAATACAGCTTGATTAGTTGAGCCATCATAGGCTGTTCCTCCTTTAATTTTGAACGATAGTTCATTATTGTTCAATAAAAAAAGGAACCGGTCTAAAGACCGATCCCCGACAAATACATTTTGGATAATTTGTGTAAAATCATAATCGCCCATTCCTTTCCCTTGTAGTGATACATGATCTGCATGAGGCCATCCACAAAATTGTTTGCAATAATGTGGATGAAAACTGTGTCGGCGGAGTTGTCGTCCCGATGCTCCAACAAATGCGCTTCTATATCTTGAACAAAACGTTCCTTTTCGCATTCATACTTTGTGCCGCCGCTCTTGTCGATCAGGATGATAAATTCTTTCCGATGGGCAAAGAGGTTTAGCAAGCATTCTGTTTCCGCCTTGCTTAACCCATAGATTTCTGTGTTGCTGTGTTTGCTTTCGTCTGCTTCGCCAGCGGTCAATACCCGCTCCCAATCATACAGCACAGGACGGAGGATGGCATCAAACAAATCAGCCTTGTTCTTGTAGTAAGAATAGATAAGGCCGGTAGGGATTTGCGCCTTGGCCGCAATATTACGCATAGCAGCCAGTTTGTACCCTCTATCAAAAAATTCATCTAAAGCCGCAGCAAGAATTTTCTCCCGTATCTCGTCTTTCAATACCTGTGCCATAGCGCCCTCCAATATTGAATTTATGTTCAATTATAATCGGGAGTGTAGATTTTGTCAAGTCCTTTTTTACGTCCACAAATAATATGAATTATTTTAGCTACTCAATAGAACTATATAGACATATTCAAAGCAAAAGAGGAACGGTAGAATGTAACAGGGTGATATGAATATGGCAAAAAGGCCAGTACCACGATATGACTTTAAGGCTTTTGGGGCGGCAATCAAAGCGGCGCGGCTGGAACGTAAAGAGAGCCGGAAAAAGGTATGTGACGAGATGTACTTATCCCCGCGCTATCTTGCCAACATTGAGAACAAGGGCCAGCACCCAAGTCTGCAAATCTTTTTCGAGTTAATGCTGC
Source organism: Pseudoflavonifractor sp. 60 (assembly GCF_009911645.1). Lineage (GTDB taxonomy): Bacteria > Bacillota > Clostridia > Oscillospirales > Oscillospiraceae > Lawsonibacter. Next base: position 5,629 of record NZ_QWKI01000068.1, read on the forward strand.
GCTACAACATATCGGTTGACCAATTCCTTTTAGAGCGGCCCACAGGAAAGAATACCCAGCGCCGTCAGCTTGATGCTCTGCTGGATGGTATAAACGATAACGGGCTGCGGATCGTGACCGCAACAGCAAAAGAAATCGTGCAGATTGAACAGGCCCAACCAAACGGACAGGAGGACGCTTGACCGCGCCCTCCTGTCCCGCTCTGCCGCTATTGGCCCATGCACTTTGCCCGGAGCAAATCACACTGACGTTTTATCTCCGCAGTTTCCTGTTCGGTCAAATCCCGCTCATTGTCGGTTATCTGATCTTCCATAAAACTTGCGTAAGCGTCCAGCAGGCTGTCCAGCAAAACCTCCGGCGTGGCCATATGCTCCGCACTATACCAAGTACTCCGCGCAGGTTCCCAAGCCATTAACGCATAACCGTGTTTAGTGAACACAACTTCATAGAGCGGGTCTTGCTGAAGGTAATCATCGAAAATTGCAAGCACTTTCTCAAATGTCAGCATCAAATCGCCCCCTAAACATAAATCAAATCTGCCATAATGATTTCTTCCACTCTGGCCCGGCAATTATTCATCAGCCCTACCCACGCCATCTGGTCAGAGGCTTTCAATTCCTCGGTCACACCAGCGGCCTCCATCATCTGCGGGAGCATCCTGTCCATCCACTCCTGGGCGGTATCGTCAATGTCCAGCAGGTGGGCGGTGAGTTTTCCACTGCCTGCCAGCTCCCGCCACAAGTCATGCTTGTGCTGCTTCAAGTAAGTACGCCGCAGACTGCCGTACTTGCCCACCGTCCTGACCGACTCCGGCTCGTCCGCTACCAGATTAGGGATATAATAATCTCCTACACGAGTATAAGTCAATTCCATAGTGACAATCTCCTTTCGCATTCTCAAACTGCTGCACTGGCCTGTGCCGCCCTCTGCGGTTCCTTCCGGGGCAGCTTGCCCACGGGGGTATAGATTCCCTTTGCCATATCCTCGGCCCGGATAGCGTCCTTTTTCGCGTCCATTTCAGCCTTTTTCGCCGCTTTGATTTTGTCCTCATACCGCTTCTGCGCTCCGCTGGCCTTGCGCTGAAGGTAGGCCCGGTGCGCCCGCTCCCGGCGCTCGTTCTTCTTCCGAAGTTCCTCCAATTCCTCCGGGGTCGGCTCCGCCTCCTTCAAGGTGGGCGGGATGTACTTTCCAACGAAATTGAAGTAGATTTCTACCTCCTGCCCGGTGTCCTGACGGCCCTTCTGGTCACGCTCATGGACAAGGATTTTCTCGACAAACTCATTGAGCATGGTCGTGGTCATGGTGTCAAAATTCTGGTATTTGTCAATCATGGCGATGAATTTCTCGGCAGACCGCTTACCCTGGTCGTAGCCTTTGACGGACTTCTCCAACTCGGTGATCTCCTTGGAAAGCGCCTCCTGCTCCTTGGCGTACTGTGCGTCCAGGGCGGCATACCGGGCATCTGACAGACGGCCCAGGGCATTGTCCTCGTAAATCTTACACATCAGCCGTTCTAACTCTCCAGCCCGCTTCTGTGCCGCCGCCAGCCTGCGCCGCTTCTTCTTGATGTCGCTGTCCTGCTGGTTGACTTGGGCCTCCTGGACGGTGCGGATGAACGCAGCCCGGTCAGTCTTGGCGTAGTCGGCTATGGCGTGGAGCGTATCGGAGACAAGGGACAGGACTACCTTTTCCGCTATGCGGTGTTGGGTGGGGCAGAGGGTTCCCACGGGGACTTTGCTATACTGGGAGCAAGTGTACTGCGAAACCCGTTTGCCGTTGTTGACCCGGTGGACATACATCTTGCCGCCACAGTCGGCGCAATAGAGAAGCCCGGTCAGCGGTGCGGCCTCGCCCCAGCCGTCAGGGTAGCGGCGGACATTGGCGCGGATGCGCTGGACGTTATCATACATTTCCTGCGTAATGATTGGCTCATGGGTATTCTCGAAAATCGTCCACTCGCTTTCATCGACATAGTGACTTTTCTTGTCCTTGAAGTGCTTTTGCGTCTTGAAATTGACCGTATGGCCTAAGTATTCTCGCTTTTTCAGAATGTTGACAATGGTTGACGATCCCCAGCCGTAAATGTCCTTGATAGCGCGATTCTGGTTCACGCCCTCGCCATACCGGGCAAGGTGGACGGAAGGGATTTCGATTTTGTCAGCGGCCAGCCGGGTGGCTATCTGATAGGGGCCATAGCCTTCCAGGGTCATAGCGAAGATGCGCCGGACAATGGCGGCAGCTTCTTCATCCACAATCCAGTTTTCCCGTTTCTCGTCCCACAGGTAGCCGTAAATGACGGTTCCGGTCATGTGCTTGCCGCTCATGCCTTTAGCCTTGAATACGGATTTTATCTTCCTGCTGGTATCACGGGCATAAAACTCATACATGATGTTCAGAAACGGGGTCATATCACTGTCCCCCTTGGCGGTGTCTACATTGTCGTTAATGGCAATCAGCCGCACTCCCCGCTGGCGGAGAATTTCCATTACCTGACCAACTTTCAGATAGTCACGTCCCAGGCGGCTCATGTCCTTGACAATGATTGCCTCCACGTTGCCCGCCTCGACTTGCTCCATCATAGCGGTGAAGCCGGGTCTGTCGAAACGAGTTCCAGAAATACCGTCATCAGTAAAATGGGTTGGATTAGGAAAACCATTCCGGCGGGCATAGTCCTCTAACATAAATTTTTGATTCTGGATTGAAAAACTGTCCCCGTTTAATTCATCGTCACGGCTTAATCTTTCGTACAATGGGGTGATTTTGGTTTTCAGCATTGGCACAATCCTCCTTCAATGAAAAATGCTCTAAGAGTCTCTACTTCTTTACCGAAAAATCGGATAAACAAGTCTCTTAGAGCATAAATCACCGCTGGCCAGCTTGTACTTTTTGTACTGCTTGACCGCGAAACAGTCCGGCTTGCGCTTTTCCAGCCCGGCGAACATATAGTCCACCGCGTTCATGAAATCGTCATCGTCCTCCTTGACCTCCATGCCGGAAATCATGTCTACCAGCGTGTTCATGTTCTTGTCCTCGTCCGGGCCCTCGAAGATGATATAGGCGATAAGGGCGCAGTATAAAAGCGTTTCTGATTTCGTCCAGAACGGGTCGCCCTCCTTGCCCTCGCCTTTGGTGTTGGCGATTAAGGTATTGACGAATTTCAAAATATCGGCCTCGTTGCGGATATACGCTAACGGGTTGTAGTGCATGGAGCGGGAAAAATCAATGCTGTTAAAAACCTTGATTTTATATCCCTTTTTCCGTTGCAGGAAAAAGCCCGCCTGCTCCAGCACCCCGCCTTTTGGGTCTACCACCACATAGGAGGAATGGGCCTGGAGTAATTGCGGGGTAAGCCAGAACCGGGTCTTGCCGGAGCCGGAGGAACCGACAACACAGCAATTCAGGTTCCGGGCGTTGGCGGGGACGGCGGGCCGGGTGTTGGTGGTGAGAAATTCCGTCCCGGTCAGAATGATGTTGTTCTCAAACCTGGGGTCGGTGAACGGCTTGATGTCTTTTTCCGTTCCCCAGCGGGCCGAACCATATTCTTCATCCCGGCGGTATTTTTGGGCTTTTTTGCTTTTCTGGTAGATAATCAGCCGGATCGCCACGGCCCCCGCGATGCCAGTGAGCCAGTCAAAAGGATTGAGCCCCGGCGCGAAGTCGGCAAAGGCCGGGCCGAGGGCCGCCACCATCCCCACCAGCTTGTGGGCCAAATC
>NZ_QWKI01000069.1 GCF_009911645.1 Pseudoflavonifractor sp. 60
TGGTAGGCCGTCCCCACTTTCAGGCAGGCCCACGCGATGAACAGATAGGGGAGGTTCGGCAAAAGGTACTTTTTCAGCTTATCTGTCCTCATGGGCGGCCTCCTTTACGCGGTCTTTCTTTTGGGGCGCGGGCTGGCGCAGTATCTCGGCGGCGGCCCGTCTGAGCTGTTCCCGGATGGGTACGCGGTCAGTCTTTGCCTTATCCAGCACCCGGCGGGAATACTCCCCAAAACAAGCTGTGATTGCATCCGCCTGCCCGGACTTGAAGAACAGCAGATATTTGTCCGGCCCGGCCTTGTAAAAGGCATAATCCACGTTCCACTTCCGGGCCACCCGGTCAAATTCTTTTGGGGCCCCGGTGAGCTCGATACTGTTCGTGGCCGCGCCGTGGGCCATGAGCTTTTTCACGGACTGCCTGCCGTGGGGCGTCTGGTGGGCCCGGTGCTCCTTTTGTATCTTCCGGCCAGCCGCCCGGAGCGCATAGGCCAGCACCCGGGCCGTCAGCTTTCCCGTCCGCATGGATAGCGCGATAGTGCGCCGGGAAACATCCTCGTCAATCAATCAGAACCGCCTCCTTTCATGGGGGATAGGCCATCCGGCCTTTGGGACATTTTGTCTCGAAGTCACCGCTCGTCCCGGTTTGTTTCCGGGTGCTTGCGTTCAGCCGCCAGAGAGGAACGGTCAATCACTTCCTTGTAGGCGGCCATCTGCTCCCGGATGGAGAGCCGGGGGAGGGCAAAAACCTTGTGCTCCTTGGGAATATCCTCTATCCCGTGATAAACTTCCTTAATATCGCCCGTCTGGACGATATAGCCGCCGGGGGCAAGGTGGCCGCCCTCGTTGATGGATATGTCCCG
>NZ_QWKI01000070.1 GCF_009911645.1 Pseudoflavonifractor sp. 60
TGCGGCCATGTCAGCGGCGGCCCTGGCCCTTGACGGTCAGGATGCCCTCAAGGGTGGTGGCAGTGATGCCCAGCCGCTGGGCCACAGCAATGTCGTTCTTCATGGACTCGGTGACGGTATGCCCGCACACCACCAGCACCCGGGAGCGGCGGAGCAGGTCACGGCCAATGTCGATGCTGCTCTTGTGTTCCTCGGGAACCGCGTCATTGAGGAAAAGGGGCAGAAACAGCGCGGGGCAGATAGGGGCAAAGCCCGCATCGTAAACCGCCCGGCAGTACTGCGCGGCAAGCTCCGCGTTTTCCGTGTCGCCGCCATACCAAGCGGCGGTGATGTAAGCAAGGGGTCGTTTCATAGTCGTTTACCTCCGATATTTTGATAGTTGTCGTTCAGCCCTATCCCCCCGCCCTTTCCCATTCATGGGAAAGGGGGCGGCTCTGGAGGATATATCCCCCGCCGCGCCGGGAGGG
>NZ_QWKI01000071.1 GCF_009911645.1 Pseudoflavonifractor sp. 60
CCAGTAGCAGGCGGCGACGGGGGATATACCACCAGAGCCCCTCTCTAAAAGAACGCCATGCAGGACGCGGGGGAGGGGCGCGGGAAAGAGAAAAGCCTTGGGACAAAATGTCTCAAGGCTTACTTTTCCCGGTCAGTCTTTTTCTCCGGCGCGGTGCGCTCCGGGGGCTGTTTCTCTTTCCACGCATCCAGCAGGGACATAATCTGGTCTTTCATCTCCCGGGGCGTGGTGTCCTTGCCGAAATACTTGTTCAGTTCAGCGGCGGAAATAATCACCTTGTCTACCTCCTTTTTCTCACGGCTCAAAATGCCGTCAATCACATCGCCGTTCAGTTTCCCCTCCTTATCCAGCTTGCGGAGCTCCTGGGCCTGGGAGAGCGAGGGGGATGCCTGCTCGCCCTCAATGGAAACGGCGATAAACCTCTGGTTTTTGGGCTTGATGAA
>NZ_QWKI01000072.1 GCF_009911645.1 Pseudoflavonifractor sp. 60
GTTCATGCCGTTCCGTTCCCCCACGATTTCCGTGGAGCGTTTCCCCACGTCCCCGGCGGCCACGCCCTCCATCTTCGTCCCCTGGTGGCTGATGGCCTCCACCTGCATTTTCAGAGACTGGGCCTTTTCCATCGGCAGAATCTTTTCCCGGTGGCGCAGGTTGTCGTCCGTCATCGCAAGGATGGCCTCGTCATCCGTCATGTTGCGGACGATACAAGGCATATTTGCAAACCCGGCCAGCTCACTGGCCCGCTGGCGGCGGTGGCCCGCGATGATTTCATAGCCGCCGCCCTCCCGGGGACGCACCAGCGCGGGCTGGTGTACGCCGTTGTCCTTGACGGACTCCACAAGCCCTTTCATTTCCGCATCGTCACGGACACCAAAGGGATGGTCTTTGAACGGGAACAGCTCCGAGAGGTTGAGATAAACAATCTCTTCCTTTTCGGCGCGGGTCGCGTCACGGGGCTGGGGCGGCGCTTCCGGCGCAGGCTGGGGAGCGGCGGGGGCCTCTTCTTTGCCCTTTACCGTGGCGGCTTTTGTCCCTTTGCTTTGGGACATTTTGTCTCGAGGTGGGGACGGGGGCTTGTCCGTGGCCGCCTTGTCAGCCTTGGCCTGGCGGCCACGGCGGGCCCCCGTCCCTCCCGGCTTGCCGGGCTCCGCTTTTTCCTCCTTCGGCTTGCGGCCACGCCTGCCCTTGGGCTTATCCTCCGGGGTGGGCGTTTTTTCCTCGGCGGCCTTTCCCTTTTTGGCGGGGGCCTTTTCCTCCGGGGCCGGGGTGGGCGGCTGTTCCGGTTCGGGCGGCTCGTTCTTCTCCACCTCCGCACGTTCCGCCGCCCGGCGCTCCGCCATCAGCTTTTCAATCTGGTCAGCGGATACGTTCACCTCGCCGGGGGCCCCAGCGGGGGCATCCTGCGCGGGTGGTTCTCCGGCGGCCTGCTCGGGGGCTTTCTCCGGGGCCGGGGGCTCCGGCGTGGGAGCCTCAGCCGGGCCCGTATCGAACAGGCTGGGCTGGGGATTTTCCTCCGGGCTCGTGTTCAGCTTTTCGTCTGCCATTCGTTACCTCCTTTTTATTTTCGTGAATGTTGCACAAATTTTGTGTTAAAAGTTTGTTACTATTTTTTCGCCTCCCTCCCGGCTATCCACGCAAAAAAGCCGCCCGTTTTTTCTTCCCGGACGGCTTTCTGCGTAATGTGATAGCTCTAATTTTATTTTTTTGTGGTTGCAGGCTCCGAAAAGCCTTGATATTACAGTGTTCCTAATAGGAGCCATTCATAGGAAACGGGTACCCATTTCCGTAAATCTGCCCGTCCGCGCTATGGCTTGCCGGACAGATTTTGCTTGTTGGGAAGAATCCCAAACCCTCTGATAATTCCTCTCACTACCTACAACACCACACAGGGCAGTTTTGACGGAGTTTTGAGAGAAATTCTTCAAAAAGTTTTCCTTGTTTCTTAATACGGGGAAGTTTGTGAAATGCCAATGCCACAGAATAAATCAGCAAAAATTTTTTTGTGCCATTGACAAATTCTCTGATTTGCAGTATCATATAACAGTGATATATAACACCGTTATATACAGGGAGGTGAGAAAATGAGCGAAGCAGAGCAGACAACACTACATTTAATCCATTCAGCCGCCATGCAGGAATTTCTTGAAAAAGGCTATAAGTCTGCTTCCCTGCGGAATATTGTCAAAACGGCGGGGGTAACGACAGGCGCGTTTTATGGCTACTATAACAGCAAGGAGGATTTATTTGAAGCACTGGTAGGCGAACACTACAATTTCTTATTGGAACTCTTTTGCAAGGCACAGAAAGAATTTGCAGAAATACCGCCAGAGGAACAGCCCGACAATCTTACTTCTACTTCCGGCGTGTATATGTATGAAATGCTCTTGTACGCCTATGAACACTTGAATGAATTTAAGCTCATACTTTGCTGTTCGGAGGGAACACGTTTTTCAAAGCTGATTGATGAAATGGTGGAAATAGAAACAAAAGGAACACATGATTATTTAGCAGTTCTTGAAAAGTTAGGCAGACCAGCGCCGCCCATTGATGAACGGTTAGAGCATATTTTGATTACGGGAATGTTCAACACATTTTTTGAGCTGATTATACATGAAATGCCGCTTGAAGAAGCAAAGCACTATTTGAAAGAAATGAGAGCTTTCTATACCGCCGGGTGGATGAAAATTATGGGGCAATAATAAATCGAGCAGGCTCGATTACAAATAAATGTGATAATAAGATTTGATAATGGAAAGTTTACACTTTCCATTATATTTGACGCGAGGGTTAGTTTTGGCTAACTTTATAAAGACACCACTAATCAAATAAGGATATTCGAGGGCAGTTATTTAGTCCTCATATCATAAAAAATTTTCAAGGAGGTTTTTTTCAATGAAAAAACAGTCTAATCTATCAAGACTGATGGGCTATGCCGGAGGGCACAGAATATTAACCTATCTTTCTTGGGTATTGTCCGTAATGAGTGCGCTGTTAGCTCTTGTGCCTTTTTGGTATATATGGCGTATCATTCACGACATACTGGAAGTTTCCCCGAATTTCTCACAGGCGGGGAATGTTACAAGCTACGGTTGGTCTGCGGTATTGTTTGCGGTTATCTCTATTGTTGTCTACATAGCCGCCTTGATGTGTTCGCATATGAGCGCGTTCCGGGTTGCCGCAAATATCCGAAAAGAGCTTATGCGCCATATTACAGCCTTGCCGCTTGGGGTAACGGAAAAGTATGGAAGTGGAAAGCTGCGGAGAATAGTAAATACTTCCAGTGCCGCTACGGAAACATATCTTGCACACAGGCTCCCCGACAAAGCAGGGGCGGTTGCCACCCCCATAGGGCTGCTTTTCCTGTTGCTTGCCTTTGACTGGCGGTTAGGGCTTTTAAGCCTTGTTCCCGTTGTGCTTGGTTTTCTGATTATGATGAAAATGACAGGGAAAGACATGGAGAAGCGAATGGAACAATATCAAAATGCGCTTGCTGATATGTCAAATGAAGCTGTTGAATATGTGCGGGGCGTACCCGTAGTAAAGACTTTCGGGCAGACAATTTTTTCTTTCAAACGCTTCAAAGACGCGATAGACAATTACGAAACATGGGTAATTGCATATACAAAGGGGCTGCGTCTGCCTATGATGTTCTATACAACAGCAATTAACGGCGTATTCGCGTTTCTGATTGCCGGGGGTATTCTCTTTACAAGGGGCGGCGTAACAAATGAACTTCTGTTAAACCTTATCTTCTATATTGTGATTACGCCTGTTATCGGTACGACGCTTACAAAAATTATGTTTATGAGCGAGGACGCAATGATTGTAGGCGACGCAATCAACAGGATTGATGAAGTGCTGAACGAAAAACCATTATCTGAAAGCAGCGTGAATAATATTCCTAAAAATAATGGAATTACATTGGAACACGTTAGTTACAGCTATGACGGAGAAAAAAACGCGCTCAATGATGTATCTCTTTCCATAAAGCCGGGGCAGACAGTCGCATTGGTAGGAGCGTCCGGCGGCGGCAAGACGACACTTGCAAATATTGTCACAAGATTTTTTGACCCGCAAAAAGGGCGCGTACTGATAGGCAATACCGAAATACGTGACATTCCGAAAGAAACATTGATGAATAAGGTATCTTTTGTATTTCAGAACAGCCGCCTTATCAAAGCGTCCATATTAGAAAATGTGCGTATGGCAAAACCTAACGCTACACGCGAAGAAATCGCCCATGCTCTGGAAGCTGCACAGTGCTTGGATATTATTGAAAAATTACCGAATGGCATTGATACGGTTGTCGGCACAAAAGGCGTGTATCTGTCCGGCGGCGAACAGCAAAGAATAGCGATTGCCCGCGCAATTTTGAAAAATGCGCCTATCCTAATTCTTGATGAAGCAACCGCGTTTGCCGACCCCGATAATGAGGTGCGCGTACAGCAGGCTTTATCTGCTCTTTCAAAGGGAAAGACCATCATTATGATTGCACACAGGCTGTCGTCAATCACAGACGCGGATTGTATTTATGTACTGCAAGACGGTGAAATTGTCGAAAGCGGCACACATAGCGGACTGATAGAGCGAAACGGCATATTTACAAAAATGTGGAAGAATTATTCCGAAGCGGCAGAATGGAAGATTGCAAAGGAGGTAAACGCATGATTAAGACATTGCAAAGACGTTTTGCGTTATCAAGACAGGGGGCTGTCGATTTGATGAAGGGCTGTATTGCTTGTGTCGCACAGGATATATCCTTTATGCTTCCCGTCGGACTGCTCTATTACTTTGTCATTGATACCATGAACGGGGGCATAAATGGAAGCCGCGCCCTCTTCTACGCGGTTGGTGCTCTGGTTTGCTTATGCTTCATTTTTATTGTGACATGGTTTCAGTATAACGCCACTTACTTAGCGACTTATGTGGAAAGCGGTGTAAGGCGTATATCCTTAGCAGAACAGCTCCGTAAAATCCCATTGTCCTTTTTTGGCAAGAAAGACCTTGCTGATTTGACAAATTCGATTATGGGCGATTGTGCTACTCTTGAACAGGCATTTTCCCATTATGTACCCGCATTGGCAGGCTCCCTTATTTCTACAACGCTGATTGCAGTTTGCCTTTTCGCTTACGACTGGCGAATGGCTCTTGCGGCGGTTTGGGTTTTGCCGATTGCATTTACAATCACATTCTTTTCAGCCCGCATACAGGAATATTTTAACCGCAAATCCGTAGCGGCAAATATCGCGCTTGAAAGCGGCGTACAGGAGTGTATCGAAAGTTTGCAGGACTTAAAGGCGAACAATGCGGAAGAAAACTATTTAAGAGGGCTTGACAAAAAAATTGACTATGTGGAAAAGCGGCACATTATAACAGAACTTGGGACAGCACTTTTTGTTGTTTCTTCAACGTTGATATTAAAGTTTGGGATTGCTACGGTTGCGCTTGTAGGTTCTGCGCTGCTTATTCGTGGGGAAATTGATATTCCGCTGTTCTTTATGTTTTTGCTTGTGGCTTCAAGGCTATATGCCCCGCTTGAGGGTGCATTGCAAAATCTTGCTGCGGTAATCTCCACCAAAACGAACATAAACCGCATGAATGAAATTCTTGACCAGCCTATTCAGACAGGAACAGACAGAGTAACAAATAAAGGTTACGATATTTTGTTCGACCATGTGGGATTTGCTTATAATAGCGGGGAAACCGTATTGAAAGACGTGTCCTTTACGGCAAAACAGGGAGAAGTTACCGCCTTAGTCGGACCGTCCGGCGGCGGTAAAACTACGGTATCACGTCTTGCCGCGCGGTTCTGGGATATAAGCAAGGGGAAAATCACTGTCGGCGGTATGGATATATCGAAAATAGAGCCGGAAACCTTGCTGTCGCTGTACTCTATCGTATTTCAAGATGTGACGCTGTTTAACAACACAATTATGGAGAATATCAGAATAGGCAGAAAGGACGCGACCGACGAAGAAGTGATTGCAGCGGCAAGACTGGCAAATTGTGAAGAATTTGCGACAAAGCTCCCGGACGGGTATCACAGTATGATTGGTGAAAATGGCTGCGAACTGTCCGGCGGGGAAAGGCAGAGAATTTCAATCGCCCGCGCTTTCCTCAAAAATTCCCCTATCATCTTACTTGATGAAGCAACGGCAAGCCTTGATGTGGAAAACGAAACATTGATACAGGCTGCTTTATCAAGGCTGATAAAGGATAAGACCGTACTTGTTATCGCCCACCGTATGCGTACCGTAAGCGGCGCGGATAAAGTGGTTGTGCTTTCAGATGGTTCTGTTGCGGAACAGGGAACGCCAGAAAAACTGATGAACACCGGCAGGATTTACCCACATATGGTAAAACTGCAAATGATTAGCAGGGATTGGGGTATTTAACATGAATACCGAATGGATAATATGCCCCATATGCCAAAGCAAAACAAGGTTAAAAATGCGGAGTGATACCGAACTGAAAAACTTTCCCCTATATTGCCCGAAATGCAAGCACGAAACCATTATTAACGTACAACAAATGAATATATCAGTTATCAAAGAGCCAGACGCACAGACGCAGAGCCGATAACACGCAGATTAAAAATGCGGTTATCGGCTCTTTCTTTTTGGTAATACTCATAAGCCGCCGTTTCTTCAAAACGGACAGCGGAGGACTTTTAGAAACCATGACTAATAATGCGGCGGTATCAGGAGGTACCGTCGTGTTATTTTTATATCCGCAAAATCAGACAAACTATTTTCTGTCAAAAAAACGCAGTGTTCGTTTAGGGGATATACTACCCATGAATATGAACTGTCAAATCATTTAGTATGTCTTGATAACTCGTATTACTCAAATGCTTATGCCACTTTATGCTGTATGAGCATTTGTTGTAATAGCCCCCTACTGGGAAGAAAGGGGGTGAGAGAAAATGAGATATTCTGAACAGTTCATGGAACATATCGAATATGCTTTCCATGCGTTCTGCAAGATTGTCCTGCGCCATGAAGCAATTAACGCATGGCGGGATTTGAAGCGGAAAGAAGCAAGAGAAATATCCCTTGACTATCTGATGTCAGAACGATATTTTGAACCGTCTGCTATGGACAGCTACTTTGAAAAACAGGATAAGCCGACTGTATTTATTGTGTTGGGAAAGGAAGTTATCGTTGATGATGAACGGTTGGCAACGGCATTATCAAAATTGCCGGAGTTAAGGCGGGAAATTTTGTTGCTTTATTACTTCGTTGGCTATCGTGATGAAGCCATCGGCAGACAGTACGGGCGTTGCAGAAGTACGATAAACCACAGAAGAAATGTTGCGCTGAAACAGTTACGAAAAGAATGGGAGAAATTGAAACATGAGGAACAAAAAGCTGATACCTTTTGAGGTAATCGAAAAAGCCGTTGCCGGAGAGCCAGAAGCGGTAGACGCAGTATTGCGGCACTATACCGCATACATCAAATATCTGTCTATGTATAAAGGGCATATCAATGACGATACGCAGGACAGATTAAAGGCAAAACTGATTGAAGCCATATTGAAATTCCGCTTCGACCGATAGTAGGTAGCAAAGACAGGAAAAGCTGTCAAGGGTAGACTTCGCGCTACGCGCCCTTGACAGCTTTTCCCGCCTTTGCTTGTGGATAGTCAAGAGGGCGAAATCAGCAGACTGCTTTCGCCCTCAATCTATTATGGGGATTGTTACGCAGTAGGGGTTATTTTGTCCTTGATTTATGTGGCTTTGCGGGTATTGAAGTGGCGGGGTAAGGGTTTTATATGTCTGCTCTCAAAAACGGTGTTCTATTGCGTAACAGAAAAGCAGAGAACCGACCACTAATGAAAGTGATATATTCTCTGCTTTTGCTTGCACCCTGTTTGTCAGCGTTGATGATAAGTTGTTGTGAATACTTCCTTATCAACGTAAAACTAAGGCTCACACTGTTTTTCGGGTTGGAACGATTTTGCCGCTCAGGCCCACACGTCAAAGCTGTACTGAGCGGGAGCCGCCTGGGCAACAGGCACTTCAGACATCATGTCGATCATCGCCTGTGCCTCACTGGCCTGATCCTGCATGGACATCTTCATCAGGGCGTAGGTATAGTTGGTCTGGAGCTGGGCCATCTGCATTCCCATCACACCATCCATAAACGTCCCCTCCCTTCACTGAATTTTGGGTTTTGTTCCCATTTAAGACTATCGACCGAAAAAAGCTCTTTCTTAACGGCTCCGCCCCAAAAACTCACCGCAACTCAGTTACCGCGTTGCTCTCCGGGTCCAGGCGGTAGACGTGCTTCTGGTCGGAGCTGAGGAGCACAATGGCCTCCAGGTCAGGGTAGTGGTCCCCGTCAGGGCCCCGGCTCACATAGATGTTGAAGCGGCGGCAGTCCAGGCCGTCCACTTTGACAAAGCCCTCCACCGGGTAGATCTCATAGCCGTCCATGGAGTCCCCCTCCAGTCCAAACTGGGCCGGGGACATACTGCGGATGGTTTCAATCTGGGTTGTCAGGGGGACCGTCTCCACCACCTGGGAGCCCAGACCCACGCCTGACTCCTTCTCCGGCTCATGGATGGACCCCTCTGGGGCGGAGGTGCGGAACACCAGGCTGCTGGCCTCTGACCAGCCGATGACGATTTGGAAGAGGCGGCCATCCTGAACCGACTTCCGGGCAATGGTTACCGTGCCCACGGTATCCTCCAGTACCGGGCGCTCCTCCAGATGCAGGTAGGTATCGTCCACTAGGACAAACTTTTCCTCACCGCCCAATACCGCATCCAGATAGCGGTCCACTATGGCGGCGGGGGCAGCCACATCGTAGATGTAGGTATACTGCTCCACTTCAGGCTCTGCTGCGGAGCTGGAAGCAGAGGAAGAGGAGGACGCGGCGGGTTCGCCCTTTTTAATCTCCCCCGGCTTCCGGACGGCAATCAGTGTGCCCTCGCCCTCCTCCAGAAGGGTATCCAGAGAGATGGTGGCGTCCTGGATCTCCTCGCCGTCCTCATTGGTAATGGGCTCGCCAGCGATAAAGGTTTCCAGGCTCTTGGGCGCCTCCTCTTCTCCCGGCCCCGGTTCGCTGCTGGGCAGCAAATTGATGCCGAATTTTGGAAGGACCACCAGGACCGCTGCTGCTGCCACTGCGGCAATTACAATCAGCGCCACGGGAATCAGCAGCAGCTTCTTTTTGCCCTTCTTCTTCCCCTCCTGGAGCTCCTCGCCCTCGACGGCCTTTTTCTTTTCTTTCTTTTTCCTTGCCATGATAATTCACCCCGTTATTGTTCCAAATAGCGGATGACCACATCATCCTGAGACCGAAGCTCCTGGGTAAAGGCACATTCGGCTCCATTTACCTTCAACTCCACACCCCGATCCAGATGCTCAAAGTCAACTCCAGAGTGATCCAGAAGGTCCATCACATAGTAAGGTCCGCCCTCCGCCTTGCCGGGCAGCGCCAGCATCCTGCCGTTGAGTACAACCGTCAGCGGTTTGCCTGCCGGCGGGGCCGCCTTGGGCTGTTCCGCTGGACGGACAGGCTCCTGCCTGGGTCTCTCGGCTGGACGTATCGCCATCCGCGGCAGGGGCGGCGAAGTCACCGGCACCGACTCCGGCCGTACAGGCCGCTGCCGCTCCTGGGTCTCCTGCTTGGGCGGCGGGGGGGCAGGAGGGGCAGACTGAATCGGATGATCGGATGTGACAACTTGGTCTCCGGTGTTCAAGCGGGTATCCAAATCGGCCATCCGGCCATTGACCGTAACGCCTCCCACAAAGTCCGCCCCCAGCAGCTCCTTTACAGTCCGCTGCGCAGGCGCACCCGGCACCGCAGGTGTAAACTGAATATTGTCCCCGGCGTAGACCAGGGCCGACGGGGCAATCTCTTCCCCATTCAGCGTAAGAGTGCAGGGGGTTGCCGGTTCGCCCCGGAAGAGCATCCGCTGTCCGTTTACTGTGACGCTCAGGTTCTTCCCTGTCCGGCCCAGCAGATCGGGGGAGGAGTACCCGTTCATCATCAGCAGCTCCAGCACCGTCAGCGACCCGCTGCGGAACAGCTTGGCGGGCTTTCCGTTGAGCATGATACGATAGCTGTCGCTGATTAGGCCCAGACCGGCGGAGACGGCAATCCCCAGGGGGGTAGCCAGCTCCGGGTCGTTGAGGTCGTATTCGTCGGAAAAGGCGGTGATCTCATAGTTGTTTCCCGCCAGGGCGACCCGGTTTTCATCCATTTCCAGGGCCTCTGCCACCAGCTCCCGCAGGCCCTCCAGCTTACTGCCGCCCCCTGCCAGAAACAGAGCAGAGGGAGGCGCGCCGTTGAGGGCCACAACCCGTTGGCTGATCTCCTGGGCCAGATTCTGAGCCGCCTGCTGGATGGTCTCCCGCAGCTGCATTCCAGTGACGCTGTGCTCCATGCCCAATACATCCCGGTACTTGACATTAGCCTCATGCAGCTGCGTCTTCATCCGTTCCGCCGTGGCAAATGGAACCAGGTAGCGGCGCATAATTTCCTCTGTGATCTCGTCCCCGGCAATGGTGGCCATAGTGTAGCCCACCACGGCGCCATCCCGGCAGACGGCAATATCCGAGGTACCTGCTCCAATATCCGCCAATACCAGGTTCAGCAGCCGCAGGTCAGCAGGAATGGCGGCGTTCAGGGCGGCGATGGGCTCCAGAGTCAGGCTGGCCACCTCCAGTCCGGCGGCCTCCATCACGGAATACAGGCTCTCCACCACCTCCCCAGGCAGGAATGTGGCCACTACCTCCGCCTCCAGCAACTGGCCATTGTGGCCTCGCAGGGTTGTCATGGGGTAGTGGTCAAGCTGATAGCTGGAGACGGTATAGCCCACCAGATAGAACCGGCGGCGGCCGTCCGGACCCAGTCCCAGCGCAGCCTCCGCTGCGGCCACCGCGCCGCTCTCCAGGCGGCCAATGCTGTCGTTGGTAACATGAGTGACCTCGGGAAATTCCAGTGTGTAGCTGCCCTTTTCCGTGCGCAGGGCACGACCAGCGGCGGCCACGCACACCCGTTCCAGGGTGCAATCCAGCCGTTCCTCCAACCGGTCCGTTACACGTCTGGCCACCTTGGCCACCTGACCGATGTCCTCGATCTGGCCGTCCAACATGGCCCGCTTCCCGTGCTCCTCCTTTTCAATGGCCAATACCTGAAAGCGCTCGTCCTCTACCCGGCCCACAACGCCAATGATGCTTCGGGTACCAATGTCCAGCGCAAAAAACAAATCTTTATCCTGACCACTTCTTTTGGCCATCCGCTCCACCTCTTTCCCTGGCTCCAATTCGCCGCAGTTCATCCTATTCCAGCGCTTTCAGCGCAACGGAGAATATGGCGTCCCATAACAGGACGCCATATTCTCACAGATCGCAGCTTCAGCGCATCTGTCTTACGATTGCCTTCTTAATACTTGGCGCCGCTGAAGGGATTGTCGGATCCACCGCCGACATAGTCCCCACCATCGTCATCATCCCAGGGAGAGGAGGCGGCGGGGGCGGTGTAAGTAGACTGCTGCTGGGGCCTGGGGCTGTAGCCAAAGTCCTGGCGCAGCTTGAAGCGGGACAGCAGTTCCTTCATCAGGGTTGCCTGGCTGGACAGCTCCTCGCTGGCGGCGGCAGACTCCTCGCTGGTGGCGGAGTTTGTCTGGACCACGGCAGAAATCTGATCGATGCCCTCGGTAACCTGCATAATGGCCTGGGTCTGGCTCTCCACAGCCTTCACAACAGTCTCCACCATCGTGCTCACACCGCTGGCCAGCTCGTTGGTCCGCTCCAGGGACTGGGTCACCTTGCCCACTGCCTCGGTACCATCCCGGACGGCGGTCACAGAGCTCTCGATCAGGTCCTTGGTCGCCTTGGCCGCCTCGTCCGACTTAGAGGCCAGATTGCGCACCTCATCGGCCACCACAGCGAAGCCCTTACCGGCGGAACCGGCGCGGGCGGCCTCTACGGCGGCGTTCAGAGCCAGGATATTGGTCTGGAAAGCGATATTCTCAATGGTAGCAATGATCTTGCTGATCTCCTGAGAGGAGCTGGAGATGTTGTCCATAGCCATATTCAGCTGCTTGACATACTCCACGCTGGTAGAAACCTGGCTGCCCACCTCGTGGACGGACTGACCGGCCTGCTCGGCGGAGGCGGCGGTGCGCTTGGCGTTCTCGGAGATATCGGCAATGGTGGCGGACAGCTCTTCAACAGAGCTGGCTTGCTGCGTGGCGCCCTGGGCTAGGGCCTGAGCGCTGCTGGACACCTGGTCGGCGCCGGCGGCCACCTGGTCGGAACTCTGGCTGACCTGGGTCAGATCGTCGCTCATGCTGCGGTTAATGACACGCACGGAGGCCAGGATCTGGCTGAGGGAGCCCACATACAGCTTCTCATCCTTGGTGCGCACATTGAAGTTGCCCGCACCCATCTCCTCCAACAGGTGGCAGGTGTCGCCAATGACCTCGCCCAGAACATTCTGGCTGGTGCGCAGAGCGTCGCACATCTCGCCCAGCTCGTTTCTGCCGGTGTAGTCCACAGGGATGGACAGATTGCCCTGGCTGAAGCCCACCAGTGCGTTGCGCACCTGATTGCTGGGCTCTACAATGCTGCGGATAATCTTAGTGGCCATCATCAACACCACCAGAGTGGCCACCACCATCACGCCCACAATCACAATCAGGCCAATATTGGAGGTCAGATTCTGCTGGGCAATGATCTTATCCTGCTCCGTCTGCAACTTACTGGCCAGGGCGTCGCCGGCGGAGGCGGCAGCCACCAGCTTGGGGGAGCAGCTATTGGTAATCATGGGAACCGCAGCTTCCCGGTCTGTACGGGCGGTATTGCAGATCTTATTCGCCTCAACTTCCCACTCCTCCACCGTGTTGACAAAATTGTTCAGCTCGGTTTTGTCGCTCAGGGGGTAGCTGTCGTTCAGCCGCTTCAGGGCGTCAGACAGCTGATCTATCTTGCTGGTGGCGGTATCCAGGTTGCTCAAGTCCCCGGAGAGGACCGCGTCACGCAGGCTGCGGGCGGCGATGTTGTAATCAATGCGGCACTCAGAGGTCAACTCATTGGCCCCAACATACTTGTCAATGATATCAGAATAGGCACTCTTCTGCATGTTCATCATAATCAGTGACGCGATAATGATGGCCACAGAGACCAGGATCGTGGTGCCAAACCCGATAATCAGGCTCTTTCTAATAGACATATTCCTAAAATTCATATGTAGCTTCCTCCTATTTTTCTCCGTCGCCAGTGCGAATCCGGCATCGGACGTTCTACATGGTCAAACACACTTCTGCAGCCTACGCTGTGCCTGGGTGTCCGCGCTGATTGGGAGTGCGGACCGCTCCACATAGACATTTCACCGTTTCCACCGCCTTATCCCGTTACAAAATAATAAATTATACAATATCTCCATATTTCCCGTTTTTGACGTCGCCAAGCAGTTTCCCATCTACCAGGGTTACAACCCGCCGGCGCATAATATTTACGTACTGGCTGGCGTGGGTCGCCATAATAATGGTGGTTCCTCGGGTATTCAGCTCATTGAGCAGGTGGATGATATCCCAAATGGTGTCGTCATCCAGGTTCGCGGTCAGCTCATCCAGCAGCAGGATGGGAGGACTGCTGAGCAGAGCCCGAGCCAGCTCCACCCGCCTGGCCTCTCCAATGGACAGCTGTGCGGGGAAGCAGTCCTCCACATTGGGCAGGCCCACCAGACCCAGCGCCTTCTCCGCCGCCGCGCGGCTTTTGCGCTGAAGTCCGCTGGCGCGGGCGGCCACCATCAGGTTTTCCATCACCGTCCGCTTGCGGATCAGTCTGGGTTCCTGGCTGACGATGCCAAAGGTCCGGGCCAGCCGGGATTTCCAGGGGCCAAAGTAGCGGGCGATATTCACGTCGCCCACAAACACCCCGCCCTCGTCCGGCTGGATTTCCCCGCCCAACAGCTTGAGCATGGTGCTTTTACCTGCACCGCTGCTGCCAATCAGGAAGACAAATTCCCCCTGCTCGACCCGTAAGTTCAGGTCTCTGACCGCATAGTGCTTGCGTTTATCCCGCTTATCCTCTGATTTATAGAGTTTTGAGGCATTTTCCAGGCGAATTTCCGGCATTGCTAAGGGCTCCTCGCGTTCTATGACGGACGCGGAACGCCGCCATAAATTTATAGTTTCCAAATCGCGCAGCTTGTAGTATAATCAGTATAAACTTTTTCTGCGCAATTGAAAAGAGTTATTTTCATTTTTTTGGGGGCTATCGTGAAAAAATTTAGAGAACCGCTCTCCCTCAGGGGAGCCATCCTGCTGGCGCTGGTGCTGGCCCTGGTCTGTATCGGGGCTGTGGAGCTTATTGTTTGCTCCTATCAGGCGCCGGAGCTCTATGAGCAGATCACCGCACCTGTCCGCTCCGCCGTCCAGTTTCTGTCCGAAACCGGGCAGACCGCCTGGGAATCCATGAGCCAGCACACCCAGGCCACGGTACATCGCGCCGCCAGTCAGATCAAGGCCGCCCTCCAGGAGCTGGAGGAGCACGCCCAGGAGGAGCCGGAGGAGGATATCCAACTGGTGGACAACCAAGAGATCGAGCCGCCTCCCCGCGCCCGAGCCAGCTTCTCCATCACCTCATTGGCCTCCCGCCGGGGGCAGGAGTACCTCACCGGCGGGGCCCTGGAGATCGTCTACTACAACCAGACCGCCTCCCGCTGGGCGGATGAGCCCTATGGCTCCGACCCCATTGGCGGCTACGGCTGCGGCCCCACCGCAATGGCGATGGCGGTCTCTTCCCTCACTGATTCCATCATCGACCCGGCTCAGATGGCCCAGCACTGTGTAGAGGAGGGCTATTGGGCCAAGGGGCGGGGCTCCTACCGCTCCATCGTCTACGGTGTGGCGGAGGACTTCGGTTTGGAGTGTACCTCCCTTTCCCTGGACAGTGTAGACGAGGACACCATCTCCCACGCTCTGTCCAGCGGAAAGCTGATCGTGGCGCTGATGGGCCGGGGTCACTTCACCAACCGCGGGCACTTCATCCTCCTGCGGGGGGTCACCTTGGACGGCAGCATTCTGGTGGCCGATCCAGCCAGTCCGGAACGCAGCCTGACCACCTGGGATCTGGACCTGATTTTAGATGAGCTCTCTGCCGCCCGGGACAACGGCGCACCCCTGTGGCTGCTGTCCCAGCCTCTCTTCTGACGGTGTATCCCTTGACTCAGCTATAAGCGTACAGCAACGGCCCCCCTGAGGGCGCAGCCGCCTACACCAGACAACTGTAGGCGCCGGCGCCCTCGTTGGGCCGCTTTTTTGTGTCATTTTCTAAATAGAATGAGTGAAAATGCTAATTTTTACGGTTTTGTCTCCGTCTTGCTGTAAAAGGAGTTCTTTCCGCCCAGCCGTATGCTGAGACGGCGGTCCAGCTCCACCACCCGCTCCAGCAGCCGGCGGGCGGAGCCTGCCTGTTTGGTGTAGCTCTCCTCGCTCTCCCCCTTCGGCGAAGCGCCGGCGGCCAGGGCGGAAAGCCGATCCTGCTCCTCCGGTTCCAGACCGTCGCGCTTGCGCGCAATGGCCTGCTTCAGCTCCTCCAGTTGGAGGATGGGGTCTTGGCGCAGGGCCAGCAGCATCCGGACAGATACATCGTCGTTGCGGTCCAGGGCCTCGCCCATCTGCCGGCTCAGCTCCATCACCTCTGACAGGCAGTTGTACTTTTTCCGCTCCAGCACACTCAGATCCAGCCAATCACCCTTGGTCATGCCTGGCTCTCCTGACTGCCGCTGGACTTCTCCGCCGTTCGGAAGGCATCCCGCATATCGGCCAGCATGGGGCGCAGGCGCTCCAGCTCCTTCTTGTTCCGCCCGATCTTGACCCGGCCCAGCTCATAGGTAAAGTAGTCATACATCCGGCCCAGGTCCTGGCTGATGGGATACTGGCGGTCCAGGGTCTCGTCCAGATAGTTGACAATATCCACGCACCGGTCGATGGCCTCCTCAAAAGCGGTCCATTCCTTGCGGTCCAGGGCAATGGAGGCCAGGGTGCTGCGCTTGACCAGCTCGTCATAGAGCATCAACAGCAGCTCCCCGGAGGTCATGGAGTTGATCGACTGCTGTTTATATTGCTGATAACCTCTTGCGTCCATGTTTGGATGTTCCTTTCCGGCGTTATTTGATTAGCCGCCCATCAGTCCCGCCAGAGTGGAGCTCTGGGAGTTCATCTGATTGATCAGCATCTCCAGGCGGGTAAACTGGCTGGTGTACCGCTCCACCTGACTGACCAGCTTATCCTGCCACTTTCCAATCTGGGTGTTGATATTGTCAATTTCCTTCTGCCATGTGTTGTTCATCAGCGACAGGGAGCTCAGGGGGCTGCCGGCCTGCTGGATGAGGATACCCTTAGGCTCGCCGGTGGTCTTGGAGTAGCTGTCCAGCTGGGCCTTCATGGTCTGCATCACGCCGCTGGTCTTGGTAAACACGTCGGCAACCCGGTCGGGGTCACTCTCCAGCATATCCCGCAGCTTATCCTCGTCCAGAACCACGCCCTCGCTGCTGTCGGTGATGGAGAAGGTGGTGGTGATGCCCATGGCCCGCAGGGTACCGCCGTCCGCACCGGCCAGGTTGAAGGCGTTGCGCATCTTTTCGTAGAGGGTTGACAGGGTCCGGTCGCCGAAGAGGATGCCCTGCTTGGCTTTCTCCTCATAGCGCTCAATGGCGCTTTCGGTCATGCCGGCCCGGTCGTCGTCGGTCAAGGGCTCGTAGTTGGTAAAGGTGCCGTCGGTCTTCTGGTAGGGCAGGGTGGAGTAGGCCGACTTGATCTCGGCCATCATGACATTATAGTCCTCAATCATGGACTTGATGGCGTCCACGATCTTGTCCGAGTCGGTGGTGCTCTTAAAGGTGACGGAGTTTCGGGGGCCGCCGGTGCTGGTGACCGCGTCGTTGCCCTCAGCGTCCTTGTAGCCGTCGAAGGTGTCCTTCATGGTGATGGTCATGCCGTCGATGGTCACGCTGTTGGTGCTGCGGACCATCTCCTTCTGCTCGCCGTTGACGGTGACGGTAAACTTGGCGTCCTGGCCCTTGGTGTAGCCCATGGACTCCCCGACCTGGTTCACCAGCTGCTCGGCCACGTTGTCCTCCCCGTCGTTGTAGGTCACAGACATGGCTTTGCCGTTCCGGTCCACTATCTGCAAGGAGCCGTCCTTGCCGGAGAAATAGGCCCTGGCCCCGTTGCCCAGGTCGCTCTCGATCTTACTCAGGACATCGTCCAGGCTGACGTCCTCCTTGTCAAAGGTAAACTCCACCGTTTTGCCGTTGGCATTGATGGAGAATTTCTTGCCGGTCAGCGTCTTGTCATCCTTCATGCCCAGGGTCTTCTTCACACTGCTGTCCAGATCCACCGCATTCTGGTCGGCGCGCTGGGCTCTGGCCGCTGTGGCAGCCAGCAGCTCCTCTGCCAGGCCCTCGCCGGAGGAGGAGCTCACTTCCTCGCCGGTACCCTTATCCCGGATTATAAAGCTCCCCGTCTTGACGTCAAACCTGGCCTCATAGTTCCCCTCACCGGGGAGCTGGTTCTCGATATCCTGAAATATCGCGTTCATCTTGTCCACGATGTCGTTGATGCTGTCATCCTTCTCGATTCGCAGGTGGAGATTCCAGTTGCCGGCATGAATGACGGCGTTATCTCCGCTCTCGCCATAGTCAGCGTCCGACGACAGCAGGTCGCCCACCTTCTCGCTGGCGCTGAAGCGGAAGCTGCTCGCCTTGCCGAACATGGCGTAGGCCAGGCCGCCGCCGATGGTGATATCGCTCTCCAGGCCGGTCTCCTTGGAGGTAAAGAGGAAGTTCTTGGTGGTCTGGGAGTAGCTCACCCGCACTCCCACCTCGGAATTGCCGTTGATATCCGCCAAAATCTCCGCCAGGGTGGAGTCCTTGGAGTAGTTGCCCACCGCCACGCCGTTGATCACAAAGGAGTACTTGGGCGCGCCGGTCTTCTCGTCGGTGTCCTGAACCCAGGCGCCGTTCTTGTCCCGGACCAGGGCGGGCTCCAGCTGGGACAGAACCTCCTTGCCCAGCAGGTCCTCCAGGGTCTTGTTGGTGTTCAGATAGCTGGTGGCGCTCCGGCCGATGCCCAGGGTCTCGCCCACGTCGGTGTTGATAATCAGGTCGGAGCCCTCCTGCACCTCAAAGCGCAGCTGGAGGGTATCCCCCGTCTCGTCGGCGTTGGTCACCTTGATCTTGTTGCCCTTAAATGCGTTCTGCACCGCCACATTCAGCGCCTTGGCATAGTTCTCCGTGGTCAGCTTTGAGATGTCGTTGCCATCGGCGTCCTTCATGGGGTTGCTGTAGGCGTCCACCAGAATGCCGTTGCGGATACGGGGCAGGTTGATCTGCTTGGTGGTGCCGTCCAGACTCAGATTCATGGTCTTGTTGGACAGGTAGGTGGTGTTGTTCTCCTTGTAGGTCAGCCCCTTGCGCATCTCGTCGTCCAGGGTTATCTTATTGGGCTTATTTTTGTCAACGTCGGTCAGGTCCAGGCCTAGGGTCTCCTTCACGTTACCGCTGGCGCCGGAGATATAGACGGCGTTGCCGGCATTGGAGCTGTCCGTAAAGGTGATGGAGCCGTCTTTCGCCTCCACCTTAATCCGCTCGTCGGCGTCATAGGACACGCCGCTGGCTAGGGTGATCTTCTGGCCGCTCAGCTTCTGCTGGATCAGCTGAGCCAAGGCCTCGTCCTCACTCAGTCTGGGGTCCTTCTCCTTGATCTCCTCCAGGGCCTTCACGTCCCCCACCTCGTCAAAGCTGACGCTCACCGTCTTGGCGCCGTAGGTCAGGGTCAGGCTGCCGCTGAGCTTGCCCAGCTCGGTCTGGCCCTTGAGCAGGTCGATGCCGGCATCGGCCTGAATGCTGCACCCGTCTCCCGATTTCAGGTTGCTGCTGGTGCGGTACTGGGCGGCGGTGGCCAGCTGGGTCACCCGGTCCAGAGAGATGTCGCTGTTGGTCTTGCCGCTGGCCGCCACCCGGTCGGCGAACAGGCCCTGGGTGGCCACCTTGACAGCGCTGCTGAAAAAGGCGGGGGAGGTCAGGTTGGTGGCCGAGCTGTAGGAGGTATATTTCGTGCTGAAGGCCACCATTTTGCTGATGATGCTGCGGTAGGCGTCCTGCTTCCACTCGGTCTTGGTGATCTTCTGATTCAAGGTGTTGATCTTTGTCTGATAGCTCTGCACCAGGCTTTCGATCATGCCCTCGGTATCCATGCCGCTGGCCAGACCGCTGATTGTGTTGGTGCTGTTCATCAGGCTGCTCATGGTATTGCTGCTGCTTACTCCGCTGAGAGATGCCACAATAATCGCTCCTTCCATCCTGTCTCTGTATTGGAAATGTTTTTTCTTATAATTTGAAACAAAAAGACTCTGTACTTTTTTATCGTCATGTAGTATGATTAAGTTAATAGTTCTCAGAGAAAGATTTTTAAGCCTGCCCCCTCTCCCACCGGAGGGGCGGAGGTTTGAAGCAATAGGGGGAGATCATTTGTCCATTATCATTACCGTTACCAACCAGAAGGGCGGCGTGGGCAAAACCACCACAGCCAGTTCCCTGATGGACGGTCTGCGCCAGCGGGGTGCCCGCGTGCTGGGAGTCGACCTGGACCCCCAGGGCAGTCTGGGCTTTTGCCTGGGCCTGGATATTGAAAACTGCGCCACCATCTATGATGTGCTGAAGGGTTCCCGCACCATCCAGGAGGTTATCACCCCCTCAGAGTGCGGCGATATCCTGCCCTCCAACATCCTGCTGTCCGCCGCCGAGCTGGAGTTCAACCGGCCCGGCCGGGAATTTCTGCTGAAAACCGCCCTGGCAGAGGTGTCGGAGGACTACGACTATATTATCATCGACACCCCGCCCGCCCTCAATGTGCTGACGGTAAACGCCTACGTGGCCGCCGACGGACTGATCATCCCCATGGCCCCCGAGATCCTCAGCCTGCTGGGGGTGGCCCAGATCCGTGAGACCATCGACACCGTCCGCCGGTGCTACAACTCCCGCCTGCGGGTCCTGGGCATTCTGCTCAACAAGTACAACCAGCGCTTTACCCTGAACCGTGAGGTGCTGGAAATGGCGGAGCAGATTGCCAAGCAGCTGGATACCAAGGTGTTCCAGGCCCGCATCCGCTCCGGCGTGGCAGTAGCCGAGGCGCCCGCCCACGGAGAGAGCGTCCTCAGCTACGCCCCGGATTCCAAGGTGGCCCGGGATTTGCGCCTGCTTCTGAACGAGGTCGTTCGGGAGTACGGCTTCCCCTCTGCCCCCGCCCGCTGACCAAAGGGCCTACAACAATTTTAACAACTGGAAAGGAGAGTGGCCGCCATAGCTGCCGCCAAAAAAAATGCCAAAGGCAATAAGACCGCTCATGTTTTGAATTTGCTCACCGCCCCCGGTGAAGCTGCCCCCGCCCCCGCCGAGAGTGAGGAGGAGACCCCTGTTCAGGAGGAGACCGTCCAGCCCGCCGCCAGCCGTCCTCTGCTGCCCCCCATCCTGGAGGTAGCACAGGCCAACGACGACAGCCTGGCTCAGCAGATCCAGCAGGCCCTGGAGGAGGAACTGACCCAGGAGCCCCCCGCTGCGGAGGCCCCTGCACCTCAGCCCGCCCCTGCTCCCGCTGCGGAGGCGCCCACACCGGCTCCTGCCCCTGCTCCCGCCCCCTCCGGCGGTAAAATGAGCCAAGATGACATTGAAAAAATGCTGGCCGGTATGAACGCCCCCGCACAGGAGCCCGCTCCGGCACCCGCCCCCGCCCCCTCCGGCGGCAAAATGAGCCAGGACGATATCGAAAAAATGCTGGCCGGCATGAACGCCCCTGCACAGGAGCCCGCTCCGGCACCTGTCCCCTCCGGCGGTAAAATGAGCCAGGATGACATTGAAAAAATGCTGGCCGGCATGAACGCCCCCGCACAGGAGCCCGCTCCGGTCCCCGCCCCCGCCCCCGCCCCCTCCGGCGGCAAAATGAGCCAGGACGACATCGAAAAAATGCTGGCCGGCATGAACGCCCCCGCACAGGAGCCCGCTCCGGTCCCCGCCCCCGCCCCCGCCCCCTCCGGCGGCAAAATGAGCCAGGATGACATTGAAAAAATGTTGGCCGGTATGAACGCCCCCGCACAGGAGCCCGCTTCGGCACCCACCCCTGCTCCCGCCTCCTCCGGCGGCAAAATGAGCCAGGACGACATTGAAAAAATGCTGGCTGGTATGAACGCCCCCGCACAGGAGCCCGCACCGGTCCCCGCCCCCTCTGGCGGTAAAATGAGCCAGGATGACATTGAAAAAATGTTGGCCGGTATGAACGCCCCCGCACAGGAGCCCGCACCGGCACCTGCCCCCTCCGGCGGCAAAATGAGCCAGGATGAC
>NZ_QWKI01000059.1 GCF_009911645.1 Pseudoflavonifractor sp. 60
TTATTATACCATAGGGCGGGGCTTGCTGTACAGTCCTTTTTGCTACTTTATGTCGAAAAATATCACGTTTTTTTAACAAGGTTTATCACAATAAATGCGTGGTGGAAAATTGGGGCTTCATGTGCTATACTTTACTAAAATCAAAAACCAATTTACAGACAGAGAGGGTCAACATGGACGAAAAAAACAATGTAACAGAGCAGTTAAAGGAACTTATTACCATACACGGTTTTAACAAAAACACGCTTTTCCAATATTTGGGATTACCGCTGGACAGCATAGAGGATTTGTCGAATGGAAACATTGACTTTCTGCCGGACGATTGCTCATATCGGTTTAGGCTGTTTAACAAAATCTCGTTCCTTTATGCAAGCGCAACAGAGGACAAGGATTTGAAATTAACCGCATTTTTACAAGTGCTTCTTTCACATCATGGCTTGTCTAAGAAAACGGTTGCTGCTATGGCTGGTGTGGAAACAAAAGACATTGAAAGACTTTTATCAAACCCGCCCAAAAAAGTATCTGAGGAAATCAAATTCAAAATAGCAGTTACCGTTATGTCATTGCGCTTTTTCTTGAAAGATTGTGAACCACAATTATAAATCCCCTATTCCAGCGGTCACGCTCCCTGGCATGACCGCTTTCTCATGCCCGGTTTATGCGGTAAAAGGCGGCTTGTGCCCGGCTGCGCTTTCTGCTTCCAGCACTTTCATCATCTTGTCGGTGGCGGTGGCGGTAGTGCCTTGTTTGAAATAGCCGGAAACCACAAGGACGGTGTTCCCCCGGCGTACTTCTGTCACGCAATCCGGGCGGCGGGCGGTGGTGGCGGTGCTTCTCTTGGGCGTGTCGGTCATAGGCAAATCTCCTTTCCGTTCAGCAGCTTTTTAAGGTGTTCCATTTTCTCCCGTGCTTTGGCTTTTCTGAAATTCTCCCCGGTAATGCGGACGGGGGTACACATTTCCGTAAGGCGGTCATATATCCGGGCGTGG
>NZ_QWKI01000060.1 GCF_009911645.1 Pseudoflavonifractor sp. 60
TCTCTTTCTCCATGAGGGCGTTGGCGATACACCCGGCAAAATAGCTTTTCCCTGTGCCTGCCATGCCCCATAACAGGTAGCCGATATTTGTGGTTTTCATTTCCTCCCAACACTCCACATAGGCATGGGCTTTGTGCATTTGGGGGCATTTGCCATTGTCGTTCTCAAACGTCCATTCTCTCATAGCCGGGTCGGTAAAGCCGATTCTTTTCAGCCGTTCCACTTCCTCCCGGTGCTTGTATTCCCGGTGGCTGGCTTCCAGCGTTTCCCGGCGTTTTCTCTGGCAGTCACATTCTTTGGGGTGTCGGTCACGCCCGAAAAAGGTCTTGCCCTCCGGGAAGTAGGCTTCTTTGGGCTGGCGGCAGCTCCCGTAATATAAAAGCCCGTCCTCCCCGGTGTAGTCCTCCGGCTCTGCTTCCTGTGCCGTGGCAAGCCGGAAAATGGCGTTATCGTAATCACTCATAAAATCGTCCTCCTTGTTCATGGTCTTTTACGCCCTGTTTACGGGGCGTTGTGTCTATGCGGTCAAAGGCTCTCGCCCTCTTTGTAGGAATAATCGGGGATTCCTTTCTTTCCTGTGCCTTTCCTGTCACGTTTTGCCCACATACGGACAGCGGCGGCATGGTTGGCGTACACTTTCCCGTAGGCGGCTATGTACTCGCTTAATTCCTCAATGAACCGTTCCAGCCTGTCCGGGTATTCCCCTTTCAGCTCCGCATACTCGGATTCGGAGAGGAAAAGGTTTTTATATCTGCCAAAGGGTGCGGGCTGCTCCCCACTCACTCCTTTTCGTTGGTTCTCTTTTAGTTGGTTTATAGTAAGTTGGTTAGGGGTCGGTTTTCCGTCCAACGCAAAGGTCGGTTTTCCGTCCTTATGAGGGTCGCTTT
>NZ_QWKI01000061.1 GCF_009911645.1 Pseudoflavonifractor sp. 60
TGTCATATGGTCGGAAAACTGTACCACTGGCATTTGCGGTATTTTTATATAAAGGCGGTTCGGTGCGGAGAAGCCCCGGCGTTCCCTCACCAGAAGCCCGGCAGCGTCCAGCTCGTTCAGTGCGCTTTTTATGGCGGTGCTGCCTTTATCCAGCATTTCCGTTATCTCCGAAACGGGGTAGACAATATACGTCCTGCCCTCGCTGTCCTGCCAGCCGTTCTTCTGTGAGAGGGTGGAACGGTCAAGAAGCAGCCCATAGAGCAGCCTTGCGGTATGCGACAAGTCCATTTTCAGCAGAAAATAGGGATAGGGCAGAAAACGGGGCAATATGGTGTCGGCTGTGATGTAATTGGTTATGGTTCTCACCTCCTGTCTGTGGCTTCCTGTTACGCAGTTAAAACGCTGTTTTCGGGGGTAAAGGATAAATGTATCAGCTACCCTTTGAGGGCGGTCAAAAAAGCCTTGATTTACGGGGGTCTGGAATATCCTAAAGCGTGACATTTATCCCTCTGTTTCCGCTTGCGCTGTGCGGCTCGGATTCTTTTCATGCGTCCGGCGCACTCCGGGCAGTATTTCCCCCGGTTTGACTTGGGGAGAAAATACCCGCCGCACTCGGTACAGCGTTTCCTGTCTGCCCG
>NZ_QWKI01000062.1 GCF_009911645.1 Pseudoflavonifractor sp. 60
GAGTAGGGCGGCTTCCAGTTTCCCGTCCAGCGGCAGAACGGCGGTAATGAACCAGCGGCATAAAAGGGAATAGCTGATACTCTGGACGCATACGCAAGGCTCGCCGTTATCCAGCACAATACAGTTGCCGTTATCATAGTTACAGCACTCATGCACAAGGCGGCGGGCGGCTCTGTACTGTGGGTAGTCCATGTAGGGGCGTTTACCGTTCATTTTTCCGCCCCTTTCCCCGTTCCGGCTCACAGTGCAAGATTTTGTCAAGATTACTTTTCACGGTCTGCAATTCCCGGACGTTCTCTTTCTTCTCCCGGTACTCGTTGTAAAGGGCGTTTTTCTCTTTGGTAAGCTGCTCAATCTCCGTTTGTAAGGTCTTGGAAGCTGGCAGTTTGGTAATGCTTTGTGCCTTGAAATACCGGGCGGCAGATTCGGCTATGATAAAATCGCTTTCGTGCTGCTCCCGGTAGGCTCTCCGGGCTTTCTCGGTTTTCTGCGCCCGCAGTCCGTCACGGGCTGGCTTGGTCTTGATATACGCCAATAGCTGTTTCTGCAAGTCCTTTTTCTCCCGCAAGGTGCTTTCCACGGTTTTCAGTTTCCCGGTTACTTCATGCAGTCCGGCACTGGCGGCGGCAAGGGCGGCTTCCAGTTCTTCCGGGGAAGAAAAGCCGGATTCCTCGTAAATGCTCATGGTCGCCGCCATTTGCTTCAGATTGTGCAGGGTCGCCCATTTCTCGTAGCCTTTCCCCTTGCCCTCGGCTTTCTTGGCGGCTATGTCTACCATGCGCTGTACGCCGTCTTGTTTCGGGGCGTTTATGGCGGCTTTGTTACGCTGTAAGCGGTCTTTTATGCTCCGGGGGTATTCCTGTTTGGGTGTGGGCGTTTCGGCGGCTCTGGCGGCGTTCTGTGCGTTTATGGTGAGTGTTTCCAGTATGGCGGCTCGGTCAAAATCATCACCCAGTTTCCGGGCGGTGATGGGCTTCGTCCTGTCCGGCGTGAGATATGACAATCTTCCCCGGCTCTCCTTGACGGTCACACCCTCCCGGAGCAGCAGAGAGGAAAAGTCGTCAAAGGTGGCAGCGGCGGCAAGGGCTTTCCGTATGGTCTGCCGTAGCTTCTCCTTGTCGGTTTCAAACTTAGTCTGCTTGGTCGGCTCTCCTGCGGCGGCTTGGGAAGCGTTCTCTTTATCCAGTGCGGCTTGTCCTTTCCGCTTCGCCCAATACTCACGCTCGGTAATGCGATTCTTGCTCCCGTTCAGCAAGTCAATCTGATAGAGGTTTTCCCGGTGGCACATCTCCATGACTTCCGCTTTGAAATATTCCATAGCTGCGTCCGTACAGCGGTGCTTGCAGCCCTCCCTTGTGTCGGCTGGTCTTTCCATGTAGGGAAGCAGCGGCACTTCCGCAATCCGTAGGGAATTGATTACGATATGCACATGAATATTTCCGCTGTGGTTATGCCCGTCCGGGTGGGTACAGACAAGGGCTTGGTGTCCGGGGAAATGCTCTTTACAGAACTGCTCGCCTAACTGTTGCGCCCGGTCTACGGTCAAGCCGTTGTCTGGTGCGTCACGGGGGTCAAAGCTGATGATATAGTGGTGGCTCTTTACGTCCTCCCGCTTTTGGTTCTTGCCGTATTTCAGATTGGAACGCATACAGGCGATTGCAAAATCTTCCTCACCGCAATTCAGAGAGGAAATGAGATAGCCTGTCCTCGGAACTATCTGCCCGTTTTTATCCAGTGTGGGCTTCATGGTAAACTTGTCATGCTCAAAGGTTAGGTACTGTTCAGCCGCCCCATAATCGGCATTTTTAGAGCTGATATGTTTGAATGTTGCCAACGGCTTCACCTACTTTCTGCAAGACTTCAAACTTCA
>NZ_QWKI01000063.1 GCF_009911645.1 Pseudoflavonifractor sp. 60
CTCGTTCAGACAGCGGGCAATCTGGTTTAAGTTGCCGCCTATCTTCCCATACTCGGCTGTGAGTTTCCCAACGGCAGAGAGTAATTTATCATTGACCGGGGAAACGGTAATGACGGGGCGTATGCTTGACTTGATAAGGGCTTGCCGGATAAATTCGGCTTGGCTCATTTTGCAGAGGGTGACACGCTCGGAAAACTCGGCAAATTCTTCTTCGGTCAAGCGTGTCTTGATTACCCGGTGGCGGTGGGGTGTGTTGTATCTTTTCATGGCTGTGAACCTCCTTTCACTTGCCGCAAAAGCGGCGGTAATCATAAGCGGCGTAAGCCGCCAAAAGGCGGGCTTGGGGTGGCAACCCCAACAAGATTCCCATAGGACAAAATGAGCGATTAGCGAAATTTGGTACTGTGGTAGAATCTTGCTCTAAGAAACTGCGCTGTGTGGTCTGTTCGCTTACTATCCGGCTATTGGCGGCTGGTTTGTTGCGTTCCGGCGAAAATTTCCCTCTCAATACCTTTAGTGCCACACGGAGAGATTTTGCCAAAGCTGCGGAAAATTTCTCTCCCCAATACTTACAAACCAGCAAAAGGCAAAATGGACGTTGATTTGCGAAAATTTCCCCTCATTCCTTACAACACCACACAAGCCCGGATAGGCGGGGATTTTCAGAAATTTCTTCATTTTCCTTTCATTCCCCACACCACCAAAATCTGAAAACTGCCAAACAAAGAGCGTGTCATGTTTCCCTTTTCGTGGGGCAATACTGTGATTTTTTCAAAACGCCGAAAATAAACGCAAAAAAACAGGAAACCTTTTCTTGATTTCCTGTCTTGGTGTGCCGCTGTGATGGGCGGTGGTTATTCAGTTTTTTTGTAAGGCTGTTCATCAAAGTGGAACTGGAACAGAGCAGCGATAAGCCGTCGTTTTATGTTGTCCTCAGTGTCCTTGTTGACGTGTCCGTTTTCAAGAGAAGCAAGCCGGATTCGTTTGCCGTAATGCTGCAAAATCTCGTCCACGGCTTCCGGCTCTCCGCTGGTCGCTCTGACAATGGTTTCATACGGCACAAGTTTAGGATTCCTCATTCAAAAGCACCTCCATTTCTTCATGCAGCATTTGCAAGGCACTGTGTATGTGATGCCACGCCGTACTCCGACAGCGTCCGTATATCTCCCCGATTTCCTGTTGTGTGTAACGCCTGAAAAAGTAAAGGTAGATAATTTCCCTCTTTTTCTCCGGCAGAGAGGACAGGGCGGCGGCAAGCTCCCCATTTGTGAGGATAACCCCCTGACCGCATATCGTAACAGGGTATTGCTCACAAGGGTCTATAAAATATTTATCTGATGTACTGAACGGGTAAAACTTTTCTTCTGTAAGGTATTCAAAAGATATTTCCCTTTGCCGCCGCTTGTCCCTGTCACGCCATGCGTTGATAGCCGCATAGTATATGACCACTCTGCAAAAGGCGTTAAATGTATATTCGATATGCTCCTTATATTCTTCGGTGCAAGTCATAAAAATCCCCTCTTTTCTCCAAGTTTTTTATATTTAGAAAACAGATTTTGGATTATTTATAGATTAACTTTGTTGTTTTGTTCAATCCTACTGCTAAAATAAGTGTAATAAGTTCTGCAAAAAGTGGGGCAATCCAAATAGCATTATTTCCAAATAGAATAGGCATACAAAAGATGGAAATTGATTTAATAACAATACCCCTGCTTATTGCTATCACATTTGCTTGTGTTGTCCTCTTTGTTGAAAACATAAAATCTGTATAAATGAGATTCAGTGCCATAGGAATGAATGACAAACTGAACATTGGTAACGCTATAGTCGCAGTTTGTACAAGGTTGCTATCTTTATTAAAAATACAAATAACTGATTCATCAAAGAAAAACAATATACCATAAATAAAAATGGATAAAATCAAGTTAACAATTATCCCACAACGGAAAAACCAATTCATTTCGTTTGTATCACGTTTCCCATAACAATTTCCCCAAAGCGGTTGTAAGCCTTGAGCCACACCAGATAGGACAGCATTTGCAAGCGAATAAATAAAACTTAAAACACTAAATGTAGATACTCCTATATCCCCGATTAAACTTGCCAACATAAGATTATAGCAAAGTGCAGTAACTGGTGTCGTAAGCTGTGAAATTGCTTCTGGCACCCCTCGCTTGCATATTTTTTTGATAAGAGAAATATCAATTTTAAAAGCTTTAATGCGAAGTTGCCCTTTTTTCTTAACAAAATGTAGAAGAAGAACTATAACAGAAAATACCTGTCCTAAACCGGAAGCAACTGCTGCACCGATAATGCCCATATTTAACGGAAAGATAAACAGCCAGTCTAAAAAAATATTTGCTATCGCACCTACACACATTCCTATAAATGATAAAGCGGGCGAACCGTCATTTCTAACAAAAACAGACAGGCAGGTACTCATCAACATAGGAATTGAAAAAGCAGTATAATAAAACAAATAATCTGCTGACATTTTTCTCATTGTATCACTTAATTTATATGCGCCACTTATATCAACAATTTGCTGCGAAAATATCATTCCAATTATCATTAACACAACGGAAAGTAAAGCAGTTAAAGTAAAAGCAGTCATAAAAGCGTGATTTGCGCCCTCTTTATCTCCTCGTCCAATACGTATTGCAACAACAGTTGCACCGCCCATTGGGAACATTGCGGCAACAGCAACAACAAAAGTAATAAAAGGTACGCCAATATTAACAGCTCCTAATGCGGCTGAACCAGCGCCTTGTCCAACAAAAATACCGTCAACCACATTGTAAAGATAGGTTACAAATAACCCACCCATTGCCGGAAATATGTAACTACATAAAGACTTTGTTCTTGTACTCATAAAAACACCTCCACGCAAAATAAAAGAAGTGGGATAAAACCCTCAATGGTCTTATCCCACTTCAACAATCTTTTTGATTGCAAGTCCTCTGACAAGCAAACCTATTGTAACATGGGAAACTTTCAAAGTCAATGTAGTTATTATGAAAAAAAATCTCCGAAATAGCATTGAAAAATAAGCAATTTGCTTTTAAATTTGTTATAAGAATGAGGGGGATTCCGTAGTAGCCGGCACTGTGCGTAATGTGCATAACTTGCTATCTTATGGAGTTGTGGGAAAGTCTGTTTGCAGAATGTGGGAAAGCTGCACTTTAGCTTTTCCATGTTCTGTGAACAGACTTTTCCATGACGGAATAGCAAGTTATACACATTTCCACGGTGCTTGTCTTTTTGTCTTTTGGTTGCTTTGGTTCGGAATAGTGTGGTGCTGGCGGTCTATCTCTTGTTTTCGGTTGCTTGCTTCTTTACCGTACATGAGCATTGGAGCCGGGGTTGTCCGAGCCGTAGCCCTCCAGCAGATTGACAACGCCCCAAACGCCGAGGCCCGCGCCCAGCGCGATAACAAGGGTCTGCAAAGTGGTGATAGCGGATGCGAAAAATGCCATATAGTCCTCCATTTCTCCGGGATTTTCCCGGGCACAAGAAAAGCCGCCCGGTATAGGCGGCAGGTGACACTTCGGGACAAAATGTCCCAAAGCTATACAAAAGCGTCCGGGTCGTCCAAATCGTCATAGTTGAGGATGTCCTCGTCCTCG
>NZ_QWKI01000064.1 GCF_009911645.1 Pseudoflavonifractor sp. 60
GTATTTCCGGGAGTAGAACGGCGGCAGGCCCCGCAGTTGCAGGATGCACCTGTCGCCGGGCATGGTGGCAAGCTCGGCGGGGGTCATAAGCTCCCGGCCCAGCCGCTGGGTGTTCTGGTTGTAGCTTTCCGACTGCCCACGGGAGCGGCCCTCGGTCTGCATGGAGATAGTCGCTTTCCCCAGCCAGTTCTCGGAAATCTCCTTGATAGTGCTGGCCTCCCGGCCCCCGAGGAATACCACGCTGTCCATGTTGCCTAAAATGGTTTCCGCGTTCTTGTCGTAGATTGCCTTACATTGGGCCAACTGCTGGTAGAACAGCGTCAGGCTCACCTCCCGGGAGCGGATGACCGCCACCAGCTTTTCGAGGTTCGGCACCTGCCCGGTGTTGGCGGCCTCGTCCCACAGCACCCGCACATGATGGGGCAGGCGGCCCCCGTGTACGTTGTCCGCCCT
>NZ_QWKI01000065.1 GCF_009911645.1 Pseudoflavonifractor sp. 60
GGGGGCCAGCCGCGCACCGCATGAAATCAGTATGGAGCGGGCAGTCTTGCCTATTGCTTGTTGTCAAGGACTTTTTGATACAATTCATAAAATGTTCATATTTAGAACATAAAGCAAGGCTGGGAACCTGTGTTAGATTCCCAGCCTTAATCGTGTTGTGTTTCCTTATGCGCTCTGTCCAGATTGCAGCTTTTTTACTTCATCAAGGGAAAGGCCAACATATTCGGCAATTTTTTCAAGAGCCAGAGTTCCATCAGCTATCATACGAAGTGCTGCTGTTCTCATGCCCTCCTTAATACCCTCCTTAATGCCTTCCTCACGTTCTTCCTTCCGCATATCCTCAATTACCTTGCACATTTCGCTCACTCCTTTCGGATTTTCCTTCAAATACCTGGTACGGTCTGCCAGCAGCTTGAAATTCATATCATCGGCATCGGTGCAGTTAAAGTCGTGCATCAGCTTCCCTATGTCAGAATCGCCCCGGTACTCGCCATTCACATAAAGAATATGTTCCCCGTCCGTG
Organism: Pseudoflavonifractor sp. 60; assembly: GCF_009911645.1. Taxonomy (GTDB): domain Bacteria; phylum Bacillota; class Clostridia; order Oscillospirales; family Oscillospiraceae; genus Lawsonibacter. The sequence continues at coordinate 524 of NZ_QWKI01000065.1, forward strand.
AAAGGCTTACCCGTGGTAATGTTCATCCGCTCGATAAGATAAACTGGTTCGCCTTTCCCGTAAAAGTCCTTTTCCGTGATGAAAATAGTATATGTATCAGGCAACTCACGAAACTCCTGTCCAGCATCCAGATTTTCAATATCCAGCACACTGGAATGAAATCTGGCCCGGTGCGGGTCTGCTCCCTTATCCTCCCGTTGAATTTCCATATCATACTTTTTCCCGATAGAATCTGTCCCGTATGCGTCCAGGCAGATGGAGCGCGCCCCGGCCAGCCGCTTCATATCCTTTTGCGTCTGACAGTCAGTAATCACTAAATCGGGTTTTCCAGTGATAATGCGAAGCACCATTTCAGCCAAAGGAACATTGTCTTTGAAAAGGCAGCGCATAAAATCATCATCCATCGGTCTGAAACTGCGAAGCCGTTCTAAATCTTTCTGGCGCTTTTGCTCTGCTGTGTCCAAAACGATCACCCGCTTTCTGTATGTTCATATTACCACAAATATCTCTGCTTTTCAAGGATAGTAGAGAGGCCAGGGCAAAAACTTCTGCCCTGGCCAGCCTCCGTTATTCGTTTTCCATCGCCTGCCGGACTTCCTCGCGAAGCAGGCGCTTGATTTTGTCCTCCATTGTCTCGGTGCTGGTGGTGCTGAAATGCACCCGCACCCGGTAAGTAGTCTTGCCGATTTTCTTCACCAGCGCGGGTGGGGTCTGTAGCGTGGCCTTGGGGTAGGTGATCGTCTCGGTGGTGCTGGTTTCGTTACTCATAGTTCTCCTTTCTCGGCGGCGGTCTGCCGATGGCTGGCCGCAGTTGATGTGATAATCTGCCGTGCCGCCGCCTTTGTGCTGGCGGCGTTGTCCTCCCGGAAGTTCTTTCCGGCAAAGAGGATGGGGGCGCAGCGTTCTAAAATCCGGTCATAGATACGAGCGTGGGCGAGATCGGGCGGGCGTTTCAGTTCGTCCAGCTTCAGATTCGTGGTTACGATCAGCGGCTTGTTACAGCGATACCGGCTGTCGATGATGCTGAACATCTGCTCAAGGGCATACTCGGTATTGCGCTCCGCGCCTAAATCGTCTATGATTAACAGGTCGTAGTCCCCCAGGCTGTCCAGAAAGTCCGTCCTGTCCTCTCCGAACGTCCCGCACAGGCGGGCAAGGATGGTGGGAAAGTTGGTCATGAGTACAGGTACATCCCGATCAAGAAGGGCGTTTGCGATGCACCCGGCCGCGAAGGATTTTCCAGTCCCCACGTCACCGAACAGCAGCAGTCCGATGTTCCGTTTGAACGCCTGGGGCCAATGGTCAACGTATGCGTGGGCTTTCGCCATTGCCGGATTTTTGCCGTTATCGTTGGCGAAGGTGTAGCCGTAGAGGTAACGGTCTTGAAGTCCCTGGGCCTTGCGCCGCTTGATGCGCTCCATGCGCTGGCGGCGTTCCTCGGCCTCTCTACGGCGGCGCTCTGCCTCCTGCTGGCAGGAGCAGACACACCGGGGTTTGAAGCTGCCGCCTTTGAACGGGTCGGGAATGACGGCCTGCCGGGGGCCGCCACACTTGCGGCAATGGATAAGACCGTCAACAGGGTCAAGGTACTCGTCCTTGCGGATCTCCGTCATACCGTGTCACCGTCCTTCACACTGTAATCCCGGTCACGGGCAGGGGGAGCGGCCTTGCGCCTATCATCCGCTATCCAGCGGCGAATGGTGGCTGCATGGCTCTTGTATGTCCTGCCAGTAGATGCCATGTACTCGGATAATCTCTCGATATACTCCTGCCAGACGGTGGGGAAGTCGGCTTGCAGTTCTGACAATTCACCAGCAGACAGAAAAACATTTTGATACCGGCCCAACGTGCGGGCGTATTCCCCCTCTCTATTCTCTAAACTCTTATCTCTATACTCTTTATCTCTAATCTCTAATATAGGGGGACATTTGTCCA
>NZ_QWKI01000066.1 GCF_009911645.1 Pseudoflavonifractor sp. 60
TGGTCTATGGGTGGACAAATGTCCACTTTACCGGAGGGCAGCAATTTTTGACGCTGCAACCGCGTCCGCTCCCGCTTCTTTCTCTCGCCCTCGGTAGAGGACTGACCAATCAGCAGTTGAATATCCGCCATGTAGAAAGCGCCGTCGGTCAGGACTTCCACAAGGCCAAATTCCATGAAAACTTTAATCGCCCTCTCTACCGTCCCAATCTGGTGCCGGGTGAATGTGGCAATGGTCTGGACAGTATGGGGAAGATGCTCGTTGAGCATGAGGATTCCGCCGCTTTTCAGGGACATAAGGTACATTTTCAGCAGCAGATTCGAGTACAGCAGGCCATCCGGCATACTTTCCAGGACGACCATAGTCTCGCTGTTGTAGAAACCTTCTTTCAGTTTGAGATAGTAAAATCTCCTGTTTTCAGCCATAGGGTAAAACTCCTTTGTAGAATCGCCGTTGCGGGC
>NZ_QWKI01000349.1 GCF_009911645.1 Pseudoflavonifractor sp. 60
CGGGAGGGCTGGAGAATGAAAAAATGGACGCGCCTGGGAGCGGCGGTGCTCACCCTGACGCTGTGCCTGGTGTTCGGTATTCTGCTGCTGAACTGTATGAAACCGATGGAGGACCGGGTCTATGACCTGTCCCTGGGCTGGGCAACGGAGGCCATGCCGGAGGGCTGGGTCTACGATCAAAAGGGCTGGACGGTGTTCACCCAGAGGGGGGACGCTGTCACAGAGCTGGCCCCGGACGGCTTCGGCGGCTTTGACCGCCTGGGCGAGCTGGGGCAGACCTTCTATTTTTCCCGTGTGCTGTCGGAGGAGGTGGACGGCCCTACCCTGCGTTTGGATGCGGCAATCAGCTCCGTGGCGGTTTTTCTGGACGGCGCGCTGATCTATACGGACTGCCCGGAGCTGGATCACCGTATTGGAGATTTACGCCTGCCCATGCTGGACTGGGTGCGGGAGGAGCCGGTGCTGGTGACGCTGCCCCAGAGCTATCAGGGCAAG
>NZ_QWKI01000350.1 GCF_009911645.1 Pseudoflavonifractor sp. 60
AACCGTCTGGCCCTGCGGCGTGACCCTGTACTGCGGCTATGCCTACGAGAGCGCGCTGATAGCCCAGAGCTTCCAGACCGCCGTGCCCGCCGCCCTGGCCTTTGCCGCCGGGACGCTGTTGCTGGCGCTGTTTCTCTGGCAGGCGTTTCAGGGGCGGCTGGCCCTGGACGCGCTGTGCGGCGGGCTGATGGCGTTCTTCTGGCTGGCGGGTCGGCTGGCGCTGGCCTTCCTGCCGAACGCCCAGCTTGGCCCGCTGCCGGTGGACGTGTCGGCGCTGGCCCGTGAGCTGTCCCTGACGCTTCTGCTGGTGTTCCTGGCCTCCCGGCTGACGGGGCGGCGGCGGAAGGTGGTTGGGCTGCTTGCCGGGGCGCAGGGTGTAGCGGTGGCGGTGTGGATCGTGGCGCAGGCCGCGGAACAGCTCACCTTCTTCCTGATACTGGCACTTCCTGCGATCAGCCTTGCGGGGCTGGCGGCGGCGCTGGCCTGCGGTGTTCTGGAGTGGAAACAAAGCTGGTTTTTCCGTATCTTTTGCCTGCTGACGGCGGCGGGGGCCATAGCGTGGACGGTACTCGGGCGCTGGCAGTTTTCGAGAGACATATTGGAAAT
>NZ_QWKI01000351.1 GCF_009911645.1 Pseudoflavonifractor sp. 60
ACCATGGACAACCTGGAGACCGCCGGCATTGCCTTCGGGCGGCTGGCGGGGGAGTTCATCCGCACCAAGGTGGTCCCGGAGCTGGACGCCTTCCGCTTCGCCTGCTACGCGGGGAAGGAGGGGATCTCCAAGGTGTCCGCCGGAGCGGCCCTGTCCACCGGCGAGGCGGTGCTCAAGGCCATCCGGGCTGCCAACGACAGGATGGACGAGGACGAGGTGCCCCAGGAG
>NZ_QWKI01000352.1 GCF_009911645.1 Pseudoflavonifractor sp. 60
TTGACCTTGATTTCGATTCTATCATAGGCCTTTTTATTGTATCTTGCGGTCGCTTCCTTTTGGGAATTGGAATATGCCATCTTAATCAGCCCCTTGTCGGGCTTATTATATGTTATACTATCGGCATTATAAATAATGTCGATAGTATATAATTGGGAGATGTCACAATTTATATACTGTCGATAGTATGTTAAGATAAAAAACTGGACGGAAGTACGGCCTTCCGCCCAGCCTGTACCTATCAGGCAGCCCCGGCAAATAGGGCTACCAGCCGAAGAAACAGGTGTATACCTTCCTCCTGCTGCTCAGGAGTCAAAGTGCTAAATTCTTTGGCCGCCCGAAGTATGGTCTCCGCTCGCTTCCACTC
>NZ_QWKI01000353.1 GCF_009911645.1 Pseudoflavonifractor sp. 60
ATTCATATAGCTCTGGAGAGAGGACACCGCAATCCCCAGCTCCGCCGCCAGTTCACTCATAGAGAGCCTATTTACCTCCTTGTACCAGCGCAGCGCTAAAGAAATATTTCCAGTGATGATTGACATGATAATCTCCTCTTTCTTTCTACGGATTATCATGTTGATTGGGAGGCCCACGGCAGTGCAGTGGGGGGCCTTTTTCTCTGTAAAAACAGCCCGAAAATTGTGCCCCGGATTGTGCCCCGAAGCGCCCTGAAAGTGCCCCTGAACACCGCCTTACAACGGCAGCGAGTGAGACAGTTTCAGAATAGAAAAAATCCCTAAAGCCTTGCGGCTCTAGGGATTTACTTGGTGGACGATACAGGACTTGAACCTGTGACCTCCCGCACGTCAAGCGGATGCTCTACCAGCTGAGCTAATCGTCCGAACAGCATGGATTATTATAGCCGCAGGGAACCTTTTTGTCAATAGAAAAATCGAATTTTTTTGATAAAACTTTAGGGGCGTCAAAAAAGAGAATTTTCCTATGAAAAACGAGAGAGGTGTGGTATAATCTATAGATGTATATCCCATTCTTTCAGAGGAGGAATGTTCCATGTTAAAACTCGATCTCTCCAAGCTGAGCGGCTTTCTGCCCGAGGACTATCTGACCTCCCGCCAGGAGCGGCTGGC
>NZ_QWKI01000354.1 GCF_009911645.1 Pseudoflavonifractor sp. 60
CGGGAGGGCTGGAGAATGAAAAAATGGACGCGCCTGGGAGCGGCGGTGCTCACCCTGACGCTGTGCCTGGTGTTCGGCGTTCTGCTGCTGAGCTGTATGAAACCGATGGAGGACCGGGCCTATGACCTGTCCCTGGGCTGGACAACGGAGGCCATGCCGGAGGGCTGGGTCTACAATCAAAAGGGCTGGACGGTGTTTCTCCAGGAGGGGGAGACAGTGACGGAGCTGACCCCGGACGGCTTCGGCGGCTTTGACCGCCTGGACGAGCCGGGACAGACCTTCTATTTTTCCCGTGTGCTGTCGGAGGAGGTGGACGGCCCTACCCTGCGTTTGGACGCGGCAATCAGCTCCGTGGCGGTTTTTCTGGACGGCGCTCTGCTCTATACCGACTGCCCGGAGCTGGATCACCGCATTGGATATTTACGCCTGCCCATGCTGGACTGGGTGCGGGAGGAGCCGGTGCTGGTGACGCTGCCCCAGAGCTATCAGGGCAAG
>NZ_QWKI01000355.1 GCF_009911645.1 Pseudoflavonifractor sp. 60
GACCGTCTGGCCCTGCGGCGTGACCCTGTACTGCGGCTATGCCTACGAGAGTGCGCTGATAGCCCAGAGCTTCCAGACCGCCGTGCCCGCCGCCTTGGCCTTTGCCGCCGGGACGCTTCTGCTGGTGTTCCTGGCCTCCCGGTTGACGGGGCGGCGGCGGAAGGCGGTTGGGCTGCTTGCCGGGGCGCAGGGTGTAGCGGTGGCGGTGTGGATCGTGGCGCAGGCCACGGAACAGCTCACCTTCTTCCTGATACTGGCACTTCCTGCGATCAGCCTTGCGGGGCTGGCGGCGGCGCTGACCTGCGGTGTTCTGGAGTGGAAACAAAGCTGGTTTTTCCGTATCTTCTGCCTGCTGACGGCGGCGGGGGCCATAGCGTGGACGGTACTCGGGCGCTGGCAGTTTTCGAGAGACATATTGGAAAT
>NZ_QWKI01000356.1 GCF_009911645.1 Pseudoflavonifractor sp. 60
AACACATACAAAAACACCGCTCCGATTTTGTTGGAAGCGGTGCTTTGTGTAAGGTTGACAGCCTATTATGTTATTAGGTAGTGTTCACATAAGGGCATCAACAATAAGTGCAAAATAGACAAAAGTCAAAAAGATAACATCAAGCTTGTCATAGCGGGTAAAAATACGGCGAAAACGCTTGATGCGGCGAAAAAGTCTCTCAACCTGATTACGCTGTTTGTACAATTCCTTATCGTAGTCCCAAGGATCTTTGCGATTGCTTTTGGGCGGAACAACAGGTGTGTAGCCAAGTTTCACGGCCAGAGCCCTGGTTTCATCCCCTTCATAGGCCCGGTCCATCAGAAGATAAACCGGATGGTTTGTTGGACCGAGCTGCCGCAAAAGAGCACGACCTTCTGGACCGTCGCCACAGTTTCCCGCAGACAACGAAAAGATTACCCCATCCCGATCAGATGCGGCGACCATATGAAGTTTGGTGTTCCATCCACCCCGTGTTCTTCCGATGGATTGCGTCCCGTTTTTTTCAAAGCGCCCATTCCATCCGGATGAACCTTTATGCAGGTGGAATCCAAACTTATCACATTTACTTGGATTTGAATGATTCCCAGTTGCTGCAACCGCAGAAATACTCGTTCCAAAACGCCTTTTTTCGCCCAGCGGTTTATCCGAACATAGATCACATGCCAATCTCCGTATTCTTTGGGCAAGCTCCTCCATTTGCACCCATTTTCCACTACGTATAGCACTGCATTCAATACGTCCAGGTTGCTGATTCTGGCTGGTTTCCGCTGTTTGGGAAAGCACTCTTTGATTTGCTCGTATTGCTCTTTCTTTATTTCCATTCTTTGATTATATCACAATCCCACTTATGTGAACACTACCTAGTTTTCTGTTTCCCTTTGTCAAGAGAAGATAAGTTTAGAGGATGTACCGAACACAGTTTGGATGCGTTTGAAAAAGATGAACTATGGCTTTCTAAAGCGTCATTATTTAGAAGCTGTATTCACAAGCGGATAAAACGGTGGTAAGATAGGATACATGGAAGAAAAAGGGCGAGAGTCGTATCCCA
>NZ_QWKI01000357.1 GCF_009911645.1 Pseudoflavonifractor sp. 60
TTCGCCATCAGCTTTTTCCTGCACCGCAGCCAGGTATCGGCGGGAACAATGCCCTCGCTGGGGGCCAGTACAAGGATCTGATTTTTCAGCTCCTTGTTTTTTCGTTCCTGCACGTCCCGGCCCTGGTAGAGATAGCAGCCGTTGGTCCCGGCGAAGTCCGCCGCCTCGTTCACCACCACGGCTCCCTGCCCCTTGAAAAACTCGTACAGCTCCAGGTCAGCCTGGGCGTAAATCGGGTTGCGGAGCATTTGAGAAATGAAGCCCCGGCGTAATTCCTTTTCATACACCAGGATACCCTCCTGGGCGAAGTACCGGGCGATGTCTCCGAACGACGTGGACGGCTCGGCGTACATCTC
>NZ_QWKI01000358.1 GCF_009911645.1 Pseudoflavonifractor sp. 60
AATATTCGCCGTGGCGGGGTCCGGGATCATCATTTTCGTGCGGATACCCTGGATGGTGGTGGGCTCCAGCTTGAAGCCGTAGGGGGCCGCGCCGCTCATGTGGAAGCCCCGCTGACACCGGGAGTAGTAGGCGTCGGTCACTCGCTTCTGGATCGTCTCGCGCTCTAACTGAGCGAACACGATACAGATATTCAGCATGGCCCGGCCCATTGGGGTGGAGGTATCGAACTTTTCCGTAGAGGAAACAAACTCCACATTGTACTGCTGGAACAGCTCCATCATGGTTGCGAAGTCCAGAATGGAACGGCTGATACGGTCCAGCTTGTAAACCACCACACGGCGAATCAGGCCCCGCTTGATGTCGGCCATCAATTCCTGAAAACGGGGGCGGTCCGTGTTCTTGCCGGAAAAGCCCTTGTCCTTGTAGTCCTTGAAATTCCCTCCCCGCAGTTCGTACTTGCAAAACTCGATTTGACTTTCAATGCTGATACTGTCTTTGCGGTCCACAGACTGTCTCGCGTAGATAGCGTCAATGCGATT
>NZ_QWKI01000359.1 GCF_009911645.1 Pseudoflavonifractor sp. 60
TTCGCCATCAGCTTTTTCCTGCACCGCAGCCAGGTATCGGCGGGAACAATGCCCTCGCTGGGGGCCAGTACAAGGATTTGATTTTTCAGCTCCTTGTTTTTTCGTTCCTGCACGTCCCGGCCCTGGTAGAGATAGCAGCCGTTTGTCCCGGCGAAGTCCGCTGCCTCGTTCACCACCACGGCCCCCTGGCCCTTGAAAAACTCGTACAGCTCCAGGTCAGCCTGGGCATAAATCGGGTTGCGGAGCATTTGAGAAATGAAGCCCCGGCGCAATTCCTTGTCATACACCAGGATACCCTCCTGGGCGAAGTACCGGGCGATGTCTCCGAACGACGTGGACGGCTCGGCGTACATCTC
>NZ_QWKI01000360.1 GCF_009911645.1 Pseudoflavonifractor sp. 60
GATATTCGCCGTGGCGGGGTCCGGGATCATCATTTTCGTGCGGATCCCCTGGATGGTGGTGGGCTCCAGCTTGAAGCCGTAGGGGGCCGCGCCGCTCATGTGGAAACCTCGTTGACACCGGGAGTAGTAGGCGTCGGTCACTCGCTTCTGGATCGTCTCACGCTCTAACTGAGCGAACACGATGCAGATATTCAGCATGGCCCGGCCCATGGGGGTGGAAGTATCAAACTTTTCCGTAGAGGAAACGAACTCCACGTTGTATTGCTGGAACAGCTCCATCATAGTGGCGAAGTCCAGAATAGAACGGCTGATACGGTCCAGCTTGTAGACCACCACCCGGCGGATCAGGCCCCGCTTGATGTCGGCCATTAACTCCTGGAAGCGGGGGCGGTCCGTGTTCTTACCGGAAAATCCCTTGTCCTTGTAGTCCTTGAAATTCCCTCCCCGCAGCTCGTACTTGCAGAACTCGATTTGACTTTCAATGCTGATACTGTCTTTGCGGTCCACAGACTGTCTCGCGTAGATAGCGTCAATGCGATT
>NZ_QWKI01000073.1 GCF_009911645.1 Pseudoflavonifractor sp. 60
GCGGAACTCTTTCTTAAACCCTCCTGACTCCTCCTTTTTCTTTTTTGTTGCACTTCATTGACAATCTGCCGTGCCCCAGTGCGCACACTGGGGTGGGGGATTGTTTTAGGAGCATATCTTCTATTTCAGATTCCAAATAGAAGTAATGCCGCAAAACAATTCCCACAGTTTCGAGGAGAGCCTTTTCCGAGGGGATCTTTGGGCCCACCGATTGAGGCCCAGTCCCAGCTTGAGACCATAGGCGAAGGAAATGCAGTTGGCGGTATCCAGCAGATCGGCAATTTCAGTGGGCAGGTCACCGCCAGGGAAGAGGGCGAGGCATTGAGAAAGCAGTTCTGTGTACTCGGGAAATGTCTCAAAGTCCAAATGTCTGCGATCTATTTCGTCATAGAAGAAATCTTTCAGTTGTTCATTCATTATTTATCACCCCACTAAAAGAATATCTCCATAATACATCCTTTTAGTGGTGTTGTCAAGGGGGCTTCTATGTTTCATAAGGATTTATATGGGCTCCGCCTGAAAAAACTGCGTACACAGACGGGAGAGAAACAGGCCGACCTCGCACAACTGCTGGGCGTAAAGCCGAACCAGGTTGTAGAGATGGAAAATGGCCGCAAGACCACAACCTTTGAGAAACTGACTATCATTTGCCAGCACTACAACGTATCCGCCGATTACCTGCTGGGTCTGATTGACGAACCCAGGCCGCTGAAGTAGGGGCCGCGCCCTGCGCATGATCTCTGGCGGGAAGCACACTGCCGCAAAACAGAAAAGAGGGAAAGCTATGAAAATCATCGTAGACGCCATGGGAGGGGACAACGCGCCCCAGGCCCCGGTTATGGGAGCCATCCAGGCCAATAAGGAGTACGGGGTTGACGTCATCCTGGTGGGCCGGGGGGAGGACATCTTGAAGACGCTGGCGGATAACGGCATCAGCGACCTGCCCGCCGGGGTTGAGGTATCCCACGCCAGCGAAGTGGTGGAGATGTGCGACGACCCGGCCACTGCCTTTCGCAAAAAGAAGGACTCCTCTCTGACGGTGGGGCTGACCCTGCTGAAAAACGGCGCAGGGGACGCCTTTGTCTCCGCCGGGTCCACGGGTGCGCTGCTGTCGGGGGCCACGCTGGTGACCAAGCGCATTAAGGGCATTCGCCGGGCGGCGCTGGCTCCTGTGGTGCCCACGGGGAACGGCGGCGCGGTGCTCATCGACTGCGGGGCCAACGCCGAGTGTCCCCCGGAGTACTTACTCCAGTTCGCCTACATGGGCTCCTACTACGCGGAGAAGGTGCTGGGGCGGACCAGGCCCAAGGTAGGTCTGCTGAACATTGGCGCGGAGCCCTCCAAGGGGACGGCGCTCCAGACCACTGTCCACCCCATGCTGGAGGCGGCGGGGGAGGCCGGGCGCATCAACTTCGTGGGCAACGTGGAGGCCCGTGAGGCGGTGGAGGGCGCGGTGGACGTGATTGTGGCCGATGGCTACTCTGGAAATATCTTCCTGAAGACCATGGAGGGCACCGGCCTCTTCCTGGCTAGGGAGATTAAGAAGATGTTCAAGAAGAATTTGACGACCAAGCTGTCCGCCCTCCTGGTGTCCGGGGGGCTGAGGGACTTTAAGAAGCTGATGGACTCCAGCGAGGTGGGGGGCACCGCCCTGCTGGGGATCTCCAGGCCGGTCATCAAGGCCCACGGCTCCTCTGACGCCTACGCCATCCAGAACGCTGTGCGCCAGGCCCGGGACTTTGCCGCCTCCGGACTGATTGAGGACATTACCAACAATATCAACGTTATGCGCCTGGAGGCCCCCGCCCCCTCCGCAGAATAAAAAAGACAGCGAACTTCGGAGAAAGGTCCGGAGTTCGCTGTTTTGTGCGCAGGAAACAAGCAGAGCGGGTTCTAATTGTCGCCGCGGAGGATATTCTGGGCGTAGTTTTTCAGGCTGGAGAAGGAATTGATGTGGCTGGGGCGGGTTCTGATCTGCTCCCTGGCGTAGTCGGGAAGGGTTTCAAAGTAGTGCTGGGCATCCGGGTCACCCTGGAGCAGCGCGTTTAGATCGGGGTAGCTCATTGCAAATCACCTCCGGGCTAGGATGCGCTCCCGGCGGGAAAATATTCATCCTGCCGCCGCCCGCTTCAATTCCTCCAGGTTGCCGGACTGAATGGCGTTGATGCTGGCGGCAATTTTTTCCTGGGGCCAGTCCCACCAGTGCAGCTCCAGCAGCTGGGCGATGTCCTCCTCGGAGAAGCGCTTGCGGATGGGTTTGGCCGGGACGCCGCCCACAATGGTGTACGGGGGAACGTCTTTAGTGACCACCGCCCGGGCGCCGACAATGGCCCCGTCTCCGATGGTGACGCCGGAGAGGATCACCGCCTCGTAGCCGATCCACACGTCGCTGCCCACCACAATGTCCCCCCGGTTGTCCCAGGCCTCCGGGATGCGCGCCACGTCCAGGTCCCACTCCTCAAAGAGGACGGGGAAGATGTAGGTGGACAGGGACCGCTGGGTGTGGTTGGCACTGTTGAAGATGAACTTGGCTCCGCAGGCGATGGAGCAGAACTTGCCGATGACCAGCTTTTCCTGATTGATGGGGTAGTGGTAGAGCACGTTGTTGCGCTGAAAATCCCGGGGGTCGTGGACAAAGTCGTCATAGATGGTGTAGTCCCCCACGGTGATGGAGGGGTCGGTCACCACATTTTGCAGATAGACCGTACTGTGGCCCTGGGAACGGGGATAGATTTTCCATTGCGGGATCATTTTGTTACCTCCTGATTGATTTTTAGTCCATGATCCCGCTGAGCACAATGCACCGCTTCACGCATACCGCCTCCTTGCCGCACAGGCTGTTATCGCTTGTTGCCCCGGTAGTTGCCCCGGCCCTGCACTCTTCTGCCGCCCACACCGGCCCGGGGGCGGCGTTTGCGGAGGACCAGCAGGTTCAGGGCGGCAATCCCCACCACCACCGCTCCGGCGATGAGGGCCAGCTTCACGCCAGTGGTCTGGAAAAAGTCAAAAAACTGCTGCTTTTTATAGAGCAGATCGGAGCGCTCCACCGAAGTGACCGCCACCAGATCCAGGGTCCCGTAGACCTCGTCCCCGTAGTACAGCGTCATGGTCCCCATCACCTGGCCCGCCTCCACTGGGGCCTCCACCGTGTCGGAGAAGAGGGTGATGCGGCTCTCAATGTCGTCCAGGTCCATGGACTTGGGCAGGGTGCGGGTGATGGAGCCCTGGGGCTTCACATTGACCTCATCGGCCTGGCGGGACATGGTGACCTTTACCTTGTCCACAGGCTCGCCCTCCTTGGTGATGGTGACCCGGTGGAAGTTGGAAAAGCCGTACTCCAGCAGCCGCTTGCTCTCAATGAGCTGGCCCTGTTTCAGGTCGGACTGACCGGGGACCTCCATAGGGCCGGAGCCTAAAATGACCGAGATGAGCAGCTCATCCCCGTCCTCGGCGGCGGCCACCAGACAGCGGCCTGCGGCGTCGGTGTTGCCCGTCTTGCCGCCGATGCATTTGTCGTATACGTAGCCCAGGTACCAGTTGTTGGAAATCAGACCGTTGGTGTTGAAGAAGTACCGCTCCTTGGACAGGTTGGTGGGGGGAACGGTGTAGGCGGCGGTCTTGATAATGGTGCGGAACAGGTCGTACTCCAGGGCGGCCTGCATCATAATGGCCAGGTCGTAGGCGGTGGAGTAGTGGTCCTCGCTGTGCAGACCGTATGTATTGGTAAAGTGGGTCCCCTGGCAGCCCAGTTCCCCCGCCCTCCGGTTCATGTGGGCCACAAAGTCCTCAATGGTGCCGTCCACCGCCTCCGCCAGTGCGTTGGCCGCGTCGCAGGAGGAGGGGAGCATCATGCAGTAGAGCAGATTTTCTATAGAGATCTGCTCCCCCGCCTTGAAGCTGCTGATGACGTAGGCGGAGGGGATGCCCTGGATGGCCGTCTCGCTGATGGTGACCACGGTGCCCGGCATGAGGACCCCTGTCTCAATGGCCTCCATCACCAGCAGAGCGGTCATAATCTTGGTGGTGCTGGCGGGGTAGGCCCTTTCATTGGCCTTCATGTCGTAGAGCAATTCGTTGTGGTTGGCGTCCAGCAGAGCCGCGTGGGTGCAGAAGAGGTCCAGATCCTCCTGGCCCGCGGCGGACGCCGGGAGCAGCAGAGGGACGATGACGGCCAGAAACAGGAAGAACGAAAGGAAGCGATATTTTTTCATAGGAAAATCTCCATTGGTGTGTTATAATGATAGAAGTGTACCGCAGGGACGGGAAAAAGGCAATTAAGAACTTCTTAAAAAATTCTCACAAATTTCTTGCCCCCTATTATAACAAAGGGCGGGCTGGGACGCAAGGGGGAAGCGCGGATGGAAGTGAAATCCAGATATGCCCGGGCGGTGCTGGCCCTGCTGGCGGGCTTTCTCCTGTTCTGCGCTGGGGGATACTGGGGCCAGCAGACCAGCCCGGAGCCCTGGCGGGTCACGGTCCAGCGGCTGCCGGAGACGAGCGGCCCAGAGGAGGCGGAGCCCCAGGAGGAGGCCGTCCGTCCGGACAGTCTTCTCCCCGGGGAGGTCATCGACGTGAACACGGCGGATGAGTATGACCTCCAGCGTCTGCCGGGCATTGGGGAGAAGCGGGCCAGGGACATTGTAGCCTGGCGGGAGGCGCACGGCCCGTTTCAGACGGTGGACGAGCTGGAGCAGGTCTCCGGCATCGGGCCGGCCACGGTGGCGGGCCTGCGGGAGTACGCCTCAGCGGGTCCGGACTAATGAAAGATGATAGGAGCTCATGTATGGCGAAGATATTAGTGGTAGACGACGAACAGGTGCTGGTGAAGGGCATCAAGTTCAACCTGGAGCACGAGGGCTACCAGGTGGAGACGGGCTGTGATGGCGAGCAGGCGGTGGAGCTGGCCCGGGAGGGCAGCTTTGACCTGATCCTGCTGGACCTGATGATGCCCAAAATTGACGGGCTCCAGGCCTGTATGCGCATTCGGGAGTTCTCCAACGTCCCCATTATCATGCTCACGGCCAAGGGGGAGGACACGGACAAGATTATGGGCTTTGAGTACGGCGCCGACGACTATGTCACCAAGCCCTTCAATATCCTGGAGCTGAAGGCCCGGGTCCGGGCGCTGCTGCGGCGGTCCGGGGCGGCGGAGCAGAAGAGGGGAGAGGCAACCCTGGAGGCGGGGCACATCAAGCTGGACACCGCCGCCCGGGCCGCTTGGCGGGATGGGACCCCGGTGGAGCTGACCGCCAAGGAGTTTGACCTGATGGAGCTGCTTCTGCGCAATCCGGGCCGGGTGTACAGCCGGGAAAATCTGCTGAACGTGGTCTGGGGCTATGAGTACATCGGCGATTACCGCACCGTGGATGTCCATGTCCGCCGCCTGCGGGAGAAGCTGGAGCTGGACCCCGCCAACCCGGAGTATATCCGCACCAAGTGGGGGGTTGGGTACTACCTGGCGAAGCTGTGATATTCTCTTCTTTTCTTGTAAGAAAAGAAGCAAAAGAACTTTTTCCTCGCTCTGATGGATTTGTGATGGGTTCTGGCTGTTCGCCCGGTGACGGCGGCGTTTGCTTGTCAAAGTTGGATTTTAAGGAAGCAAAAGAGCGTTTTCGCCGCTCTGATGGATTTGTGATGAGCTCCGGCTGTTCGCCCGGTGACGGCGGAGCTTGCTTGATTGTTGGGCTTGGAGTTTGTGGAGCCCGCTGCGGGCAAGGGGAAATGTTTCAGGAGGAGGCGTTTTTTACGAACAACAAAAACAAGGTCCCATTTTTCGCCTCTCTTCAAATGAAGTATGCCATGAGCTATCTGGTGATCTTTGCGGTGGTGCTGGTGCTGCTGAACACCTACCCGGTGATGGCGTCCCAGGACCTGCTGTTTGCCTCCAAGCGGGACTCGCTGAAGAGCCAGGCGGCGGTGATGGCCTCGGCGCTGATGGAGCTGGAATCCCTGTCCGCCGACCAGGTGGCCCGGGTTATGAACATGCTGGACAGCATGGGGCTCAAGCGGATTCTGGTCACCGACCCGGCGGGGCTGATCCTCTACGACAGCGCCAGAGCGGAGGAGGAACAGCCCAACGGGGAGACAGAGCAGCCGCTGGAATACCGCTATGCCCTGTACCAGGAGGTGGCGGCCGCCCTGGGAGGCAGTGATGTGGCCTACTCCCGCTACGCAAATCGCACTTTCACCTCCACCGCCGCCTGCCCCATCGTCTACCGGGGGATGGTCATTGGAGCCATTTACATTCTGGAGGTGGACGAGGTCCAGGGCTCATTACTGCTCAGCCTCCAGGAAAATCTGCGCAACATCTCCCTGGTCATTGCGGCGGTGACCTTAGTCATGTCCGCCCTGTTCTCCAAAATGCTTACCGCCCGTATTGCCGCCCTGCTACGGGCCATCCGCATTGTGGGGGAGGGGGAGTACGGCCACCGTCTTCAGCCCGTGGGGCGGGACGAGCTGGCTCAGCTGGCGGGGGAGTTCAACCAGCTCACCGACCGCCTCCAGACCACCGAGGAGGTCCGCCGCCGCTTTGTCTCCGACGCCAGCCACGAGCTGAAGACCCCTCTGGCCTCCATCCGTCTGCTGGCCGACTCCATTTTGCAGACCAGTGAGATGGACCCGGAGGTGGTGCGGGATTTTGTGGGGGATATCGGCGCTGAGGCGGAGCGGCTCACCCGGATCACGGAACACCTGCTGGCCCTCACCCGGCTGGACAGCCTGCCGGTGGGGGAGGAGTGGGCGGTGGACGTGGCCCAGGTGACCCAGCGGGCCATTGCTATGCTCCAGCCGGTGGCCGATGCCGCCGGAGTCACGGTGAAGCAAAATCTCAGGGCGGACTGTCTGATCTCCTGTACGGAGGACGATCTGTCCCAAATCAGCTTCAATCTGATTGAAAACGCCATCAAGTACAACTGCCGGGGAGGCAAGGTCTTTGTCACGGTGTACCAGGATGGAGACCAGGTTCTGCTGGAGGTGGGGGACACCGGCGTAGGCATTCCCGAGGAGGATCTGCCCAAGGTGTTCAACCGCTTCTACCGGGTTGACAAGGCCCGCTCCCGGGCGGCGGGGGGCACCGGCCTGGGGCTGTCCATTGTTCGGGACACGGTGCGCCGTCACGGCGGCTGGGTTACCGCCCGGCCCCGGAATCCGGAGGGCAGCGTGTTTACCGCTGGCTTTCCCCGATACCTCCCGCCGCCTGAGAGAAAGGAGGGAGCTCATTGAAAGCCTATCTGTGCTTGCTGGCGGCCCTGGCGCTGGTCCTGGCCGCCTGTGGAACCCAGGAGAAGCAGGCGGCGGCGGAGGGGGTCCAGCTCTGGTTTGCCGTGGACGCCCGCCAGCCGGACTACGGCCACGGCCCCGCTCTGGCCTGCGAGCCCTATCAGCCTCCGGAGAGCCAGATCGGGACTCCGGAGGGCGAGAGCGACCCCAATCCCGGCGCCCTGCTGGAGGCCCTCATGAACGGCCCCAAAGACCCGGAACTTACCTCCCCCTTCCCCCGGGGGCTGACCTTTCAATGGTGGGAGTGGGACCCGGACAACCCTGGAACCCTTCGGGTTGGGATGTCAGAGCAGTACGGCGGCCTGACTGACATCTCTCTCACCCTGGCGGACTACTGTATTGTCCTCACCCTGAGCCAGCTTGAGGGGGTTGAGACCGTGGAAATTACAGCCAGAGGCCGCCAGGTCAGCTACCGCAGCCACCAGGTCCTGTCCGCAGAGGAGGCGGTGCTGTGGGACGAGCTGGCGGGGGAAACGGCCGCTCCGTGACCGAAAGAAAGGAAGTACGACAACATGAAAAAGCTGTTTACCATGATACGCCGGGGAAATCTGGACGAGGTGGCCCGGATTCTGGACAAAAACCCGGACCTGATCTCCTGCCTGGCCAAGGCCCCGCCCAAAAAGGACGACGGACAGTCTCCCCTGATGGTGGCCATCAAAAGCGACCACTTGGAGGTGGCCCACCTGCTGCTGGACCGGGGAGCGGATGTGAACTTTGCGGATGCCATCAACCCCTATGGCATCAATTTCTCCGCGCCCATCTGGTATGACGCCATTGTCCAGTGCTTCATGCGGGCGGGGCATACGGTGGGCCCCGGCCCGGAGCGGAGCCGCGGCTATTTCCTGCTGCTGCGCCGCCTGCTGGACATGGGGATGGACCCCAACCGGAAGACCTCCCACCGCCTCAATGCCTGGCAGCACGCCCTGGAGCAGTACGACCAGTTTGCCCGCAAGTCTTATCCCAGCTACTATGTGGAGGAGAGTAAGGCGGAGAACCGCCAGCTGCGGGAGATGCTCAAGGCGGTGCTGGACGAGCTTTTGAAGCATGGGGCGGACATCCACGATTTCATACCGCCCAATGAGGAGGGCCTGTCCCAGGTCTCGGTGATCCTGCGGAACCTGGAGGAGGGCCGGGAGCTGCTGGACGGACTGTATGGCCTGGACCCGGACTCCAACGCGTTCACGCCCTCCCTAACGGTGGAGGACTACCGCCAGATGTACGAGATCAAGTGGCGGGAGCTGGAGCCTGTCCTCCGGGCCTATTACCAGTGAGGTGGGGCTACGGTGAGCGTTTCGATGATTGTCTTAAAACCCATCGAAGGATTTCAATATGCGGATGTTTTGCATAGCGTCCAACAGGCGTCCAGCAGAGCCGGGATACACTGTATTCATGTCAACACCTGTTTTAATGAACAGGGTGAGCTTGAAACCCTGGACGGTGTGTTGTCAGAGGTGGACACAGAGACCCTTCAATCCAATTTTGAGCGGGGCATTCATACCAGGACCTGCGGTTTCAGCATTGAGAGGCCAACAGACACCTCCTATGACAGCTTTACCTGGCTGGTTCAGAAGAAAAATTATTTTTGGGCCCTTGACCTGCAATATCTGAGCGGTGACTTCAACTTTGCCTTTCAATTCTGCGCCCAATATTTTAATCTGGAGGAGAACAGCCGGGATTATTTGTGGATCGATGATACAGAATGGGTCTACTCTGCGGAGGATATGATATGGCTGAGCCGTCAGCCCTACCGCCCGGAGTGGTCATATCAAAAGCTCACAGAGGAAAAAACTTGACAACCCTCCCGATATCCGGTAATCTAATGCAGTGATTTTAACGAAAGAAGGCGTTCACCATGAGCGATTACAAAATCAGTACCAAGTGCGTTCAGGGGGGCTACACGCCCGGCAACGGCGAGCCCCGGCAGATTCCCATTATCCAGTCCACCACCTTTAAATATGCCACCAGCGAGGATATGGGCAAGCTCTTCGATCTGGAGGCCAGCGGCTATTTCTATACCCGCCTCCAGAACCCCACTAACGACATGGTGGCGGCCAAGATCTGCGACATGGAGGGGGGGACCGCCGCTATGCTCACCTCCTCCGGCCAGGCGGCCAACTTCTATGCCATCTTCAACATCGCCAACTGCGGCGACCATGTGGTGGCCTCCTCCACCATCTACGGCGGCACCTACAACCTCTTCCATGTCACCATGCGGAAGATGGGCATTGACTTCACCTTCGTCTCCCCTGACTGCACCGAGGAGGAGCTGAACGCCGCTTTCCGGCTCAACACCAAGGCGGTCTTCGGCGAGACCATCGCCAATCCCGCCCTCACCGTACTGGACATTGAGAAGTTCGCCAAGGCCGCCCACAGCCACGGTGTCCCGCTGATTATCGACAACACCTTTGCGACCCCCGTAAACTGCCGGCCCTTTGAGTGGGGCTGCGATATCGTCACCCACTCCACCACCAAGTATATGGACGGCCATGGCGCAGGGGTGGGCGGCTGTATTGTGGACAGCGGCAAGTTCGACTGGATGGCGCACAAGGAAAAGTTCCCCGGCCTGACGACCCCCGACGACAGCTACCATGGCATTACCTACGCCGAGAAGTTCGGCCAGGGCGGCGCTTTCATCACAAAGGCTACAGCCCAGCTCATGCGGGACTTCGGCTCCATCCAGTCCCCTCAGAACGCCTTTTTGCTGAACCTGGGCCTGGAGAGCCTCCATGTCCGGATGCCCCGCCACTGTGAAAACGCCCTGGCGGTGGCCCAATATCTCAAAGCCAACCCCAAAATCAGCTTTGTCACCTACCCCGGCCTGGAGGGGGACAAGTACTACGACCTGGCCCAAAAGTATATGCCCAACGGCACCTGCGGCGTGGTGTCCTTCGGCTTCAAGGGCGGGCGCGGGGCCGCAGAGACCTTTATGAAGCACCTGCGTCTGGCCGCCATCGAGACCCACGTGGCCGACGCCCGCACCTGCACCCTCCATCCCGCCTCCGCGACCCACCGGCAGATGAACGACGAGGAGCTGGCGGCGGCCGGCATTACCCCCGATCTGGTCCGCTTCTCCTGCGGCATTGAGGACGCCGCTGATCTGATCGCCGATATTGAACAGGCCCTGGCCCAGGTGTAAAGAAAAGGAAGACGCTGCCGTCTCCCACCGGGAAGGAGGGGGCGGCGGTGAAGAGGTGTTATCATGAAAAATGCTGGAACGGTTTTGCTGTATAACTGCTCCGGGGAGAAGTTCTCCAAGCTGAAGCAGATTTTTGCCATGCTCCGCCTGCGGATGCGGGTGGTGGGTCCCGACCGCTACCATATATCGCTGGAGGAGCTGGCCCAGGGGAAGGGGGAGCCCGGCGAAGCGGCTCAGCCCCTGCCCGAGTCGATGCTGGTCTTCTGCGGTATGGGCCAGGCCCTGCTGAACCAGGTGCTGGAGGTGATCCGAGTCGCCAACCTGCCCCCCATTCCCCTGAAAGCGGTGCTCACCGAGACCAACCGCCAGTGGAATACCATCCAGCTCCATGAGGAGCTGTGCAAAGAGCGGGAGGCCATGGCAGCACAAAAAGAAGAAAAAGCATAAAACTTTAAATTTCCCGTTGACAAATTCCTCCGGAAACAGTATAATAAGCAAGCGGTCTGATGAATGACCGCAGTTTGCGGCTGTGCTGGAATTGGTAGACTGGCAAGCTTGAGGTGCTTGTGTCCGGATGGGCGTACGGGTTCGACTCCCGTCAGCCGCACCAATCCCTGAATCCTTGTCTCTCAAGGATTCAGGGATTTTTCAAAATTACGGGATTGTTGTAATTCCAGAAGGAGCTGATCCTCCATGGTAAAAGTCAATGAAAATTTTTTAAAGCTGCCCGGCAGCTATCTGTTCTCTGAGGTGGCCCGGCGCATCAGCGTCTACACCGCCGCCCACCCGGAGGCAAATATCATTAAACTGTCCATTGGCGACGTGACCCGCCCCCTGGTCCCGGAGGTCATCCGCGCCATGCACGCCGCAGTAGACGAGATGGGGGCGGCGGAGACCTTTCGGGGCTACGGCCCGGAGCAGGGCTACGAGTTCCTGCGGGAGGCCATCGCCCAGCACGACTACAAGGCCCGGGGGGTTGATATCCAGCCCGGGGAGATCTTTGTTTCGGACGGTGCCAAGAGCGACTGCGGCAACATCGGCGATATCTTCGGCGTGGACAACGTGGTAGCGGTGTGCGACCCGGTGTACCCCGTCTATGTGGACACCAACGCGATGGCCGGCCGGGCAGGGGAGTATCAGGAGGCCCTGGGCAAGTGGAACCAGCTGGTCTATATGCCCTGCGTGGAGGAGAACGGCTTCTCTCCTGAGCCTCCCAAGGAGATCCCTGATATTATCTACCTGTGCTCCCCCAACAATCCCACCGGCGCAGTCATCAGCCAGGAGAAACTGAAGGTGTGGATTGACTACGCCAACGCCCACGGCTCTGTGATCCTCTATGACTCCGCCTATGAGGCCTTCATCACCAGCGAGAATGTCCCCCACACCATCTTTGAGATCGAAGGGGCGCGCACCTGTGCCATTGAGTTCCGGTCCTTCTCCAAAACCGCCGGCTTTACCGGCAACCGCTGCGCCTACACCGTGGTGCCCATGGAGCTGGAGCGGGGGGGCGTGAAGCTGAATACCCTGTGGAACCGCCGCCAGACCACCAAGTTTAACGGCGTGCCCTATGTGGTCCAGCGGGGGGCCGCCGCCGTCTATACCCCCGAGGGGCGGAAGCAGATTATGGCCAATATCGACTACTACCGGGAGAATGCCCGGGTCATCCGGGAGGGCCTGTCCTCCGCCGGTCTGACTTGCTTCGGCGGGGTTGACGCCCCCTATATCTGGCTGAAAACCCCCGACGGCGTGGGCTCCTGGGATTTCTTCGACCAGGTGCTGGACCGCGCCAACGTGGCTACCACTCCCGGTGCAGGCTTCGGCCCCAGCGGAGAGGGCTATATCCGCCTTACTGCCTTCGGCGATGCCCAGGCTACCCGGACCGCAGTGGAGCGGGTTGCAAATATGTTCCGGTGAGCGAACAGATTCCTTAGGGGGGCCCTCCCCAAGAGATGCGGAATTTCCTGTTATGTTCTTCCTTTGGTGGTATCAATGCGGCGGTGTGATGAGTTATAAATATTTCACATTTCGGCATTGACAAAGAATATGCGAAGTGATATATTTATAACACCCGTGAAGTTAAAAATATATCACATGGAGGAATAGAGCATGAAGTCGAAGGTTACCTTGAAGGAAATTGTGGGCACGAAAATTATTTATGCGGTGCTCCTGGTCTGCTATTACTGGATGTGGGCCAGACGGGACTGGCATGATTATTATGATACCATCCAAAGTGCGGTTGCCATATTCACCATTGTCTTTTTTGTGCTGCAGGCAGCCCGTATTCGAAAGTACAACAAGGAAGAAAAGGATGAACTGGCAATTCAAAATCTGCGCAGAACAGATGCAATCGGCTTGAAAATTATGATTACTGCCGCTATTATCATTGCCTTTGCGTGCGCGGTCCAATGTATTGATGGAACCCTGGCAGGCTATGCGCTTGTGGGATTGATATTGGTCCTGGCCGTGGTACGATTCATCATATTTTGTGTGATGGACAGCAAGGGAGTCTGATACGGCCGTTCAGCGGTCATAGGATTCATGGTCTTCTGCGTACCGGACAGTAAGGGAGTCTGATATGGCCCTTAAAACGAAGGTCAAAGAATTTCGGGAAAAAGCGGGATTGAAGCAAAGCGAATTGGCGGAATTGGTACACGCAAGGCGCGAGACCATTGTTCATCTGGAGAATGGGAGGTACAATCCGTCGCTGAAGCTGGCAATGGATATCGCCAAAGTGTTTCATGTGACGGTAGAAGAGCTGTTTGAATTTACCGAGGACTGATTCTGGCAATATTACAAGGAAATATTTCACCCCCTGACGCGGTTGCCTGCCCTCCGCGTCAGGGGGTGTTTTATGGTTCATATTTTGGGTTAGGCGATGAGGCCGCCAAAGAGGGACAGGAAGATGGGATTGTAGATGTCGTCAATAATCACGGCGAAGGAGGGGTAAAGGACCCAGGCGATGTTGTGCCAGCCGTACTGGTCCATAACGGCCTTTTCGTTGGCTACGGCGTTGGGCCCGGAGCCGCAGCCCCAGCCGCAGTTGCCGGCGGTCATCACTGCCGCGCCGTAGTCCCGGCCAAAGAGATTGAAGGAAATAAAGATGCCGAACAGAGCCATGAGAACCGCCTGGGCCGCCAGGACAACTCCCATCTGCCCAGCTACAGGGGCCAGCGCGGTAATGTCAATGGTCATCAGGACCAGGGCCAGGTAGAGCTCCAGGAACATATGCTCAATGGCGTCCACCTCGGGGGTGTAGAAGGGGATGTTGGCGGCCTCCATCACATTGCGGCCAATGGCCCCGGCGAAGAGGCAGCCAATAAATTTGGGCATTTCGATCATGGGGATATTGTCCAGCAGGCAGTAGATGGGCATACCCAGGGCGGCCAGCAGCAGACACATGGCGAACATAGAGATCATCCGGCTGTTGTTCAACTCCGAGGCCGCGCCGGATACTGCCGTGTCGGGCTTGTCGTTGGGGTCGGACTTCAAGTGGTGGCGGCTGATGAGGAATGCGGCCACCGGTCCGCCAATCAGAGATCCCATGATGTTGCCCAGAGTTCCGGCGGCAACCCCCACCGTTGTGGCGGACTCGGGGGCGCCCATTCGCTCGGTGAAGATGGGGCCGAAGGCGGAGGCAGTTCCAACCCCGCCGGACATGGCGGCGGAGGAGCACTGGAGGGCCAGCAGAGGGTGCAGGCCGATCACCTTGCCCACCAGGACGCCCACCACATCCTGGAGTGTGATGAGCAGGCAGGCGGCAACGGCGATTTTCACGCACAGACTGCCCCCGGCCCGTTTGAGCATCCGAGTGCTGAAGCCGAAGCCCACGCACAGAAAGAACAGGTTCTGGCACAGGTCCTTGACCACAGCGCTGTCAAAGGAGAGAGCGATGATGCCGCTGCCCTTGAGTAGGGAGACAGCGATAGAAAAAATCAGGCCGGAGACCACCGGGGCGGGGATGGCGAACTTGCGCAGAGGGGCGGAGTGGGACACAATGGCCCGCCCCAGGAAGATGACGATGGCCGCGAAGCCGAGGGTTGTCAGGTACTCAAATTTGAAGGAGCTGACCCCGCCAGGGGTATAGGTACCAAAGTAGCTGAGGAGTTTTACCGTCGTTTCTGACATGATGACACACCCTTTCCAGAAGGTAAAATAAAAAGACAAAGACGTTTTCAGAGTCCACATCTGAAAGACGTCTTTGCCTTTATGCCAAGCATTATATTCCATTCGGAAAGTGCTGTCAAGGGACGTATCGCCCAAAAATAGGGAGAAAATTTTGGAGGAAGCCACAAGAGACCGGGGCCAAACGGGTGTAAAAAATCCCCCGTGCCAGGCACGAGAGATCTTTTACAAGCCATATTCCATTACACAGCGCGGGTGACCTTACCGGAACGGAGGCATCTGGTGCAGACGTAGACGTGAGTGGGGGTACCATTCACGATTGCCTTAACCCGCTTCACGTTGGGCTTCCAGGTGCGGTTGGAGCGGCGGTGGGAGTGGGAAACCCTGATGCCAAAGGTCACGCCCTTGTCGCAGAATTCGCATTTGGCCATGTTGCTAACCTCCTCGCTATGAGAAATGATGAATTACCTTCAAAAAAGCTTCGACTGATATCATAACAGATATTCCCGGGAAATGCAAGTATTTTTTTCAATGCGGAGAAGAAATTTCAGAGAAAATACGAGGGAAAAGATTGGAAGAAAGCCAGCGCTTTATCTTGCCAGAACAGCGGTTTTGGTCTATAATTAGAGATACTCAATGGAAACGAGGTGGATTGTATTGTCAGAAAGCAACAACAGCGTGAAACTGGGCGAGATCATTCGGGAGTTCGACCTGGAAATTTTGCGGACTGGTCCCAACTATGAGAACGTGCCTCTGCGGGCGCTGGACATCAACCGGCCCGGCCTGCCCCTCACCGGTTTTTTTGAACACTTCGACACGGAGCGGCTGCTGCTCATCGGCCTGACGGAAAACACTTACCTGGAGGGGCTGTCCCCGGAACAGCGGCGGGAGAGCTTTGACCGGCTGCTGTCCTACCCGGTGCCCGCCCTGATCCTCACCCGGGGGCTGGACCCCTTCCCCGAGTGCTTGGAGATGGCGGAGAAGCACGACCGTACGGTGCTGCGCAGTACCCTCCAGACGTCCATTTTTATGAGTGCCCTGATTGGCAGCCTGTACAACCATCTGGCCCCCCAGATCACCCGCTCCGGCGTGATGCTGGAGGTCTACGGCGAGGGGGTTCTCATCCAAGGGGAGTCCGGCGTGGGTAAGAGCGAGGTGGCGATCGAGCTGCTGAAGCGGGGCCACCGGCTGGTGGCGGACGACGCGGTGGAGATCAAGGAGACCAGCCGTCACACTCTGATGGCCACCTCTCCGGAGCTGATCCGGGGCTATATGGAGCTGCGGGGCATTGGTGTTATTGACATTGGCCGCCTTCTGGGCATGGGCGCTATCAAGCCCTACCAGGAGATTGACCTGGTGGTCAGCCTGGAGCCCTGGGATGACAGTGCGGTGTATGACCGGTTTGGTCTGGAGTCCCACTTTACCGAAATTATGAGCGTCAGGATTCCCGTGGTCACCATCCCTGTGAAGCCGGGGCGCAATCTGGCCGCCATTGTGGAGGTGGCTGCCATGAACAACCGGAACCGGAAGATGGGACACAACGCGGCGCAGGAGCTGACCAACCGTATGGACAAGCTCTTTGCGGAACAGACAGAAGGAGGAGAAAACTAGTGTTTTACATTGGGATTGACGTAGGCGGCACCAATCTGGTGGCCGGTCTGGTGAATGAGTTGGGCCACATCTTCAACAAGGTGACAACCCCGGTGGGCAAGGACATGACAGCGGAGCAGTTCGGCGCCGAGCTGGTGCGGATGGCTAAGCGGCTGTGCGAGGTGGCGGAAATGGAGCTGGGCCAGGTGGAGTCGGTGGGCATCGGCCTGCCCGGCGCGGTGGACAACAAGGAGGGACTGTTTGTCCACAACCCCAATATGCCCTTCCGGGACAAGAATGTCCCCCTGCGGGAGATGTTCCACAAGGAGTGGGACGTCCCTGTCTACCTGGGCAACGACGCCAACTGTGCCGCCGTGGGCGAGTACTGGGCAGGCGCGGCCAAGGGCTGTGACCCGGCGGTGCTGGTCACCCTGGGCACCGGCATCGGCGGCGGCATGATTATTGACGGCAAGCTCTTTACCGGCTTTGCCAACTCGGGCATGGAGATCGGCCATATGATGATCCAGCCCAACGGTATCCTGTGCGGCTGCGGCAGCCGGGGCTGCTGGGAGCGGTACGGATCCGCCACTGCGCTGATCCAGATGGCCCGCCTGGAGATGGAGCGGGACCGGAGCAGTGAGATGTGGACGATTGTGGACGGGGACAGCTTTAAGGTCAGCGGCCGTACCCCCTTCCAGGCCGCCCGCCTGGGGGATGCCGCAGCAAAGCGGGTATTGTCCAAGTACTTACAGGGGCTGTCCGTGGGTATGATAAACATTGTAAATATCCTCCAGCCCGAGATCATCTGTCTGGGCGGCGGAGTGAGCAACGCCGAGGATGACCTGCTGCTGGCCCCCCTGCGGGATTTGGTCTGGCGGGGCAGCTTCGACAAGAACCATCATGTGCGCATCGAGAAAGCCTCCCTGGGCAACGACGCCGGTGTGGTGGGCGCGGCTCTGCTGTGCAACCTGGTGTAAGAAACATCTGAACTTGATATAAAACTGCCGCAGAGCCCCTGCGGCAGTTTTATTTTTGCGCAGGAGCCGTTTAAAAGGGGACCATTTTACCATGCAAATATTCAAAATGTTCTTTTACGGCCAGAAATTCTTCTTCCGCCTCTGAAAAGTGGAGGGCGATTGTACTGCATAGCCGGGCGCACGCAACAGCTTCGTCGGAACTCATACCATGGTCCTCAATGGATTTGTCCAATCCGATTTGCGCCATACGAAATTCAGCCCCAAGTGAAGCCAGCATTTGTGCAGATTCTAGTAATCTTGTTCTGTTGTGGATTCTCATTTTGCTCTATACACCATCCTTATTTGATATTATAAAGTGATATCACTTAACTGTCAAATGAACGCATACAACTTGCTGATAATAGAGTAAAATATAGCTATCAGCTGACTGAAGGATGATGTATATGGCAACTGATAAGCGAGTGTTCACATTAAGACTGACGGATGAAGTCTTTGATAAAATTGGAATCCTCTCAACGGGTGAGCATCGGTCTATGACAAACTACATTGAGTATGTCCTCTTGCAGCATTTGCAGGAGTATGAGAAGGAGCATGGCCCCATCAAATTGGATCAATAAAAGCCAGGGAGTCATCCCTGGCTTTCTCAATGGCTCAGTTCTCCTGTTGCCGGCAGCAAAGACTCCTTAATTTTTCTTAACCCTATTCTAATTTCTCCAAAAATCTGCTATAATCAACTGACACACAATTTTCAACGGTGGAGGGCCTATGGAACGACTGGAGGAACTGAAAAAACGGCTGAAGGAGCGCAGTCCGGAGCTGGAGCTGCGGGAGCGCGAGCCCATGTCCAGATATACCACCTTCCGCATCGGTGGTCCGGCGGTGCTGATGGCCCTGCCCAGGAACATGGAGCAGGTGCAGACGGTGGTCCGGGAGGCCAAAGCATTGGAGGTGGAGCCCTTTTTCCTGGGAAATGGCTCTAACCTGCTGGTGGCGGACAAGGGGTACAGCGGCTTTGTGGTAAAGCTGACAGGGGAGTTCGAGGAGATCTGCTTTGAGACTGCCCCCAAAAACGGAAAGCCGCTCTTAACCGCGGGAGGGGCCGTACTGCTGTCCAAGCTGTCTCAAACCGCGCTGCATTGGGAACTGACCGGACTGGAATTTGCCCAAGGTATTCCAGGCAGCGTAGGCGGAGCCATTACGATGAATGCCGGGGCCTACGGCGGGGAAATTTCCCAAAATCTAATCTGGGTCTGTGGGCTGGACCGGAATGGGGAGGAACAGAATTTCCGTGCTTCGGAGTGTGATTTCAGCTATCGGAAGAGCATCTTTTCCGGCGGAGGCTTTCTCATTGTTGAGGCTCTGTTCCAGCTGGAGCCAGGGGACCCCTCTGCCATCAAGGCACGCATGGACCAGCTGGCCGTCCAGCGCCGGGAAAAGCAGCCCCTGGAGTACCCCAGCGCCGGGTCCATGTTTAAGCGTCCGCCGGGATACTTTGCCGCCGCCCTCATCGACCAGTGCGGGTTAAAAGGATTTTCTGTGGGCGGGGCCCAGGTGTCGGAAAAGCACGCCGGGTTCGTGGTCAACCGGGGGGGCGCCACCTGTGCGGACGTGCTGGAGCTGGTGGACCAGGTGAAGGAGCGGGTCCTGGCCCAGACCGGCGTGGAGCTGGAGATGGAGGTCAAGGTGCTGAAATGAAGCTGAGTGAACGGTACCCGGTGGGCATTTATGCCGTCCGGGAGAAAACCACCCTGCTGGTCCCGACGGTGGGGATCAAGTGCGCCTCCCACGCGGCCCGGAAGCTGCCCTGGCCGCCCCGGGCGGAGGAGCTGGGCGCGGCGGTGCTGGAGCTGCTGGAAGAGTTGAAAGCGGGGCGCATCCAGTATGACCCGGAGGGCAAGGGTTACTGGTTCCAGCCGGGCCTCCGGAGCTGGAAGGCCTTCCAGGCGGCGTCCTCTTTGGTTGACGTGAGGCTGAGGGGGCCGGAGCTGTCGATAACCCGGTGGGACGGCCGCTCCGAGCGGGGATTTGTCCCGGAGCTGGAGCCCTGCACGGTGCTCCCGGAGGGCATCAGCGCCCAAGGGCTGGGGGAGGCCGTTCTGGCGGTCCTTCTCCCGCTGGTGGAAAAGGAGCGGGGAGCGCAGCTCCCCAAAACGTGATACAAAAGAGAGTGATACCATGGAGTTTATCATCATTTCCGGTATGTCCGGGGCGGGAAAGAGCAAGGCGGCCTCCTTTATGGAGGACATGGACTATTTCTGCGTGGACAATCTGCCCCCGCCGCTGATCCCCAAGTTTGCCGAGCTGGGTATGGCGGGGTCGGGGGAGTATGACCGGGTTGCCCTGGTGACCGACATCCGGTCCGGGACCAACTTTGACGGCCTGTTCCACGCCCTGGACGCCCTGGAGGGGATGAAGTGCGCCTACCGCATTTTGTTCATTGAGGCATCGGAGGAGACCATCATCCGCCGCTATAAGGAGTCCCGCCGGTCCCACCCCCTGGCGGAGGAGACGGACAGCCTGGAGCAGGCCATTGCGTTGGAGCAAGAGATGCTGGCCCCTCTGCGGGAGCGGGCGGACAAGATCATCAATACCACCAACCTGTCCACCGCTAAGCTGAAGGGCGTGCTGCGGCAGATGTTTGGCCGGGCGGGGACGGCAGAGGGCCGCATGGAGGTGCGGGTGACCTCCTTCGGCTTTAAGCACGGGGTTCCCATGGAGGCCGACCTGGTCTTTGACGCCCGGTTCCTCCCCAATCCCTTTTACGTCACCGAGCTGCGGCCCCTCACCGGCCTGGACACCGGGGTACGAGACCATGTGTTCCAGAACGGCCAGGGGGCGGAGTTTTTAGCCCGCCTGTGGGAGCTGGTGGGCTGGCTGCTCCCCCGGTATGAGGAGGAGGGGAAGACCGCGCTGGTCATCTCCATCGGCTGCACCGGAGGCCACCACCGTTCGGTGGCCATCGCCCACGCCCTGGGGGAGAAGATCAGGGCCCAGGGCTGGCCGGTGACCGAGAGCCACCGGGATATGGGCCGGAATTAAGGAGGGTTTTCTATGGCATCCATCTATGAACAGATCAGGGCGGCCATCCAGCCGGACGGCACTCTGCCGGGAGAGTTTTCCATCCAGCCCCCGCCGGAGGAGGAAGGCGGGCTGCGGTTTGTGGAGGGGGCCCGGGACGGCATCACCTTCTACCACCTTGGGGGCGGCGGAAATCCGGAGCTGCTAGCACAGCTGGAGGAGATAACCCGGCTGGCCGCCGGAGGCGGGGACTATGAGGCTGTGGAGCCCAAGCTGGCCGCCTGCTTCGGGGGGGACGACGGGCTTTTGAGCAGCGTGGACGATCTCCAGCAGTGGATCATCGACCACCGGGAGGAGCTGGACCCCAGCCGTCTGTTCAGCTTTGCCAACGCGGTACTTCTCCACAGCGCCAGTCTGGGGGCGGTGAAGTACGCCCTGGCGGTGCTGGAGCTGCTGGCCTCCGCCCAGGGGACGTGGCAGGAGACGGTGCGCACCCTGGCTCTGGCGGAGGAGCTGACCTTATACTGCGCCTTTGTAGCCGGGCACTGGGAGAACCGGAATGAGGAGCTCTTTGCCATTGCCCAAAAGGTGCGAGGCTGGGGCCGGGTTCACGCTGTCCGGATGCTGGAGCCCGCCAGCCAGGAGATGAAGGACTGGCTGCTGGACGAGGGGTGGCAGAATGATATCCTGCCCTCCTATACAGCTCTGGCCTGTGCCCAGGGGGGCGGACTGCGCCGGCGGCTGGAAGAGGAGACGCTGTCCCGGGGGCAGCTGGACGCGGCGGACGGGCTGATCCGGGCCCTGCTGGACGAGGGGCCGGTGCGGAACATCTCACTGATGGAGGACGCGGAGGACCTGCTGCTGGCCTGGCTGGACCAGCTGGAGCGGGCGGAGTTCAACGAGGAGGACCAGAGGACCCTGCGGTGCCTGCGGGAGGAGTTCGGAGACCAAGACTGGCCGCGTGTGCAGGAGCGTCTGGGGCGGATGGAGGTGTAGACCGTGACCGAGCCGGAAGAGCTGTATGAGAGCATCGCCCGCCTGAAGGAAAAGGGCGTGATAGTAAATACCTACAACGGTACTGGGGACCTGTTTGACCCGGACAACGGTGCATTGAGTGATTTGATCGAGTACATCTATGTTTGGTACTCCAGGAACCGTCCGGACTGGCTGGAGGCCCTTTACCAGGTGATGACATGGCAGTTTGAGACGTTCCACGAGGGAGCCGGCGGGTATTATGAGAATTTTTATGGTACTTCTCCCCGCGAGCTCCAGGTGAAAACGGCGGACTACCTGCGGGACAACGGTTATACCGAGGTGGAGGCCCAGTACCGTCAGGGCCTGGAGGCCACCGTAGAGGGCGTTTTTGGAGGGGCGGCCAGCGCCTTCGAGGAGTGGATGGACGGGCATGAGGAGGCGGTGTGGCGCTTCTGCCTGGACGTCC
Organism: Pseudoflavonifractor sp. 60; assembly: GCF_009911645.1. Taxonomy (GTDB): domain Bacteria; phylum Bacillota; class Clostridia; order Oscillospirales; family Oscillospiraceae; genus Lawsonibacter. Next base: position 21,563 of record NZ_QWKI01000073.1, read on the forward strand.
TGGAGCAGCACAGAGGGGACTGGCCGGAAGCGAGGAAACGGGATGAGTGAAGCATACCCAACCCTTCAGCAGTGGGAGCGGGGCCCTAAGATCGTGGCCATCGGCGGCGGGACAGGGCTGTCCACCATGCTGCGGGGCCTGAAAAAATATACCCAGAACCTCACCGCCGTGGTCACCGTTGCCGACGACGGCGGCGGGTCCGGGATGCTGCGCCAGGACCTGGGGATGCCTCCGCCGGGGGACATCCGCCACTGCATGGAGGCCCTGGCCAACACCGAGCCTATTATGGAACGGCTGCTCACCTACCGCTTCTCTGAGGGTACTCTGGCGGGACAGTCCTTCGGGAACCTGCTGCTGGCCGCTCTCAACGGCGTGATCGGCTCCTTCGAGGAGGCGGTGGCCGAGATGAGCCACGTTCTGGCCATCACAGGGCAGGTCATCCCGGTGACCAGCGCCGATGTACAGCTGGAGGCCGTCTTTGAGAACGGCGCCCGAGTGGTGGGGGAGTCCCAGATCGCCGCGGTGAAGAAGGAGCAGGACTGTCGGATTCACCACGTGTCGCTGATTCCGGAGCACCCTAAGGCCACCCCCGCCGCCCTGGAGGCCATCGGGGAGGCGGACCTGATCCTGCTGGGCCCGGGGAGCCTGTACACCAGCATCATTCCCAATCTGCTGGTAGAGGGGGTAGCCCAGGCGGTGGCCCGGTCGGACGCGCCGAAGATTTATGTCTGCAACATCATGACCCAGGACGGGGAGACGGAGGGCTATACCGCCGCCGATCACCTGGAGGCCCTGCTGGTCCACGGCGCGCCCGGTCTGCTGGACCTGTGCCTGGCCAACTCCGCCCCGGTGCGCCCGGGACTGCTGGAGAAGTACCTGGAGGAGGACGCCGTTCCTCTGGCGGTGGACCGGGAGCGCATTGCCAAGCTGGGCCTGGAGCTGGTGGAGCGGCCAGTGTCCTCAGAGAACGGCGACTATGCCCGCCACGACCCGGACCGGCTGGCCCAGGCCATTTTGGAGATCTATCGAAGCCGGGCGGTGCGTATTTTCCGGGGAGACCGGCGGTACATATTGGAGGAGTAACTATGTCCTTTGCGGGAGACGTGAAAACACAGCTGTGCCGGATTCCTCTCAGCCGGAAGTGCTGCGCCCAGGCGGAGGCCTACGGGGTTCTGCTCTATTGCAACACCTTCAGCGCCAGTCAGGCCCGCATTGTCACTGAGAACGAGGTATTTGCCCAGCGGCTGCCTGTGCTGTTTCAAAAGGCCTTCAAGCTCACCTTCGACCGCCTGCCCCAGGGGGACGGCAAACAGGTCTTCGCCCTGGAGGTTCCAGAAAAGCTGGAGGTCATCCACCATACCTTCGGGTCCGACCCCCGAGTTGTGGCCCTCCATGTCAACTTCGCCCTGCTGGAGGAGAGCTGCTGCCGGGCGGCCTTTTTGCGGGGGGCCTTTCTGGCGGGGGGGTCCGTCACCGATCCCAGGAAGGGCTACCATCTGGAGCTGGCCACCTCCCACCACAGCGTCAGCCGGGAGGTGCTGGCCCTGATGCGGGAGCTGGACCAGGAGCCCAAGTCCGCCCAGCGCAAGGGGAATACGGTGATTTATTTCAAGCAGAGCGACAAAATCGAGGATTTCCTCACCTGTATCGGCGCCCCCCTGGCGGCGATGGAGGTGATGAACGCCAAGCTGGAGCGGGACCTGCGGGGCAAGGTGAACCGGCGGGTTAACTGCGACGCCGCCAACCTGGACAAGTCGGTGGAGGCCGCCATGTCCCAGGTGGAGGCCATCCGGCGGCTGGAGCGGGAGGGCGTGCTCATAACCCTGCCGGACAAGCTGCGGGAGGCGGCGGCCCTGCGCCTGGCCCACCCGGAGGACACCCTGTCCCAGCTGGCCCAGCGCTGCGACCCGCCGGTCACCAAGTCCGCCCTCAATCACCGCCTGCGCAAGCTGGTGGAGTTGGGGAGGGAGTGAGACGGTGGCGTGGTATTTTATGGTGGACACCTACATTGACAAGGAGCGGGGCCGGGGCGAGTATGACGATTACATCCGCCAGGTCAGGCCCATTGTAGAGGCGCACGGGGGCAGATACCTGGTGAGGACCGAGTGCGTCAGCCATCTGAGTGGAGAACGGACGCCCCAGCGGGTCATTGTCGTTCGGTTTGACACCAGGGAACAGCTGGATTGCTGCTTTTCCTCGCCGGAATACAGGGCTGTCATGTCGAAACGGGCCGAAAGCGTGGACAGCCGGGCGATTATTGCGGAGGGATTGGAGTGAGTGGACCCATCGGAGAGGGAAACGGTGAATATAGGGGTCTGCCCCTGGAAGAGACTGGACGGGACGAATTTCGGTATGGTTATTGTGGCGTATGCGGCGGCGCATGGGTACTGGTAAAAAGGGAGGAAAGCGGCCTGTGGCATTATGTGCGTCTGGGTTATGTCAGTGAGTCGAGGAGATTCCATACACTGGAACAGTGCCTGGACGAGGCCTGCGAGGACATTCTGCGCTCTAAATATTAGGAGCGGGGGATTGTCTTTTGCCGAAGCGGCAATATAAGAGCAGCGGGCAGAGGATTGCCGTCAAAGGCAACCCTTTTGTCTTTAAACATCAATAAACATCAATCAAAGGAGAAAATCATGTTAAACTGTACCTTCCGCCCCGCCGTCCCCGGCGACGAGGGCGTTATTTTAAATTTTATCCGCGCCCTGGCGGAGTATGAGCATATGCCCGACCAGGTGATTGCAACCCCTGAGCTGCTGGAGGAGTGGCTCTTTGAGAAGCGGAAGGCGGAGGTGATCTTTGCCGTCGCGGAGGGGAGAGAGGTGGGCTTCGCCCTGTTTTTCCACAACTTTTCCACCTGGCTGGGCCGGGCGGGGATCTACCTGGAGGACCTGTTTGTTCTGCCGGAGGAGCGGGGCCGGGGCTATGGAAAGGCTCTGCTGAAGGAGCTGGCCCGAATCACGGTGAAACGGGGCTGCGGGCGGCTGGAGTGGGCCTGTCTGGACTGGAACCAGCCCTCCATTGACTTCTACACCAAACGGATGCACGCCGTTCCCATGGATGAGTGGACGGTGTACCGTCTGACTGGAAAAAACCTGGAAGAGGCGGCACAGCCCTGATGGTCAGCGGAAAAACGGAGTTTTTCATCAAGAAAAGAGGGGCCGCCCGGCGAGGGCACAAATGAGAGGAGGCGCGCGCCATGTCCTTTGTCCACTTACATCTCCACACGGAGTACTCCCTTTTGGACGGAGTCTGCCGCATTGAAAAGCTGGTGCAGCGGGTCAAGGAGCTGGGCCAGGAGGCGGTGGCCATTACGGACCACGGCTGTATGTACGGTGCGGTGGATTTCTACCGGGCCTGTAAGAAGGAGGGGATCAAGCCCATTATTGGCTGCGAGGTCTATATGGCTCCTCTGGGGCGGACCCGGTTCCAGCAGGTGCGGGAGCTGGACCTGAAGGCCCGCCATTTGGTGCTGCTGTGCCGGAACGAAGAGGGATACCGCAACCTGTCCTATCTGGCGTCCAAGGCCTATCTGGAGGGCTTTTACAACCGGCCCCGCATTGACATGGACCTGCTGCGGGAGCACTGCGGCGGTCTGATTGCCTGCTCGGCCTGTGTGTCGGGGGAGATTCCCACGCTGCTGCTGGCGGGGGAGTACGACAAGGCCAGGGAGGTGGCCCTGGAAATGCGCACCCTTTTCGGGGAGGACGGCTACTATTTGGAGCTCCAGGACCACGGCCTACCTAAGCAGAAGAAGGTGAATGAGGAACTGATTCGCCTCAGTCAGGAGACGGGTATCCCATTGATTGCCACCAACGACGCCCACTACCTGCGCCGGGAGGACGCCCAGCTCCAGGATATCCTCATGTGCATTCAGATGGACAAGACTTTGGACGACCCCGACCGGATGCGCTTTGATACCCAGGAGTTCTATGTAAAATCGGAGGCGGAGATGGCCGCCCTCTTCCCGGACCATCCAGAGGCCCTGGAGAACACCGCCAAAATCGCGGCGCTGTGCAATGTGGACTTCGAGTTTGGCAAGTACCACCTGCCCCAGTTCCAGCTCCCCGAGGGCTGGACGGACGGGGACGCCTACTTTGAGCAGCTGTGCCGGAAGGGCTTTGCCTGGCGCTACCCCAGTCCGACCCCGGAGCAGCAGAAGCGTCTGGACTATGAGATGGCCATGATCCGTCAGATGGGCTTTGTGGACTACTTCCTCATTGTCCACGACTTTGTGGCCTACGCCAAGGGCCAGGGCATTCCGGTGGGACCGGGCCGGGGCTCGGGGGCGGGGTCCATGGTGGCCTACTGTTTGAATATCACCAATGTGGACCCCATGCGGTACGGCCTGTTCTTTGAGCGCTTCCTCAATCCGGAGCGGGTCTCCATGCCCGACCTGGACATTGATTTCTGTACCCGGCGGCGGCAGGAGGTCATCGACTATGTGAAGGGGAAGTACGGCGAGGACCACGTGGCCCAGATCGTCACCTTCAATACCCTCCAGGCCAAGGCGGCGGTGAAGGACGTGGGCCGGACCATGGGCATCGACTATCAGGAGCGGGACCGGCTGTCCAAGCTGATCCCCAACAACGCCTCCATCGCGGAGGCCCTGACCCTGTCCAAGCAGCTGAAGGAGTCCTGTGACCAGGACCCCCAGATCAAAAAGCTGCTGGATTCGGCCATCGCCCTGGAAGGTACGCCCCGAAACGCCTCCGTCCACCCCGCCGGCGTGGTCATAACCCGGCGTCCGGTGGTGGAGTATGTGCCTCTGGCCGCCTCCAAGGACGGTCAGCCTGTGACTCAATATGAGGCCGTCCCCCTGGAGGAGCTGGGCCTGCTGAAGATGGACTTCCTGGCCCTGCGCAACCTGACCACGCTGGACGACGCGGCCAAGATGATCCAGCGGAAGGAGCCCTCGTTTACCATTCAGTCTATCCCGGAAAACGACCCAGAGACCATGGAGATGCTCTCCGAGGGCAAGACGGCGGGGGTGTTTCAGATGGAGTCGGCGGGGATGACCGGCGTGTGTGTCGGCCTCAGGCCCCAGACGGTGGAGGATATTACCGCCATCATTGCCCTCTATCGCCCCGGCCCCATGTCCTCCATTCCCAAGTTTACCGAGAGCAAGCACAATCCGGATAAAATCACCTACCGCCATCCCTCCCTGGAGCCCATCCTGGCCAATACCTACGGCTGTATTGTGTACCAGGAGCAGGTCATTCAGATTTTCCAGGACCTGGCGGGTTACTCCGTGGGCCAGGCCGACAATGTGCGCCGGGCTATGTCCAAGAAGAAGGCCAAGGATATCCAGCGGGAGCGGGAGGCTTTCCTCCACGGCGACCCGGCCCGAAACATCGACGGCTGCCGGAAGCGCGGAGTCCCGGAGGACGCGGCCCAGGCCATCTACGACGACATCTCCGACTTTGCCGAGTACGCGTTTAACAAGTCCCACTCTCTGGTCTACGCCATTGTCAGCTACCAGACCGCCTACCTCAAGTGCCACTATCCCAAGGAGTACATGGCGGCCCTGCTCACTTCGGTGCTGAACGACGGCAAGCGGGTTGCCAAGTACATCGCCGCCTGCCGGGATATGGGCATTCAGATCCTCCCCCCCAACGTGAACCAGTCGGGCGCCGACTTTACCGTGGTGGAGGAGGGGATCCGCTTCGGACTGGTGGCCCTGAAGGGGGTTGGCCAGGGGGTCATCGACGGTTTGCTGGCGGAGCGGGAGCAGAGCGGTCCTTTTACCGACTTTATGGACTTCTGCAGCCGGCTCTTTGACCAGATGACCAACCGGCGGATGATTGAGAGCCTGATTAAAAGCGGGGCCTTTGACGCCATGGGCTGCCGCCGGTCCCAGCTGATGCAGGTCTACAATCAGGTGCTGGACGGCATTGCCGCGGCCCGGAAGCGGAATCTGGAGGGGCAGCTGGACCTGTTTGGCATACGCGGCGGAGAGGAGGACGTCTCCCTGCCCCCGCTGATTCTCCCCGACCTGCCCGAGTACACCGCCCAGGAGCTGATGAATATGGAGAAGGAGATCACCGGGCTCTACCTCAGTGGACACCCTATGGAGCAGTACCGGCAGATTGCCAAGGCCAGCGGGGCGGTGACCATCGGCTCCATTCTGGAGGACTGCGAGGAGGCGGGGGGGCCCCGCGTCTACCGGGATGGACAGCGGGTGTCCATCGCAGGGGTGATCTCTTCTTACCGCACCCGCACCACCCGCAACAACACCCTTATGGCGTATGTGAATCTGGAGGACGACACCGCTTCCATGGAGCTGGTGTGCTTCTCCCGGACCCTGGGCGAGAGCGGCGGCTATATTAAGGAGAATGTGGCCATCCTGGCGGAGGGAAAAATATCCCTGCGGGACGAGAAGGAGCCCCAGCTGACGGTGGACGCCATCCGGCCTCTCTCGGCGCTGGAGAGCGTCCAGGAGGCCAGCGCTCAGACCCTCTATCTGCGCCTGCCCAGCCGGGAGGACCCCGTGCTGCGGAGGGTTCGGCTGGCTCTGTCCTTCTTCCCTGGGGAGAGTCAGGTGAAGCTGTATTTTGTGGACTGTAAAAAGCTGGTGGGGGGCCGGTGTGAGATCCATCCCGCTCTGCTCCAGGACCTGCGGGAACGGCTGGGAGAGATGAATGTGGTTGTGAAGTAGAGAGGTGAGACCATGGCTCTGTTGAATGAGCTGCGTCAGTTCAATCTATATTCTGTTATTCTGCGGCTGACGCTGGCGGTGCTCTTTGGCGGAATCATTGGTGTCAACCGGGAGCATAAGCACCGGCCAGCGGGCTTTCGTACCTATATGATGGTGTGCATGGGGGCTGCGCTGACCATGGTGCTGGGGCAGTACCAGTATGCCGCCCTGAGCACACTGTGGGCGGACGCCCAGCGGGAGGTGGGCATGATTGCCGACGTAACCCGCCTGGGGGCCCAAGTCATCAATGGGATTGGTTTTCTGGGGACGGGCACCATTCTGGTGACGGAGCAGCGGGAGGTCAAGGGCCTGACCACAGCGGCGGGCCTCTGGGCCACGGCCTGTGTAGGGCTGGCTGTGGGGGCCGGCTTCTATGAGGGGGTCCTGCTGGGCTTCCTGTCCATTTTCCTGTGCATTGAGGTGCTACCCTATGTGGAGGAGTTCGCTCTGGCCCGGTCCCGGAACATGAACCTGTACGTGGAGCTGGAGACCCTGGAGCAGGTGCGGGAATTTATCGCGCAGGTGAAGGAACTGAACATCCAGGTCTATGATATGGAGTTGGAGCGCCAGCGGAAGGCGGAGGAGCAGGAGCAGGTCAGTGTGGTCTTTTACCTCCGCCTGCCCAAGCACCAGACCCATACCAAGGTGCTGACCCAACTGGCCTACAGCCCTGCGGTGAAGGCCATCGACGAGATATAGGGGGTGGGGACTATGCTGAATGGATTGCATTTTTTGCGTCAGCCCGATTTGCTGGGCATGACGGTGCGGGTTCTGCTGGCTCTGGTATGCAGCGGACTCATCGGTCTGGAGCGATCCAACAAGCGCCGCCCCGCCGGATTTCGGACCCATATCCTCATTTGCCTGGGGGCGGCCATGACCACCGCCACCAGCCAGTATATGTATGTGGTGATGCGCTACCCCATCAGTATGAGCCGTATGGGGGCCCAGGTCATTGCCGGGGTCAGTTTCATCGGTACCGGGGCCATTATTATGACCAAGTGGCGCCGGGTTCGGGGCCTGACCACCGCAGCGGGACTGTGGGTGGTGGCCATCGTGGGGCTGTGCTGCGGCGCGGGCTTCTATGAGGGGGCGGTCTACGCCACCTTCCTGGTGCTGGTGGCAGAGGTGTTCTTCTCCAAGCTGGAGTACAGCCTGGTGCGTCGGGACCGGCTTGTCAACGTGTATATTGAGTACGCCAAGCCCTCCTGTCTAGAGGAGATGGTCTCCCGCTGCCATATCCTGGGGGCGAAGATTGTGGATGTGGAGATTACGAAAAAGAGCGATAAGGGAGGGAACTCCTGCGCCGTGTTCGCCCTACGTTCCCGTCAGGGGGCCGGCCGGGAGGATATCCTGCGGGAGCTTGCGGGAATCGAGGGCGTGCTCACCGTGGTAGAGACCTGACGGTCTTCTGTGTCCTCACTGGACGGGCCTTCTGTTCTTTGAAAAGAAACTTTTCCCTCGCTCTGGCAGTTTGATGGTAACTTTGAGTCCGCCCCCCGGTAACATGAGACGATATAGGGCGGGTTGAATTTAATGATTATGGACGGCGTCAGCTGTCATGTCCTCCCTTTTTTCTTGTGTTGCACTTCATATGATAATCTTTCCACCCCCTTTGCCAAAGGGGGCAAGCGGCTTC
>NZ_QWKI01000074.1 GCF_009911645.1 Pseudoflavonifractor sp. 60
TGGCATCACAAGGTGGAACTGCCCCGGTTCGCTCTACAAATTTTCTCTACTTTACGAAAGTGGTAAGCAGGAAAGACCAGTGCGCACACCGAAGCGGGGGATTGTTGATTGCGCATAAAGGGCAGCTCAGTTTTTGCCGGTTCATCATTGAGCTGTTGAATCGCAAGGAAAAGTCTGCTATAATCTCATTGCAGAGATAAAAACACAGGGCGGTTGGTAGTCCGCCCGCGGGCCGCGCTCCCGTCAGTAGCCTTCCCTCCCGGGTCGTCCCTTCTCTGACGCCAAATCAGGGAGGAAATTGAATATGGATCGGAATTTTAGCAGCTTAACCCTGCTCTTCCAGGAGCCCTTCTGGGTTGGAATTGCCGAGCGGTGGGACGAGACGGGCTACTCGGCGGCCAGGGTCGTCTTTGGCGCCCAGCCCACAGAGCCTCAGCTCTACGAGTGGCTGGAGAAGGAGTGGCACAGGCTAAAGTTCAGTCCGGCGCAGGAGGGGGAGCGTCTCGCCGTCCAGCGGAAGAATCCCAAGCGGGAGCGGCGGGAGAACCGTGCCGCAACCCGGCCCAGCGGCGTCAGCACCAAGGCTCAGCAGGCGCTCAGTCTCCAGCGGGAGCAGGAGGGGCAGGCGCGCAAAATCAAAAGCCGCCAGGCCAAGTTGGAGGAGGCAGAGCGGAAGTTTCTCTTGCGCCAACAGAAAAAGCGCGACAAAAAGCGGGGCAGGTAAAAACCTGTCCCGCTGTGGTTTAAGGAGCGGCTGCAAAATGCCTCCCCAGAGCAGTCCGCACATCCCGGAGGACTCCTCCGCGACCGGACGGAGGGGCGGACTGCCGGGGGAAAGCTGTTTAGATGACCCCGGCCAGCACCAGGGCGAAGGTGACGAAAGTGGCCAGCAGGGCCAGAGAGAAGAGCAGGAAGCCCAGGCTGAACTTTTTGCCCTCTGTCCCGCTCTGGGAGGGGGGCACCAGTCCGGAGGCCCGCAGGGCGGTGACCACGGGCTTGTACAGCAGCAGGGTAGCGGCCATATTCATGCCGCCCTTGGCCAGGTTGAAGGGGAAGAACAGGGTGGGCAGCATTGCGGCCACGGTGGACCTGGGGATCAGCTCGCCGGAGGTGCCGGTCATGTACAGGGGGGTGATGAGGTAGTTCCACAGCAGCATTACTACCACCATGACCACCAGACCCAGCCCCAGGCCAATGACGGCCCCCTGCTTGGTGCGCTTTCTCTGGTAGAACCAGGAGGCGGTGCAGCAGAAGGAGGCGGTGCCCAGGGCGTTCATCAAAAAGCCCCAGGGGCCGGTGTGGCTGAAGGTGAGCATCTCGATGAAGGAGGACATCACGGCGATGATGGCGGCGGCCATGGGCCCGAAGGTGAAGCCGCCAATGCACACGACTACGTGTTTGAAGTCAAAGTCCAGGAACATGACGGGGGGCATCAGCTTGGACATCCAGGCGATGATCACCGAGACGCCGGTGAGCATAGCCAAGCTGGTGATGGTCTTGGTGTCCATCTTGGAACGGGCGGGGGTTGCGGTTACGGTGGGTGAGGACATAAAAAACACTCCTTTTTTGAATTTGACCGCTGAAAGACCATGTCTTCCAGGTGTCAAAACAAACAAGGAGCTGTGCTTGCGCGCGCAAAAACGGCGCGTGTATGTTTTACACACATCTTCTTCCATCCGGACTGTAACCGTTGGTCTCGGAGTTTCACCGAATCAGCAAACATTTGCGCGTTTGGTCGCGGACTGTACCGCCAGTGGGGAATTTCGCCCCGCCCTGAAGACATCGTATCCAGTTGTCTGCCCTATTATACGACAGTTGGAGGGAAAATGCAACCCCCAATTTTCGTCTCTGGGCAGATTGTGGACAATTTGAAAAAATTTGACTTACCCTCTATGCAAACGGTAAAAAATATATTAAAATAGGGAACAAGAAAAAGGACGGGAGTGGTTTCATTGGAACAGCCAAAATATAAGCGGGTACTGTTAAAGATCAGCGGCGAGGCCCTGGCGGGAGAGGCGTCCCGGGGGCTGGACTTTCAGGTGATTGGAAGTGTGTGCGACGTTATCAAGCGGTGTGTGGCTCAGGGCGTCCAGGTGGGCGTTGTGGTGGGCGGCGGCAACTTCTGGCGCGGCCTGAAGGACGGCGGAGACGCCATGGAGCGGGTCCGGGCCGACCACATGGGGATGCTGGCCACCGCCATCAACGCCCTGGCCGTGGCCGACGTGCTGGAGCAGAAGGGGGTCGAGGTCCGGGTCCAGACCGCCATTGTGATGCAGGCAATGGCCGAGCCCTACATCCGGTCCAAGGCCATCCGCCATCTGGAGAAGGGCCGTGTGGTCATCTTTGGCTGCGGCACAGGCAATCCCTTCTTCTCCACTGATACCGCCGCTGTGCTGCGGGCTGCGGAGATTGACGCCGACGTGATCCTGCTGGCCAAGAACATCGACGGGGTCTACTCCGCCGACCCCAAGAAGGACCCCAACGCCAAGAAATACAGCAAGATCTCCTATGACGAGGTGCTGGCCCAGCATCTGGCTGTGATGGATACCACCGCCACCTCTCTGTCCATGGACAACAAGATCCCTGTCCTTCTCTTTGCCCTGAAGGATCCGGAGAACATTTACCGGGTCGTCATGGGCGAGGAGATTGGCACCATAGTAGATTTTTGAGAAAGGAAGAATTGATATGAGCCCCGAGATTAAGAGCTATGACGAGAAAATGCTGAAGACCATCGAGGTGGTCAAGTCTAACTTTGCTGCTGTCCGGGCGGGCCGGGCCAACGCCGGCGTGCTGGACCGGATCACTGTGGAGTACTACGGCGCCCCCACCCCTTTGAATCAGGTGGCCAACATCGGCTCCCCCGACCCCCGCACCCTGACCATTCAGCCCTACGATATGTCTCTGCTGAAAGCCATTGAGAAGGCTATCCAGACCTCCGACCTGGGCATCAATCCCCAGAACGACGGCCGGGTGATCCGTCTGGCTTTCCCCCAGCTCACCGAGGAGCGCCGCAAGGACCTGACCAAACAGGTGCGCAAGTACGGCGAGGAGGGCAAGGTGGCCCTGCGCAACATCCGCCGGGACGCCATGGACGATATCAAGAAGAAGACCAAAAAGTCTGAGCTCACCGAGGACGACCAGAAGAAGCTGGAGAAGGAGCTCCAGGACATGACCGACAAGCGGTGCAAGGACATTGACGAGCTCACCGCTAAGAAGGAAAAGGAGCTTATGGCAGTGTAACCACAGAACAGCGGGCCGGTGTTCTCACCGGCCCGTTTCCCGGCATAGAAACATCAAAAAGGAGCGACCGTGATGGCCCTCTTCTCAAAAAAACCGGCAGTGCAGACCGAGGTGGACTTTACCCGCCTGCCCAAACACATCGCCATTATCATGGATGGCAACGGACGCTGGGCAAAAAAGCGCGGCCTGCCCCGCACCGCCGGCCACGCCGCAGGGGCGGAGACCTTCCGCACCATCGCTACCTACTGCAAGGAGATTGGCATCGACTATCTCACCGTCTACGCCTTTTCCACCGAGAACTGGAAGCGGCCGGAGGTGGAGGTGTCCGCTATTATGGGGCTTTTGAAAAAGTACCTGCTAGAGGCCATTGGGCAGATGGAGCGGGACCGGGTGAAGATGGAGTTTTTCGGCGACCTGTCCCCGCTGACCTCAGAGCTGCGGGAGCTGTGTGAGCGCACCCGGGAGATTTCCCGGCACTACGAAGGCTGTCAGGTGAATATCTGCCTGAATTACGGGGGCCGGGATGAGCTGGTCCGGGCGGCCCGGGCCTTTGCCCTGGACTGCGTGGAGGGCAGAACCGACCCCAACCACCTGAGTCAGGAGCAGTTCGGCGGCTATTTGTTCTCCAGGGGGGTCCCCGATCCGGACCTGGTCATCCGGCCCAGCGGAGAGCTGCGGCTGTCCAATTTCCTGCTGTGGCAGAGCGCCTATGCGGAGTTTTATTTCACCGATGTGCTGTGGCCTGACTTCTCCAAGGAGGAGCTGCACCGGGCCATTGCAGCCTATCAAAGCCGTAACCGCCGGTTTGGAGGTGTGTGAGTTGGCAACAAGAATTATTGTGGGCCTTGCCTTGGGACCGGCTTTCCTGGCGGCGCTGTTTTTTCTGCCGCCCATGGCTCTGGCGGCGCTGGTGGCCGTGATTGCGGCGGCGGCCTCTTACGAGCTGCTGCGGGCGACCAAGGTGGCCCACCATAATGGTATGTACATTTTTACCGCCCTGGCCGCCGTCCTGATCCCTCTGGGCCACGGCCTGGGCTATGGCAGCTGGACCGCCCGGGCGGCGGCGATTCTGCTGATGGCTGCGCTGTTCATTCCCGCTCTGGGCCGATACGGTACCCCGAGCGAGATTCGGTTTGAGCATATTATTGTGTGTCTTTTCGGCGGTATTGGGATTTCTCTGTTTTTGTCCGCTCTGGTCCAGCTGAAGCGGTTTGAAAACGGGCAGTTCTACGTGCTTCTGCCCGTGGTCTGCGCCTTTACCACCGATATTGGAGCCTATTTTTTCGGCGTGTTTCTGGGGAAACATCGGGGCATCACTCAGGTCAGCCCCAATAAGTCCCTGGAGGGCTACCTGGGCGGCATTCTGTCCGGGTGCCTGTTTATGCTGGTATACGGCGTGCTGGTGCGGGAACTGGGCGGTATTGCGGTGCAGCTGCCCGTGATGGCCCTCTATGGATTGCTGGGCAGCGCCATTACCGAGCTGGGCGATTTGTCCTTCTCCCTGATTAAGCGCCAGTGCGGCGTGAAAGATTACGGCAATCTCCTGCCCGGCCACGGCGGCATGATGGACCGCTTCGACTCCACCACCTTCGCCGCCCCTATGCTGCTGCTGCTGGTGGAGCTGCTTCCGGCCTTCTAACTATACCACTTCTGTTTTTGTCCTCGCCGGACGGGCCTTCTTTTCTTTGTAAAGAAAAGAAGCAAAAGAAACTTTTCCCTGTGGGCGGGGGATTGGCCCTGGGAGCGCCATCTTCTACCCACAATTTTAAGTAGAATTAGTGCCAGCCAGTCAATCCCCACCGGCTTCGCCTCCGCCCCTTTTCAAAGGGGCCAGGCTGCCTGCGGGCGGGACGAGGGATGGGCCCTGCGAAGCAGGGCCTCACAAGCGGCGAAGCCGCTTGCCCCCTTTGGAAAGGGGGTGCCCGAGCGAAGCGAGGGCGGGGGATTGTCCCTAAGAGCGTCATCTTCTACTCCCAATTTTAAGTAGAAGCAGTGTCTGCAAATTAATCGTCACCGCTTCGCAGGACATGAGCACGTTAAATTGGCGAAGCAATTTCAACCCTCCAGTCCCCAAGCGGAAAGTACCTCTTGACGCAGACTCAATCCGAAGCGATAATAGGCATTGGCATAGAGAGCGAGGTACCAGGTGAGAGTTTCGTCGAAGGCGTCGAATTGTGCGGGACCCAACTGAGCCCGAAGCTGTTCTGCTGCTGCTTCGTATGCCTGTTCTGCCTCTTGGAACTCGGGCAGCTGTTTGCAGAATTTGCAGACCTCTTCTGGGAGATAGGGATTGTCCACGAATAATATTTTGAGAATATCTTTCATAGTGGTCCACCTTTCACGTGTCATTTAGTGTCACCTCTATTATAGGTGTAATTTTGTGTCATGTCAAGTGCCTGGAGGTAATTATGGCAAATTTTTCTGAGAGGGTCCGAGCATTGCGGGAAGCGCGCGGTTTAAAACAGACTGAGATGGCGGAAATTTGTGGTGTCAAAGTACGTAGCTATCAACGCTATGAACACGGAGATAGCTACCCCGAGGTCCCTGGTCTGGTCTTCCTGGCGGACTACTTCGGGGTCAGTCTGGACTATCTGATGGGCCGCAAGGACGAACGGGAGTAAAAGGGAACAATGGCAACTTTTGGAGAGCGGATGAAAGAACTTCGGAAAGAACGCGGGCTGAAACAGCGAGAAATGGCAGAAATCTGCGGATTAAAGGTGAGAAGCTATCAGCAATATGAATATGCTGAGAACTATCCAACGGTCCCCGGTCTGGTCTTCCTGGCGGACTACTTCGGGGTCAGCTTGGACTATCTGATGGGCCGCAAGGACGAACAGGAGTAAGAGGAAACAATGGCAACTTTTGCTGAACGTGTAAGAGAACTGCGTCTGGAACGAGGCTTGAAACAGACAGAGATGGCGGAAATCTGTGGTTTGAAAGTACGCAGTTATCAATATTATGAACATGGAGATGGCTATCCCGAAGTTCCCGGTCTGGTCTTCCTGGCGGACTACTTCGGGGTCAGTCTGGACTATCTGATGGGCCGCAAAGACGAGCGGGAATAATGAGAGGAAGCGCGTTATGAGTCAAAGGGTTACAATATTGGGTTCTACCGGTTCCATTGGGCGGCAGTCATTAGAGGTGATTGCCGCCTGCGGCATGGAGGCAGCTGCGCTGGCGGCCAATTCCAGCGTAAAGCTGATGGAGGAGCAGGCCCGGCGGTTTAAGCCTGCCATTGCGGCGCTGGCAGATGAAAAGGCCGCCGCCGATCTGCGGGTCCGGCTGGCGGACACCAACGTTCAGGTGCTCAGCGGCCTGGAGGGCGTGCTGGAGGTGGCCGTCATCCCCGACGCGGACACCGCCATTGCCGCGCTGGTGGGCATGGCGGGGCTGCGGCCCACGCTGGCCTCCATCCGGGAGGGCAAGCGGGTCTGTCTGGCCAACAAGGAGACTCTGGTGTGCGCCGGGCCCCTTGTTTTGGAGGAGGCCAAGGACTACGGCGCGAAGATCTACCCCGTGGACTCGGAGCACTCCGCCCTCTTCCAGTGTCTGGAGGCCAACCGGGACCGGGGGGAGGTCAAGCGGCTGATCCTCACCTGCTCCGGTGGTCCCTTCTATGGCAGAAAACGGGAGGGGCTGGCCGGCGTCACTGTGGAGGACGCTCTGCGCCACCCCAACTGGTCCATGGGGGCCAAAATCACCGTGGACTCCGCGACCCTGATGAACAAGGGGCTGGAGGTGATTGAGGCCATGCACCTATACCATATGCCGGCGGAGAAAATTTCCGTGGTAGTCCATCGGGAGAGTATCATTCACTCCCTGGTGGAATACTGTGATAATGCCATGATTGCCCAGCTGGGCGCCCCCGATATGCGCCTGCCTATCCAGTACGCCCTGACGTACCCCAAGCGGGTTCCAGGACCTTCCAGTCCGCTGGATCTGTGGAACTGCGGCCCTCTCACCTTTGGCGCGCCCGATTTGGAGGCGTTCCCCTGTCTGGCCCTGGCCTTGGAGGCCGCCAAAACCGGCGGGACTGCAGGGGCCATCCTCAACGGAGCCAACGAGGTGGCGGTGAGCCAGTTCCTGAGGGGGAAACTGGGTTTCCTGGAAATTGCCGGCAAGGTGGAGCGGGCTCTGTCCCAGGTGAAGGTGGTCCAGGAGCCCTCCCTTACCGACATTTTGGAGGCGGATCAGGCCGCCCGGGAGCTTGTAGGGTCAATTTAAAACTGGGCGGACGCCCATAGGAATCTGTTTGGAGGCACGCTATGCTCTATATTATCGTTGCGATTCTGATTTTTGGAATTTTGGTGGCGACCCACGAGCTGGGTCACTTTGCCGCCGCTAAGCTGTTGGGGGTCAAGGTGGAGGAATTTTCCGTGGGAATGGGTCCGGCCCTGTTTCAGCGCAAGGGCAAGGAGACCTATTACAGTCTGCGCCTGCTGCCCATCGGCGGCTACTGCGCCATGGAGGGGGAGGATGAGTACTCCGACGATCCTCGAGCCTTCGGGCAGGCGGCCTGGTGGAAGAAGATTATCATTCTGGTGGCGGGGGCCGGCATGAACTTCCTCACCGGTCTTATCATCATCGGCGTCCTCTATACCCCCGCCGCCGGCTTTCGGGTCGACGTCTACGGCGGCCCCATTGAGGGCTACCAAACCGAGGACTGCGGCCTGCTGCCTGGGGACCGTTTTTTGTCGGTGGATGGACACAGGGTCCTGGTCTACGGCAATGCCCGCTTCTTTCTGAACCGGGCGGGGGAGACCCTGGACTTTGTGGTGGAACGGGACGGGCAGCGGGTCGTGCTGAAGGATGTCCACCTGCCCTATCAGGAGCGCACAGACGAGGAGGGCAACTTCACCCGTCTGCGGGGGATCAGCCTGGGGGCTGCGGCGGACAAAGCAACCCTCTTTAATAAGCTGGCCTACACCTGGCGGACGGCCATTGATTTCGTCCGTACAACTTGGATCAGCCTGGGCGACCTGGTCACCGGGGCGGTGGGGCTGCGGGACTTGTCCGGTCCGGTGGGCATCGTCAATATCATGGGCGAGGTGGGTAGCCATTCCCCCACTCTGGCGGATGCGGCCTGGAACCTGAGCTATCTGTCGGCCATCATTGCGGTCAATTTGGCGGTGATGAATCTGCTGCCTCTGCCTGCTCTGGACGGCGGACGGATCTTCTTTCTAATCATCAACGCCCTGCTTTACGGCCTGCTCCGGAAGGAGATCGATCCCGAGTATGAGGGCTATGTCCATCTGGCTGGTCTGGCCGCCCTCATGTGCCTGATGGTGGTGGTGACCCTCAGCGATGTGGGCAAGCTGTTTGGGAGGTAGGTATGACAAGACAGATCAAGGTGGGCGGCGTCCTCATTGGCGGGGGCGCGCCCATTACCATTCAGTCCATGACCAACACCCCCACCCAGGATACGGCGGCCACTCTGGAGCAGATCCGGAAGCTGGCCGCCGCCGGGTGCCAGATTGTCCGGGTTGCGGTGCCCCACATGGAGGCTGCCCGGGCGGTGGGGAAAATCAAGGAAAACAGCCCCATTCCCGTGGTGGTGGATATCCATTTTGATTACAAGCTGGCCCTGGAGGCTGTCGCTGCCGGGGCGGACAAGGTGCGCATCAACCCGGGGAATATCGGAGGGGAGGACCGGGTGAAGGCGGTGGCGGACGCCTGCCGTCAGAAAAATATCCCCATCCGCATTGGGGTCAACGGCGGCTCCCTGGAAAAATCTATTTTGGCCAAATACGGAGCGGTGTGCCCCGAGGCCATGGTGGAGTCCGCCTTCGGCCATATCCGCCTGCTGGAGAAGTTCGATTTTACAGATATCTGCGTCTCCCTCAAATCCTCCAGCGTACCCATTACCATGCGGGCCTGCCAGCTGATGGCCCAGCGGGGGGACTACCCCTTACATATTGGGGTCACTGAGGCGGGCACCCTGCGTATGGGGACGCTGAAATCCGCCGTGGGAGTGGGCGGTCTGCTGGCGCTGGGCATTGGGGATACCATGCGGGTGTCCCTGTCCGCCGACCCGGTGGAGGAGATTTACGCCGCCCGGGAGATTTTAAAGGCCGCCGGCATTCACCGGGAGGGGCCTGAGCTGGTATCCTGCCCCACCTGCGGCCGGACCCGCATCGACCTGATTGCCCTGGCCAATGAGGTGGAGGAGCGCTTGAAGCAGGTGGATAAGCCCATCACCGTGGCGGTCATGGGCTGCGCCGTCAACGGCCCCGGGGAGGCCGCCGCAGCTGACTGTGGAATTGCGGGGGGAATCGGCGAGGGCCTGCTGTTCCAGAAGGGGGAGATCATCAAGAAGGTCCCCCAGGAGCGGCTGGTGGACGAGCTGTTCACTCTAATTGAGACATTATAAATTATTATCAAGTAAAATACAATATTATACTTGGCAAGATTACAATATATGTGGTAAGATACTCCTATCTTAGAAAGGGGCTGATATTATGCGGATTTCGATTCAGGGTCTGGAACAGGCATTCCGCCAGGATTTTGCCAAAAAGTACCGTCGCTTTGGAGGATTTATGGATTCCGGTCCGCTCTGGGAGGAATTTTGTCAGGTGTTAGGGAACAGAGAGCTGCTGTCACACATTCTGTTTTGCAACGACGTGATGCAGATTCCTCCAGTGCGCACCCACCTGATGATTTCCAAATCCCGGGGTGGGGCGGCGGCCAGCCGGAAGCTGAACGTCCGGGAGAAACAGGAACTTGGGGCGGCCTACGGCTTTCTGTTCAAAGAGGTGTTTCACTACCCGCGGCAGGAGAGCGTGTCTTGTGTGATCAACACGCTGAAGACAGCCACCCGCTACGAGCAGGATGAAGCACAGCCACTGGAACTGACAAAAGGGGAGTGTGAGCGGTGACCAAGGAACAGGAGATTATGGATTATTTGCACCGCAATGTTTTTGATCCGATTCTGGCCTCACCAAAGGCGTCCGAAAAGGTGAAGAAGGGGGTCAGGCTGACGATAGCCCGGATGAGCCGTCTGGATGCGGCGAGGATGCGTCAGTATTACTGGTCCGCGGTGTGCCAGTCGGAGAATGCCTTTGCGTTTGCCGAATTACTCAAGGCGGAGCAGATGCCCCGGTTGGAGGACGTACTGGAAGATTTTCGCCGGCGTTTTAACGACGATTGGTTGCGCCGGCCCTGAGACAGGAGGGAGGTGAGTGTATGCTTGCGTACGGCCATGACTGGGACAGCCAGAACCAGCTGCCCCAGACCCTGCGGGAAGTGAGCCTGGACTGTTCCCGGGAGGAACTGGACCTGCTCATCGAATTTTTGCAGGGAGTGCGGGCGGAGTCCGCGGGGGGAGAGCTGGACAGTATGTCCCACTGGCACTTTCGGGATTGGAACCCGGCCTGGACAGAGAAGCATTCGGACTTGATTATCTGGCTGGGAGACCACACTTGGACAAAGGAGATTGACTGAATGTCCCAAAAAATACCATTTTTACAGATGTTTTCCGCTCTGCGCCAATGGACCGAGCTGACCAACGGCGTAGAGCGGTGGGTGATTGTATCCGCCGCCGTTGACAGGTCCAGCCGCAGCGCCAAAATTGTGGTGGAGGGGGCGGCAGGGGCGGGGCCCAACCTGATCGCCCAGGCGGAGGAGGCCCTGTGTCTGGTCTACCAGCTGAAAAGCGTCTGGATTGAGGCGGCGGAGCCCACCGCGCAGGAGGAGCCCAAGAAGGTAAACGAAGATAAAAATTCGGTTGACGACTCGGTTGATAATTTTGCTGCTGAACCCGGGAAACCCCTGGAGGACAAGGCCTGCGGGGATACTGTACCGAAGAGAGAAAATGAAAACTCGAAACCGGAATCGGTTGACGATGCCTTTGCTCGCACCGAGGCCCTCCGGGCAAAGCGGCTTCAGAGCGTCAAACGGGCGGCCCCCTCCGTCAAGGCGGAGAAAAAGCCCCAGGGCAAGGCCATCTTCGGCAAGCTCATCACCAAGGCCGCTGTCCCCATTGGGGAACTGGAGCTGGATATGGGTACCGTGGTGGTGGAGGGGGACGTCTTCGCCGTAGACAACAGGGAGTTGAAAAAACGGGGCGCCTGGGTGGTGGCCTTTGATATGACCGACTACACCGGCTCCATCCGAATCAACCGCTTTTTCGCCGGGGACGAGGGCAAGCCGCTGGTGGACGGCATTAAGAAGGGGCTGCACGTCAAGGTCCAGGGCCGGCTGAACATGGACCGCTTCTACGGTGACATGGTGCTGGAGCCGGTGGCCGTGACCCTAGGCGAGAAGAAAATGCGCCAGGACACCGCACCGGAGAAACGGGTTGAGCTCCACCTGCACACCAGTCTGTCCACCATGGACGCTCTCACCGCTGTGGGACCCAAGCTGGGGCCGGACCGGAACGTGGTCAAGCGAGCGGAGGCCTGGGGCCACCCGGCCATTGCCATCACCGACCACGGCGTAGCCCAGGCTTTCCCGGAGGCGTGGCACTCCGCCAAAAATATTAAAATCCTCTACGGCGTGGAGGCCTATTTCATCAACGACCTGGACGACCGAGTGGCAGTCCACGGCGAATCGGAGGCCAATTTCTCGGATGAGATTGTCTGCTTCGACATTGAAACCACCGGCCTGAACCGAAAGTATGAGGTCATTATCGAGATAGGCGCGGTGGTGCTGAAAAACGGGGAAATCACCGACCGGTTCAACACCTTTGTCTCTCCTGGGCGGATGCTCAGCCCCCAAATCACCCAGCTCACCGGCATTACTGACCAGATGCTGGAGGGAGCACCCTCTCAAAAGGAGGCGCTGCGCGCGTTTTTAGAGTTCGCGGGGGATCGCCCTCTGGCCGCCCACAACGCCGATTTTGATATGGGCTTTATAGCCGCCGGCTGCGAGAAATATAAGCTCCCCTTCCACAATCCCTCGGTGGACAGCCTGATCCTGGCCCAGAACCTGCTGCCCGAGCTGGGCCGGTACAAGCTGGATATTGTGGCGGAGTACCTGCACCTGCCCGCCTTCAACCACCACCGGGCCAGCGACGACGCCGCCACCGTGGCCTATATGCTGCCCCACTTCTTCCAGGAGCTGGAGTCTGCCGGACTGGAGAAGCTCTCACAGATCAACCCCTATATGCTTCAGCTGAGGGGGAAGGGGAAGGTGAAGCGGCGGCCCAAGCACCTGATTGTGCTGGCCAAGAATCAGACCGGCCTGCGCAATCTGTACAAGTTGGTGTCCCTGGCCCATCTGGAGCACTTCAAGCGCTATCCCATCATGCCAAAGTCCCTGATTAACGAGAACCGGGAGGGGCTGATTATCGGCTCCGCCTGCGAGGCGGGAGAGCTGTTTCAGGCTCTGGCGGACGGCCGGAGCTGGGAGGAGCTGAAGCGTATCGCCTCCTGGTATGACTACCTGGAGATCCAGCCCATCTGCAACAATATGTTTATGGTGCGCAAGGGGGAGAAAGCCAAGACGGAATCCGACCTGCGGGACTTCAACCGGGCTATTGTCCGCCTGGGGGAGGAGCTGGGCAAGCCGGTGTGCGCCACCGGGGACGTCCATTTCCTGGACCCGGAGGACGAGATTTACCGGCACATCCTTCTGGCCTCCAAGGGCTTTGAGGACGCGGACGAGCCCCTGCCCATCTACTTCAAGACCACGGACGAAATGCTCAAGGAATTTTCCTACCTGGGCAAAGAGAAGGCCCACGAGGTGGTGGTGAAGAATACCAACCTGATTGCCAGTTGGTGCGACCCGATCGAGCCTCTGCCCAAGGGGCTGTTTGCGCCCAAGCTGGAGGACTCCGACGGGGAGCTAAAGCGGCTGGTGTGGGGAAAGGCCCATGAGCTCTATGGGGAGAATCCGCCCCAGATTGTGGTGGACCGCATCGAGGCGGAGCTGGGGGACATTATCCGCTGCAAATACGACGTGATTTATATGTCCGCCCAGAAGTTGGTGCAGAACTCCCTGGAGCACGGTTATCTGGTGGGCTCCCGGGGGTCGGTGGGGTCGTCGCTGGTGGCCTTCATGTCGGGGATCACCGAGGTGAACTCCCTGCCCGCCCACTACCGCTGTCCAAACTGCAAGCACACCGACTTCGACTATGCCCAGGACCCGGAACACCCCTATGGCTGCGGCGCGGATATGCCCGATGCGGTCTGCCCGGTGTGTGGGACCAGGTATGTGAAGGACGGCTTCAACATCCCCTTTGAGACCTTCCTGGGCTTCGGCGGCGACAAGGTGCCCGATATCGACCTGAACTTCTCCGGGGAGTACCAGTCCAGCGCCCACAGGTATACCTTTGAGCTCTTCGGCCAGACCCACGTCTTCCGGGCGGGGACCATCGGCACAGTGGCAGAGAAGACCGCCTTTGGCTATGTGAAAAAGTATCTGGCGGAGCGGGGGCTCACCGCCTCCAAGGCGGAGGAAAACCGGCTGGCCATTGGCTGTACCGGCGTGAAGCGGACCACCGGCCAGCACCCCGGAGGCATGGTGGTCATCCCTCAGGACAAGGAGATTTACGATTTTTGCCCTGTCCAGCACCCCGCCGACGACCCGGACAGCGACATTATCACCACTCACTTTGAATACCACTCCATGGAGTCCAACCTGCTGAAGCTGGATATGCTGGGACACGATGACCCCACCATGATCCGGATGCTGGAGGATCTGACCGGTGTCAACGCCCGGGAGATCCCCCTGGACGACCCGGACACCATGTCCCTGTTCTCCTCCTCCAAGGCGCTGGGCTATGAGGATGACAAGGTGTTGGGCCCCACCGGCGGCACCGCCATCCCCGAGTTCGGCACCTCCTTTGTCCGGGGGATGCTGGAGGAGACCCAGCCCAACCAGTTTGATATTCTGGTGCGGTTGTCCGGCTTCTCCCACGGCACCGACGTGTGGCTGGGCAACGCCCGGGACCTGATTTTGTCCGGCACCGCCAAGGTCAACCAGGCCATCGGCTGTCGGGACGATATTATGCTCTTCCTGATCTCCAAGGGGATGGACCCCAAGCGGTCCTTCAAGATCATGGAGGCGGTGCGAAAGGGGCGGGGTCTGCCCGAGGGGGCGGAGGACGAGATGAAGGCCGCCGGTGTGCCGGACTGGTATATCGGCTCCTGCAAGAAGATTGCCTATCTCTTCCCCAAGGCCCATGCCGTGGCCTACGTGATGATGGCCTTCCGCATTGCCTGGTTTAAGGTCCACCGGCCCCTGGCCTTCTACGCCGCCTATTTCTCCATCCGCGCCAAAGCCTTTGACGAGGCCTTTATGTGCCGGGGTATGGAGGTGTGCCGGAAGAAGATGCGGGAGATTGTGGCCAAGGACAAGGATGCCTCCCAGGTGGAGAAGGACATGCTCACCACCCTGGAGGTGTGTTATGAGTTCTATTTGAGGGGCTATCAGTTTGAACGGATGGATATCTACCGGTCCAAGGCCATTCACTTCACCATGGACGAGGAGCGGGGGACCCTGCGCCCGCCATTTGTCTCGGTAGCGGGCCTGGGGGAGACCGCGGCCATCTCTCTGGAGGAGCAGAGCGCGGGGAAGGAGTTTATCTCCATCGAGGAGGTGTCCGCCGCCTGTCCCAAGGTGTCCAAGACCCATATCGAGTTGCTGAAGGATGCGGGGGCCTTCGGAAATCTGCCCGAGACCAGCCAGATGGATCTGTTTTCCATGTTTGGATAGGGGCCGGCAGAACAGAATAGGCTGAGCATAGACGTTATATTGCCGCCGTCACCTTCGGTGACGGCGGCTTGTGATGAAATGGTCTGTTTTTAGAAGAACACGATTGCATGATACAGGTAGAGTTTGCAGAGATTTGGATGGGATTGCTCTGTAGAGAAATTCGAAATGGGTCTGAACCCATTCTGATTGTCTACCCTAGAGTGACTATTCTGCTTCTGTTGTAGAAAACTGATAAATCAGCGCCTCTAACACTTTGCTGCCCTGGTTCATAGCTTCGATGGTAATATGTTCCTGGGGGCTGTGGTAGGCCCAGCCGCCGATTCCCAGGTGTGGGCAGGGCAGGCCGCGAAAGCTCAATCGAGTGCTGCGGGTTCCGCCGCGAGTTATAGATGTTTTTGGTGTGACCCTCGCTAAGATACAGGCGTTCTGAGCTTTGGTGATTAAATACGGATGCCGGGCCAATATAGTCTTAATATTATGATAGCCCTCTGCAAAAGATAGAGACGGTGTCCTGCCCATAGCGGTGGTTCAGAATCGCCTCGCAGCGCTGGAGCGTTCGTTTTCTCCGCGCCATGCCATCTGCATCTTATGATCTTGTTTTCTCGCTGCTACACCCGGCGAAGACGGAAGGTCTTGACCAGTTGCTTCAGTACATTGGCCTGGGCATTGAGCTCCTGACTGGTAGCCGCGCTCTCCTCCGCTGTGGAGGAATTGGTTTGCACGACACTGGAGATCTGCTCAATCTGATCTTGAATCTGTTCCACCGCTTCTGCTTGGGTCTGTGCATCGGCGGCAATCCCGCTGACGGTCTCCTCAATCGTATGGGTACCCTCCACCACATTTTTTAACTGCTCAGCGGTGGCGTCCGCGATCTGTGTGCCTTGATTCACTGCGGCAATGGAACGCCCAATCAGGGCCGAGGTAGACTGGGACGCCTCTGCGCTCTTGGCCGCCAGGTTGCGGACTTCATCTGCGACCACTGCAAATCCTTTGCCTGCGGTGCCGGCGCGGGCGGCCTCCACGGCGGCGTTCAGAGCAAGGATATTGGTCTGGAACGCAATATCCTCAATCGTCTTGATGATTTTTTCAATTTCAGTGGAGCTGTCGGTAATTTCCTCCATTGCGGTTACCATTTCCTGCATCTTTTGATTGCCCTCGGCAAGCTGAAGGCTCATTCCATCAACCTGCTCTTGTGCCCGCCGGGCATTGTCCGCAGTTTGCCTGACGCTTAGCGTCACAGCGCGGATGGTCTCCTCCAATGCCTCCACTGCGCCGCTCTGCTCCATGGAGCCTTGGCTCAGGGCCTGGGAGGCGGTGGACATCTGCTCCGCCCCGCCAGAAACATACTCAGCACTGGTGACAATCTGCCCCATGGTATTGTTGAGCTTGTGAAGGATATCGTTCAAGGAGGTTCGGATGGAGGCAAAATCCCCCACATATTCCTGGGTGATCTGTGCTGTCAGATCACCGCCGGCGACTGCTTCCAGCGTATGGGATATCTCTCCGATGTAATTTCTCAGGCGGCTGATGGTGCCGTCAAAACATTGGGACAGGGTTCCAATCTCATCGTTGGAATTGATCCCGACCATCATTGTCTGATGCTGGTTTAATCCCAAATCGCCCTGTTCCAGGGTCTGCGCCAGTACAGTCAGACGGAACAGAGGGGTGGAGACCGTCCTTTTTATGTAGGCGCCAACGATTAGGATTCCGATCACGGTTAGCATAAGGCCGGCTGAGCAGGCCAGCACGATGGTCAAGCTGATCTGCTTTATGGCGGATGACATAGAGATCCCGGCAAAGATCAGGCCGTCGATTTGGCCGTTGGCGTCATGGGTGGGGACATATGAGCACAGATGGTTTTCCCCCAAAATGGAGGCCTGCCCCACATAGCTTTGGCCCTGCTCCAGCACTACCTTGGCAAGCTTGCTGGAAAGGCGGGTGCCCACAGCTCGCTGCCCATTCTGCTGAATTGTGGTGTAAGCCCGTTCGTCTCCGTGGAAAATGGTAAACTCACATCCCATCTCCGCCTTGAGTGCGTCTAAAAGTGCCGTCTTATCCTCCTCAGCGGAATAGGCGGACAGCTCGTAAGCCAGCACATTGGTGCCGCTTACACATTCGTTTTCCAGCATAGACATAATGAGCTGACAAAACATCAGCACACACTGTAGTACAACCAGGGCGATGCTTATGCCCAATATTACCGCAACCAGGTTTCCAACCTTGCGGCCAATGCGTTTGGTATTCTGTTTCCCGTTTCCGCTGTGTGTGATGGGTGCCATATGTTTCACTCCCGATTTATTTTTATATCTGCGTCCCACACGGTTTCTGTTTAAGGACGATCTTTTGTAATTTCAATTTGCCATATCCACAATCATAATGCTGAAATTCTCCTGTCTGCCTTTCTCCGTCTTGACCGACTACCGGGCCTGTGAAGGCTGTCCAATAAAATGCTGTGGCAAGTGACCGCATGGAGGCGGCCATAATAACACAGCATACAACCACCAGCATGAGGATATAGGGCGTGGTATGTCTCAAGGTCCTCCCACTTGGACTTCACCTCGCCTCCTGGCTGGTATGGAACGTTTGTTCATTTCCCCATCTCGATCCTATCGCTCCTTTTGCTGATGATTTTTGGTCAATAGGCAGGAGAAAAAGCCGCTCATCACACTGGTCAGGCGCTTGGCTCTGCGCCGGATTTGGTAGACGATTGACTTTGCGATTAGTATACCACAGACTGCCTGTAAATGGAAGTATTTTTTACATGGATTCCACTGGTTTCCAAATCGGGTTTTTCAGTAGACTCACCCCCAAGGGGCATCAGACGCCGGAGGCGGTTTAAAAGGAGCGGCACGTTGTGCCGCTCCTTACAGGGGCTTGGGGATGGTCAGCCACAAACAAGTATGGGTCGGTATATACGAGCCATTGCTTGTCCGTTACCTTGCCCTTCCATGTATCGATGCCAATACCATGCAGTTGTTCCAGTTCAATTGCCATTCTCCATGTACGACAGGATCTGTTCCTCGGTTACAGTCCATTTTTTTCTGGAATCACAGAGGCCAAAAATGTACTGCCATAGGGCAGAACCGTGTTCTTCGTCTCCGTTTACGTACCAGCTTACCCTTTCCAGCAGGCGTTCTTCCTCTGGAAGCTGCCCATGGAAAGAGGCCAGACGATAGAGCGGGGAAATCTTCGGCAAGTGATGGTTCGGGAGGACATACCCATGCTTGACCGCTCCTATATCCCAAGTGCCGTCATCATTGCGGTACAGAGCCTGAAGACAGCAGCAATCCCGATTATCTCCGACGTCCAAGATGACAGCATGGCTCACCGGTGCGGAAGGGCGGCAGTCAATAGTCACGATATCGCCCGAGTGAAAGGGAACGGGCAGATTCAAATCACGGTCTGTTGAAAAACCGGGCCCGTCCCAGCGGTGGGAATTGTTATACACAACATAGCAGACCTCAGTGCCGAAAATGGTGTAATCAAGATCATTCTTCAATTTTCCCGTCCCGTCAGGCAACCACTTCTCAACTTCAAACCAGGTCAGCTCTTTTTCATCGTCCTCCAAGTAGCCATGATATTCCTGGATACGTTCCAAGATGTGTTCCTAGGTGAGATATGGCTCCAATCCCTTTTCCTCGGGAAAAATAGATTCATCAGAATAGCGGCAGCACTTCAGATAAAAGAATTCTCCGGGCTTTGCCTGCATCTCTCGAATGGTCCTCTCGATTGCGCCGGCTTGGCGGCGGAAATAGGCCGTGTTCTTTCCAAACGCCAAGCCCAAAAACAAATCCCGCTTCCGCTCCAGCGGAACAGGTGCATACGCAACCGCATCCCGCAGTTTCATCCTTGTCAGTGCGCACTCTGCCAGTTAAGAGGACATCTCAAACGAGGGGAAAATTTCTTGAAAAACAGAATCGATCCGCTCACACATAAAATTCCTCCATCGTGTCCAGGCACAGACAGCCCAGCCGCCCGCTGGGAGCTGCGCAGCCGCAGTCAATGTCAATCCAGGTCTCCCGCCGTAAAATTTTGTCCTGCTTGGTAAGATACCGGGTGGGTGTGTGGCCGAAGACCAGGAGCTTATCCGGAAAATAGACTGTGTCTGGTCCGGGGCGGCAGAAGAGGAAGTCCTCCAGCTGGTACTCCGGCAGCGGGCGGTCAGGGGAGAAGTGGTCCAAACCGGAGTGGGTCAACACGAAGGACCGGCCCCCAGCCTCCAATTGGGCAAAAAGATCCATCTCCCGGATGTACTCCAGAATATCCTCCCGCTCCTCCTGGCTCAGCTGCTTCAAGCTCCGAAGGGTAGACCCGCCACCATTGGCGATCCACTCGCTGAAGGCGGCAATCTGCGTCTGATCCAGGGCGTCCAAGCTCTGGTCGGTAATCTCCTCCATGAGCCAGGGGAGGCAGACGGCGGCAGTAAACTCGTGGTTTCCCAGCAGGGGGAACACATTGGGCTGGAGCATCATGTCCTGCAAAATTCTGATTCCATCCGGTCCCCGGTCGATCACATCCCCCAGCACATAGAGGGTATCCCTGAGGGCGAATTCAATCAGCTCCAGCATTTCCTGGTATTTGTCAAAGCGGCCGTGGATATCAGATATTGCATAATACATAGTACCGTCTCCTTATCGGGGGGGTTCTTTATCCCAGCCGGATCAGACTGCCGTCCCGCGGCTCCGTCATGATCTCGCTGACACCGTCCTCCATCTCTGACTCCACATAGGCATAGACCAGTCCGGAGTGTTCGATGTACTTCCGCTCATCGTTCCAGTTTGACGATGTGGGGGACACGAACAGCAGGCTCCAGCATTCCCCGACCATGGGACTGTCTGCCCAGAGGACGTGGTAAACCAGACACTCATACTCCAGTTCAAACCGTTTGACCCGTTTGTCGATCTCATCGTCGGAGGGCTGGAGAAGGACCTGATCTCCGATCTGCTGGGACAGGCTAACCGATCCGTCCTGTTCAAAATCCCAAATTGTTTGGGTATCCAGCTTCAGAAGCTCCATGCGGTGGATGGCCTCCTGCTTTATTTCCTCCAGGGACGCCTCTTTTTTATAAATGGACATATTCATCCTCCTTATCGTTCGGGCGATTCATTCATGATAGCTTGCGACTTTTCCCCCCCCCCCCCCGCTGGGCGCGTTCCACATCTGACTGCCGAACCAGGATACAATCGTCCATCTCCTCTTCCATTGTATCCCGTTCTTCCGGGGAGAGAACAGATAAGATATGATCCTGCACCGTTCCGCTGGCATATTTCAGGGCAAGCGCAACAGTACGATCATGATCAAACCCATTGCGGAACAGCTTTTCGCACAGTGGGAGGGGAAGCTCCGTGAGGGCGTCAAATTCCGGCAGGAAGGAAGTCTTTTTGACCTCCCGTTCCCGCTTCCGAATCTCCCAGCGGATGGTTTTACGGAGCTTTTCCCGGTATTCCACACCGAAGTATCCCCCACGGCCACAGACTGCCGGTCTCCCCATTGCTGGAAGCTCCCTCCGTCCTCATGCCCATGAAGAAACTTTAAATATGCCAGGATCCCCTCGGCAATCACCACATTTTGCAGAAACGACCCACCGGTGTAATCCCCGGCAATCAAGTATTGAGCGAACAATTCCTCAAGTAGCGGCTCATCCTCTGAGCCAATCAATTCGATGGTGTCGAGGAGACATGCACGGAAAAAAGGATTGGGATCATGTTCCGTCCGATCACCTCCAATTGATGTGGTATAAAAAAGTTGACACCTTTTCCTCAAGGGAGTAGAAAAAAGAGAAGAAGAAGGAGGTGGAGGTCTACCGGGACTACAAGCTGCACATCGACTTCAACATCGACCTGGAGCAGTTTGTCCTGGGCCTTACCACGATTGCCGCATAAAGCAAGAACCTCGTTTCCGAAGAAACGAGGTTCTTGCGTCACTCTCGTGATGGTGGAGATAAGCGGGATCGAACCGCTGACCTCTTGAATGCCATTCAAGCGCTCTCCCAGCTGAGCTATACCCCCACGTCAATATTCAGTTGTAAAATGGTGGAGATAAGCGGGATCGAACCGCTGACCTCTTGAATGCCATTCAAGCGCTCTCCCAGCTGAGCTATACCCCCACGTCAATATTCAGTTGTAAAATGGTGGAGATAAGCGGGATCGAACCGCTGACCTCTTGAATGCCATTCAAGCGCTCTCCCAGCTGAGCTATACCCCCACGTCAATATTCAGTTGTAAAATGGTGGAGATAAGCGGGATCGAACCGCTGACCTCTTGAATGCCATTCAAGCGCTCTCCCAGCTGAGCTATACCCCCAAATACACTGCGTCAAACATTCATCTCGTTCAGCGCAAGTGATATCTTACCAGAAGTCCCGCGATTTGTCAACGTCAAAATACAAATTTTTAAAAAATTTTTCTGATGTCTGACAGGCAGAAGGAGGCGCCGGCGGAGAGGAGGAACAGCCAGCGCCTTGTGCAGATTTATTTTCGTCCTGCTTTGATTACAGATGCAAAGAGGCAATTGCTTCTTCCATTTGCTTCACAGAGCGTTCCAAATCCTGCTGTTCGGAGGGACTCAGGGGGATCTCTAGAATTTCCTCCAGACCGTTTCGACCTACGATAGAGGGGATACTCAAAGCCAGGCCGGACAAACCGTATTGTCCATCGGGTACCACTGAAACTGGCAAAACGGCGTGTTCATCCTTGACGATGCACTGAGCAATACGTCCCACAGCCATAGCGATACCATAGCAGGTGACTCCTTTACGCTGGATAATTTGATAGGCGCTGTCCCGTACCTCGTGGTACAGCCGGTCCATGTTATTCCGGTCAAGTGCCCTGCCGCGGATGCGGCAAAAGTGCTCCAGATCCAAGCCAGACACATTGGCCTCGCTCCACACTGCCAGTTCGCTATCCCCATGTTCGCCAATAATAAAGGCATGGACATTCCGGCTGTCCACACCAAACTCTGCCCCCAGCAGCTGCTTGAGGCGTCCGGTGTCCAGAACAGTCCCGGAACCCAACACCCGCTGTCTGGGATAGCCGGACACCTTCCAGGCCGTATAGGTCAGCACATCCACCGGATTGGAGACAACCAGCAAGATTCCGCCAAAGTTCCGGGCGGTGATCTCAAGTACGATTTCCTGAAGAATTTTAGCATTTTTGCCAATCAGGTCCAGACGGCTTTCCCCCGGTTTTTGATTGACTCCGGCGGTGATAACGATCAGGGCACAGTCGGCGATATCATCGTAGGTTCCGGCAGTAATTTCCATTGCCGCGCCATAGGGCAGACCGTCCCGCAGGTCCATAGCCTCGCCCTCCGCCTTGTCCCGGTTCATATCCAGCAGCACCAGCTGTGTGAATAGGCCCTGCTGCAAAAATCGGAAGGCGATGGAGGCGCCCACCGATCCGCAGCCCACAATGGCAGCTTTTCTATGATTAATGTCCATAGAATCCTCCTGTTTTCCGTAATTTCTTTTAGGATACTCCTAATTTGGAAAACTATGCGGAGGAAATCAAAATGGAACAGGCCGGCGGCCTGTTCCATTTTCTGTGAATAATGAGTTATTCCTCGGGCTCAGCACAGCGCAGCACGTCCTGATAGAAGGTGTCCAGCTTCTTTTGGGTCGGGAAAACGGCCATGTACATCTGGTTGCCCATAGCGTCAGAGAGGGCGTCGGGGATGCGCTCCACCATGCGCATATTGTCGCCGTATTTTTCCATAATGGCCTGGTGGTCCATCACAAAGTTCTTTCCATCCCGGCGACCGGCAAAGGCACAGAAACTGTGCTCCCCCACAGGGACGGTGGACTGGTCAAAGGCGATCATATCCGCCCAAATTTTATATACATTGGTGGAGTGGGCAAAGTTAATCATATCGGGAGTAAAGCCGCCGCAGGGCCGCATATTGACCTCCAGGGCTACCACATCGCCCTTCTTGCCCATGCCCTCCTGGTCCTGGTCCAGGCGGAAGAACTCAAAGTGGATGAACCGGCTCTTTACGCCAAAGCTCTTTACCGCCGCGCGGCCGGCTTTCCGGGTGTCGGCGGGGAGGGTTTTCAGGATATAGTAGATGGAGTTGTCCATATCATTGACAATATCCATGATGGACATGGGGGTTATGTTGCCCGTCTCGAAGAGGGGCTCGCCGTTGGAGTCAATAATGGCGTCGTAGGAGTTGACAGTTGCGTGGAGGAACTCCTCCATGATGTAGGGGAGCTGACGGTCGTGCTCAGCCAGGAAGGTCTGAAGCTCCTCCTTACTGGAGAGCTTGTAGGTGTGAGAGGCGCCCACGCCGTTGTCCGGTTTGACAATGACAGGCCAGCCCACCTTTTTGATAAACTTCATACACCCGGCCTCGTCGTCCACCATATGGTAGCGGGCGGTGGGGATGCCCACGGCCTGGTAATACTCCTTCATCTTGGATTTATATTTTGCCCGGGGCATATCCTCCTCCTGGAAGCCGCTGGTGATATGGAAATCGGTGCGCAGCTTGGCGTCCTGCTCCAGCCAGTACTCATTGTTGGATTCCAGCCAGTCAATTTTGCCGTACTTGAAAGCGAAGAAGGCCACTGCCTGGTAGACCTCATCATAGTTCTCCAGGCTGCCCACCTTGTAGTACTCGGTAAGGCTGTCCTTCAGGTCCTGGGTCAGCTCGTCATAGGGCTGGTCGCCCACGCCCAGTACGTTGAGGCCGTTGTTTCTCAGCTCCCGGCAGAACTTCCAGTAGTTGGTGGGGAAATTCGGGGAAATGAAGATGCAGTTTTTCATAATACACACACTCCTGTTTTCTTTTGTACTCCCAAGTGAAAGGCTTTGGGTTTTCCCGCCTGACAGAGCAGGGGAGAGGGATACTGTATTGCTTTAACTCGTTGATGTAATTGAGGCAAAAAGAGATGGACCACCGCCAGAGCGGCCCAATTCTCAATGGGGAAAATCAGTCCAGCAGATAGGGCAGGAAGTAATCCGTCTGTTTGTACCACCAGGGCCAGTCGTGGTTCACATCCCAGCCCCACAGGTCAACCCAGATGTTGATGCCCTTCTCCTCAAAGATCTGCTTCAGCCGGCGTGTTGTTTCAGGCTGCTCCCAGGCCCCCTGACCCACGCAGATGACCCCCTTTTTCTGATTGTACAGATTGATATAGGGGTGGTCGGCGGGCATATTGGCCATACAATCCACCAGCGAGTTGAGGTAAACCCGCTCATCGGAGTAGTCTCCAAAGCCGTAGGTGCCGGTGTACAGACCGCTGAGGGCCAGTACCCGGTCGAAGAGGTCGGGCCGGCGGAAGAACAGGTTGGCGGCGTGGGTTGCCCCCAGACTGCACCCGAAGGTCATAACTCCCGGCTCCCCGGTCCATCCGTTGCGGTCGTTGACCATCGCCCGCATAAAGGGGACCATCTCGTCGGTGATATAGCTCATCCACTGCTCGTGGCGGCGGACCCGCCAGTAGGGGTCGCCCTGAGCGGACCAGGTCTCCTTGTCTATGGTGTCGATGCTGAACACCATAGCCTTGCCCGCATTGATCCAGGGGGCGAAGTTGTCGGTGAGGTGGAAGCCCTCAAAGTCGAAAAACCGGCCGTCCTGACAGGGGATGAAGAGCACGGGGCGGCCGGCGTGACCGTAGACCTTGCACTCCATGTCCCGCCCCAGCGCAGGGCTGTAATTTTTAAAATACTGTATCTCCATTGGTCATTCCTCCAATTGCTCCCGCCCATAGAGCAGGGTGTTGATAAAGAAGGGGATCTGCCGTTCCCAGCTGGCCTCGCTGTGGTCGCCGTTGGGGACGATGCGGAAATCCAGGAAGATGCCCTTTTCCAGCAGCAGCCGGGCTGCCTTGCCCAGGTTTCGGAGCATTTGGTCGTGGTTGGCCAGCTCCTGGGAGCCGTAGTCCATGTACAGTGTTGTGCCGGGGGCCAGACAGGAGGAGCGGATC
Organism: Pseudoflavonifractor sp. 60; assembly: GCF_009911645.1. Taxonomy (GTDB): domain Bacteria; phylum Bacillota; class Clostridia; order Oscillospirales; family Oscillospiraceae; genus Lawsonibacter. The sequence goes on from NZ_QWKI01000074.1 coordinate 24,817, forward strand.
AGTCCCTCCACCTTGCCTGGAGCAACCCACAGGGAGGGGGACAGGGCCGCCGCCCGGGAGAAGATGGTGTTGTACTCCAGCAGGGCATACAGGCTCATCAGTCCGCCCATGGAGCTGCCGGCAATGAAGGTATTGTCCCGGTCGGGGAGGGTCGGGAATTCCCGGTCGATCTCCGGCTTGAAGACCTGGGTCAGCCAGTCCATTGTCAGCTTGCCCCGGCCCGGGATACGCTGCCGTGAGTTGTAGCGGAAGGTGTAGGGGGAGTACTCCGACAGCCGGCCATTGTTGGGGTCGCGGTTGCACTCCACCGCCGCCACGATAAGGGGGGTGTCTGTGTACTCCAGGTACTCGCCCAGTCCCCAGGACTTGCCATAGGTGGCGTCCTCATCGTAAAATACGTTGTGCCCATCAAACATATAAAGCACCGGGAAGCGCTCATCCGAGTCCTCCGTCCACCAGCCGGGCAGATAGACGTAGGCCCGGCGGGGAGTATCTCCGGTGAGCTCTGGAATGGTCAGTTCCCACTTGTGGATCATCCAAAAAGCCTCCTTCCAACATTGAGCCCGCGTGCCGTGAAATCAGCCGGAAGGGCCTGTGCGGTTTTCAAAATTATAGCACCATTCTGCGGAAAATGCAAACCCGGATTGACTGACAGCCCCTGTTCTGCAAGGAATTTCAAGGATTTTCGTCAGGATGAACAGAAGAGGAGGTGAAATTTCAGCTGGAAAAGGACGTTTATCCGATAGAAAAGAGGCCGTGTTCCCTCTCGACTTACGGGCCGGAGTGTGATATACTGACGAAACGCAGACCTTGGTCACAGGGAGGAAATGGCATGGATTATGATAAGCTGCTGAACGTGTCGGTGGAGCTGGGGTGCCAGCTCATGTCCAGCGGGGCGGAGATCTACCGGGTGGAGGAGTCGATGCAGCGTCTGCTCCAGGCCTACGGGTTGGACTCCCCCGAGGTATTTGCCATCCCCAGCTGTGTCATCGTCAGCGTGACAACTCCGGAGGGCCACCCCATAACCCGGATGCGTCGGATTGGCGCCCACGGCACAGATATTGAGAAGCTGGAGCGCTGTAATGACCTGTGCCGCCATCTGTGCGTCCAGAGACCCCCTGTGGAGGAGGCGCAGGCCAGACTGGAGGCCCTCTCCGGCAACGTTCCTCAGTACGCCCATTGGAAGGTGCTGCTGGGCTATGGCATTGCCCCCGCCTTCTTTTCCCCCCTGTTCGGCGGCGGCTTTGCCGATTCGGTGTGCGCTATGGTAGGGGGGCTGGCGGTAGGCTTTTGTCTGCTGTACGCAAAAAAAATTATCGCCTCCAACGGCTTTTTCCGCACTGTCATTTGCAGCACAGTGGCCTCGCTGGTGTCGCTGATGCTGGTGCGCTGGGGACTGGGTCAGAGTGTGGATACGGTGACCATCAGCGTTTTGATGGTGCTGGTGCCCGGGGTTGCCCTGACCAACGCCATGCGGGAGATTATGGCTGGTGATATGATCTCAGGTCTGAGCCGGGCTGCCGAATCCATTCTGACAGCGGCGGCCATTGCTATTGGCTCAGCGGTGGGGCTGACCCTGGTCCGGATGCTGCCATAGGAGGAGATTGGGATGAGTGTGATCTGGTCTGAGTATATTGTGCCCTGTCTGTGTGCTTTCTTGGCCTGTGCGGGCTTTACTCTGGTGTTTAATATCCACGGAGCGGGCAAGCTCATTGCCTGCTTGGGGGGCGCCATCTGCTGGTTGGTCTACCTGCTGGCGGGGAGCACCATCTTTGCCGCCTTTCTGTCTGCTGCGGTCATCGGGATTTTTTCTGAAATCATGGCCCGCATTCGCCGCTGTCCGGTGACGGGCTATCTGCTGGTGTCCCTGCTGCCCCTGGTCCCCGGAGGCGGCATCTATTACGCCATGAGTTACTGTGTGGCCGGAGATGTTCAAATGTTTTTGGCTACCCTGCTCCACACCTTTGGAATGGCGGCGGCCCTGGCGGTGGGGGCGATGATGACCGCCTCCATGTTCCGCACAGTCTACATACATCTGTACCATCTGAAACGTCACCGCTGAATAGATAAAAGCCCGCGCCTGCCCCATGGGGCAGGCGCGGGCTTTTATGTTCCGCAGAGCGGTTGGAGGGGGAGGCCCGCCTGGATCAGCGCCTGGCGCAGCTGGTCCGTCCCCTGGAACACGGCGCCGGATATGCCTTCCCGCACCGCCGCCTCCACATTCTGAGGCAGGTCGTCCACAAAAAAGCACTCCTCCGCCTTTAAAGCGTACTCCCGGAGCAGGACCCGGTAGATCTCCGGCTGGGGCTTAAGCAGCTTCCACTCGGCGGAGACGATCCGCCCGTTGAAGCACTCGCTGCCCGGAATGCGGTCGAAGTATTTGGGCAGGTCCACATTGGCGTTGGACAGGAGGTAGATGCCGCAGCCCAGGGCCTTGAGCTCCCGAATCAGCTCCCCCATACCCTCTACAGGCAGGAGGGGCCGCTTCCACCAGTCAAAGACCAAGGTGTGGGCCGCGCTGTGGAGCCGCTCCGGCAGGCGGCTCTGCATAGCTGACACAGCATCCTCAAAGGAGAGGGTCCCCTGGTCCAGCCGGAACCACTCATACAGGCGGTCCGGGGAGACCGGCACATCCTGGCCGAAGACCTCCCTCAGCAGCAGAGGCCGGTCCTCCTCCGCAACCCCCAGCTGGTCCACAAAAAGCTGGGGCCGCCAGTGGATGAGCACGTTGCCCATGTCAAAGACGATCGTTCGAATCATGCTTTGGCCTCCTTGGACGGTTTGCCGAAGCTTTTCCATTTCTCCAGCCGTTTGCGCCGCCGGTCCTTGAGCTCCAGCCGCTCCCCCAGGTCCCGGGCGCCCACGCCGTAGACCAGGTAGAGAATGAGGCCGGATACAATCATAATGAACACAGTAGAGGCGCACCGCCGGCCCGAGGCGTTGACATTGTAGCCGTACAGGCCCTCCTCTGCGCACATGGACTGGATAACCATAGCGTAGGTGGTGCCATAGCTGCTGGCGAAGGTGGCGGACATGTCGTACTCGGTGAACAGGGCGTTGAAGTTCAGGGCGAACACCGCCAGCACCGAGGGCAGGATAATGGGCAGCTTCACCTTGAGGAAGGTGACCAGGGGGCTGGAGCCCAGGTTGCGGGCGGCGTCCTCCAGCTCCTCATCAATGGCGTAGAAAGCCGCCTTTATCATGCGCAGGGAGAAGGGCAGCTTTACCACTGTGTAGGCCAGGATAATCAACAGGCGCACGTGGTTGGCGTAGTACAGGTTGGCGCCCCCCACATACCACACGTCGTTGCTGTTGAAATATACCCGGTAGGAGTAGCAGATCAAAATGGTGGGCAGCAGCCAGGGGAAGAGGAGGCAGTACTCCAGTACGGTGCCCGACTTCTTCTTCCGGTTTTTGAAGATGTAGTTGCAGGCCACCACCACAATGACGCAGGCCAGGGCGGCGGCAATGGCGGACAGGATAAAGCTGAGCTTAATGCCCCCCAGGGTTGCCTCATTGGCGAAGAGGCCGGAGATGGAGCCCTTCCGGGTCTTGTAGGTGCCCCGGCTGGTGAGATACTCGTAGTCCTGAGAGCCAAAGAAGTTGATGAGGGTCCACTGGGTCACGTCCAGCTTCTTCATGCGGATGGCCCCGTAGGTCTGGAAGGAGAAGAGGATAATCATCACCACGGGGATCATGTAGATGATGAAGAGGATGTAGGCATAGATGTGGGCCAGGACGTTGGCCAGCGGGTTGTCGATTTTCTGCTTTTGCAGCTTGGCCTTGGTCTTGGAGACGGACAGGTAGTGGCCCTTGCGCTCGTAGGAGGACAGAACAGTGAGCAGCACAATGGTGAACAGGGCCAGGATGATAGACAGCAGGGCCGCCCGGGCCTGGGGAAAGGCCTCGTCCGCGCTGGAGGAGCCGGCCAGGCGGACAATCTCCGGATTGATGGAGTCGTAGCCCAGCAGGGTTGGGGCGGACATGGCGCACAGGCCGGTGATGAAGGTCATCACGGTTAGAGAGAACATGGTGGGAATCAGGGTTGGGAAGACCACCTTCCACAGCACCTTGAAGGGCCGGGCCCCCATGTTTCGGGCGGCCTCCACTGTGTTGTAGTCGATGCCCCGGATGGCGTTGCGCAGGAACAGGGCGTGGTTGCTGGTGCAGGCGAAGGTCATGGTGAACAGCACCGCGTTGAAGCCGGAGAACCAGTTGGGGTTCATGCTGGGGAAGGTCTCCACCAGCAGAGTTGTGAGGATGCCGTTGCTGTCATAGAGAAACAGGTAGCCGGTGACCAAGGCCACGCCGGAGTAGATCAGGGTTGTCATGTAGCCCAGGCGGAGGATTCTGGCCCCCTTGATGTCGAAGTACTCGGTGAGCAGCACAATGGACACGCCCACGATGTTCACCGTTACCACCAGGCAGACGGCCAGCTTTAGGGAGTTCCACACAAAGGAGCCCATATTGCCAGCGAAGAAGAAGCGGATCACCGCCAGGGGGTCGGTCTCGCCGGAGGCGTTTTGCGTGTTGAAGATGCTGGCCAGGGTGTTCAGGCAGGGCAGGAGCATAAACCCTAAAAACAGATAGGCGAAGAAGGCGATTCCGAAGAGCTTGACCAGCAGGGCCGGACCCATTTGGACAGGGCGTTTTTTAGTCATGGTCCCGCCCCCTTTATGTGCCGGGGTAGGCCATCACGTCTCTGGGGTCCATGACCACCTTCACGGCTTGGCCCGCCTCGTAGATGTTAACGCCGTCGTTTTTCTCAATGACCTTGATGGTCTGACCGGCGGCGCGGATGTAGTACTTGATGTACAGCCCGTAGTACTCCCGGCTGTCCACAACCCCCTCCAGCGCGGCGCAGCCCGGCTTGGGGTCGATGTTCACGTGGATGCGCTCCAGGCGGATGTAGTTTTTCCGGGCGGGGTCCACCTGGCCGCCGGCCTGATTCAGCGCCGCCACCGCCTGGTCCCCCAGCAGATTGATATCGCCGATGAAGTTGCATACAAACTCGGTGGCCGAGTGGTTGTACACCTCGTTGGGAGTCCCAATCTGCTCGATGACCCCCTTGTTGAACACGGCGATATGGTCGGAGAGGGTTAGTGCCTCCTCCTGGTCGTGGGTTACGTAGATGGTGGTGATGCCGAAGTCCTTCTGCATCTGTTTCAGCTCGTTGCGCAGCTGGACCCGGAGCTTGGCGTCCAGATTGGACAGGGGCTCGTCCATACAGATGATGGAGGGTTCGGTGACCAGAGCCCGGGCAATGGCAACCCGCTGCTGCTGCCCGCCGGACAGCTGACTCACCGCCTTTTTCAGCTGCTCGTCGCTCAGGTCCACTTTCCTGGCGATTTCGTTCACCTTCTGGGCAATCTCCGCCTTTTTCAGCTTCTTCAGCTTCAGGCCGAAGGCGATGTTGTCGTACACCGTCATGGTGGGGAACAGGGCGTAGGACTGGAAGACGATGCCGATGTTCCGCTCCTCAATGGGCTCGTGGGTGATGTCCTTCCCCTTGACCACCACCGTGCCCGACTCCGGCGCAATGAAACCGGTGATGGTGCGCAGAGTGGTGGTTTTTCCGCAGCCAGAGGGGCCAAGGAAGGTGAAAAATTCCCCCTCCTCCACGTGGACATTGATGTTGTGCAGAGCGGTGAAGTCGCCAAATTTGACGACAATATCGTTGAGGCGGATCATAGGCAAAGCTCCCTCTCTTTCTCAGATTCCTGCCGCTTACAGCAGCGTTAGTTTGGCGGGCCGAGTCGTCCCGCCCCGCACTTAAAAACGGCGGTCCAAGTGCAGGGCGCGGCGGCCTGTCCAGCCTTTAAAATTTGTGGCGGGCCGGTCCCCCGGCCCGCCGCAGATGGAATATTAGGAGTTAGCCGGCGCTCTGGGTCAGGGTAGCCCAGTCCAGGCTGTCCCAGTTGGGCTCAGAGACGGCGCTGCTGGCGTCGGCCCAGTAGAAGCCCAGGTTGGTCATAATGTTGGTCCACTCACTGGAGTGCTCGCCCACATACTCCGCATAGGTCTGGTCGCCGTTTACCTTGGCCAGAGCAAAGTTCTTCAGGGTGTAGATCTCAGGTACGCCGTCGGGATACAGAATCCCAGTGGCGGCGGTGTTGCAGGGGTAGGAGTCGAACTCCTCGCCCCAGGCGGCCTGGATCTCGGCGGAGCCGAACCACTCGGCAAACTCCTCCACAGCGGCGGTCTGCTCGGGGGTGCGGCCGGCCTTGTCCAGAATGCCGATGTACTCGGCGATGTAATAGGTGCCGTCGGCGATGTCCACCAGGGACCAGTTCTCGGGCTCCAGCGCACCCTTCAGAGGATTCTGGGAGTCCTCACCCGCGGCGTCGATCTTGCCGTAGAGGGAGGAGGAGTAGAAGGTGGAGACCTGTACGTCGCCCCGGTTCAGGGGATCAAAGCCATAGCTGTCGCCGGTGAAATTGCCGTTTTCACAGTATTTCCACAAAGTCTTCCAGCCGTCCAGAGAGATGCCGCCGGCGGGGGAGGAGGGGTCCACAAAGGCATAGAGCATGGCGGAGTTGATATTGGCGTTGGTGGTGCCGCCCACCTTGCCCTGGCGGTACCAGGAGTAGCCGCAGTCCACAATGTCCGCCCAGTGGTCAAAGTGGAGCTCCTGGCCGTTGGTGCCCAGTTCATCGTTGCGGTAGAGCATCAGCACGTTCTGAATCACCAGACCATAGGCCTTGCCGGGGTAGACATACTCGCCCACATCGCCGGCCCAGGAGGGGGTCCAGTCCATGATCTTCAGATTCTCATAGGTGCCGTCCACCAGCTGGCTCCAGCGGGTCTCGTTCAGACCGAAGATCAGGTCGCCGTCCTTGTTCTCGTTGGCGGCCTGGATGGCGGCGGTGTCGCCGGAGATGACAGAGTTGTCGTCGATAGAGATGTTGAAGCCGGCGTCTCTGGCCTCGTTGATGAGCCAGGTGGTGCGCTCTGTGGAGTTGGAGTTGGAGTAGATGCGGATGGTGTAGTCGTAGTCCGGCTCAATCTCCTGGGGGTCATTCTGGGCGGCACTGCTTCCGCCGCCGGAGGAGGGAGGGGGCGCGTCCTGCTGCCCCTGATTCCCGCCGCCGCAGGCGGCCAGAGACAGTGCCATAGACATAGCCAGCGCAAGTGCAAGGATCTTTTTCATATCTAGGACTCCTTTGATAAATTTGGATATTGCGATAGATTGCTTCCCCATATATTATAGTCTGTTTGTCAAAAATGTCAAGGAGATTGTGAAAAATTTCCAAGGCGTTTGCGCAGTTTTGACAGGATAAGGGAAAAAAGCGACGGGAGCTTCTGCCGGGCGGGAGCGGATTTTTTCGAAGGGAATGGCGGTTAGGATTGCATTTCCAGTGGATTTTGGGTACAATAGAGACCACTGTATTCTATATTCAAAAAGTGAGGTACATATGAATCAGAAGGAAATCAGCGAGCTGCGCCGCCGGTTCCGGGGGGACAGGAGCGCCATCAGTCGGGTGTACGGCTGTTATGTCAACTGCAACAAGGAGGTCATCTCCTACATTGACGAGTCCCTGGGCATGATGCCCCAGGAGGAGGCGGAGCAGTATCTGGGACTGCTGAAAAAGGCTCTGTCCGGTACCCTGGGGAAGAACCTCATTGATATTGTATTTGCGACCCAGCAGGTGGTAGACAGCGACGAGCACCGGCTGCTCATGGCCCTGCGGGACTCCCAACTGAAGGACGAGGAGGTGCGGCGGGAGTTTTTCCAGAAGGTGATTGACTGTCTGGATATGGACGGGAGCAACTACCTGATCCTGCTGGCCCACGACGCCTACGACGTACCCCGCCGGGGGAAGGACGGGGAGGACCGGGAGGAGGAATCAGAGACGGTGTTCTCCTACTTTGTATGCTGTATCTGCCCAGTGAAGGATGGCCGGCTGGAGCTGAGCTACTGCCCCGGGGAGAATGAGTTCCACAACAGCCTGCCCAGGCAGCTGGTGTGTCCGCCGGATCTGGGATTTCTCTTTCCGGCCTTCGACGACCGGGCCGCCAACCTCTACAATGCCCTGGCCTATGCCCGCAAGCCGGACGAGCTGCACCAGGAGTTTCTGGACGTAATCTTTCACACCGAGCCGCCCATGTCGGCGGGGGAGCAGAAGGAGGCCTTTCAGAGCGCCCTGGAGGAGGCCCTGGAGGGGGTGTGCAGTCTGGAGGTGGTCCAGGCCGTCCATGAGCAGCTGGCCGAGCGCATCGAGCAGCACAAGGAGAGCCGCGACCCGGAACCCCTGTCGGTGACCCCGGGGGAGGTGGGGAGCATTCTGCGGGAGTGCGGCGTGGAGGAGGCCCGGGTGTACGCCTTCTGTGAGAACTGCGGCCAGCAGTTTGGGGAGGGGGCGGCTCTCAGCCCCACCAACCTCATCGACAGCAGGCGCTTTGAGGTTAAGACCACCGACGTGACCATTACGCTGCCCGCCCAGCGCAGCTGTCTGGTGGAGACCCGGGTCATTGATGGCCGGAAATACCTCCTCGTTCCCGTGGGGGAGGGGCTGGAGGTCAACGGGATCCCCGTCGAATAAATGAAACCGCGTCCGCCGTTCTGGCGGACGCGGTTTTTCCGTATCAAAAACTGCCGCCCGGAGGCGGCAGTTTCTTCAGATCAAGAGGGATCACTCCTGGGGAGCGGCGGCGGGCTCCAGCTCCAGCGCGCCGAACTCGGCGTCACCGAAGAGGTCCTCCCCCTCCTCGGCGGCGTCCTCGCCTTCGTCTTCGTCCCGGCTGAAGTCCAGGTCGACCTCCCGCTCAGGTCGGCGGCGGGACTGTGCAACCAGGTTGCCCTCGTCGTCGATGACGTCCTCCTGGCGGTACTGAGCCAGGCCGGAGCCGGCGGGGATCAGCTTACCGATGATGACATTTTCCTTCAGACCCAGCAGGTGGTCCACCTTGCCCTTGATAGCGGCCTCGGTGAGCACCTTGGTAGTCTCCTGGAAGGAGGCGGCGGACAGGAAGGACTCGGTGGCCAGCGAGGCCTTGGTAATGCCCATGAGCAGCCGGGTACAGGTGGGGACGACCAGCTCCTGGCCCATCTCGTCCTTCTCACCGGCGGCAATGCGGGCCTTGACGGCCTCCTCGGCGTCCAGGAAGTCCACAATGTCGATGGTAGAGCCGGACAGCAAGTCAGAGCTGCCGGCCTCCTCAACCCGCACCTTGCGCATCATCTGGCTGACAATCACCTCGATGTGCTTGTCGTTGGTGTCCACGCCCTGCTGGCGGTAGACCTTCTGCACCTCGCGGATCAGGTAGTTGTGGCAGGCGGACAGACCCCGGATACGCAGGACCTCGTGGGGAGACAGAACGCCGTCTGTAAGCTGGTCGCCCTTGGCGGCGACGCCGCCGTTTACAACCCGGACGCTGGAGGCGGGGAGGGAGGTGTAGGTGGCCACCTCGCCGTCGTCAGCGGTGATGGTGATGTTGAGCATACCAATGTCAGCGCCGTCTTTGCGCTTAATGCTCTCAATGGATACCCGCCCGCCAATCTCGGCCAGCAGGGCCATCTTCTTGGGCTTGCGGGCCTCAAACAGCTCCTCAACACGGGGCAGACCCTGGGTGATGTCGCCGCCGGCCACGCCGCCGGTGTGGAAGGTACGCATGGTCAGCTGAGTGCCCGGCTCACCGATGGACTGGGCGGCGATAATGCCCACCGCCTCACCGGCGCCCACGGGCTCGCCGATGGCCAGGTTGATGCCGTAGCACTTGGCGCACACGCCGCTGCGGGCGCGGCAGGTGAGGACAGAACGAATCTTGACCGCTTGGATGCCGCGGCCCTCCAGAAGTGCCGCGTCGTCCTTGCGGAGCATGGTATCCCGGGAGAAGAGAACCTCGCCGGTGGCCGGGTCGGTAATATCCTCCACAGGGTAGCGGCCATGAATACGCTCGGCGAAGGGTTCGATGACCTGACCGTTCTCCTCAATCTCACTGACCTCAATGCCGTCCCGGGTTCCGCAGTCCTCCTCACGAATAATGACCTGCTGGGACACGTCCACCAGGCGTCGGGTCAGGTAGCCCGAGTCGGCGGTACGCAGGGCGGTGTCGGCCATGCCCTTTCGGGCGCCTCGGGAGGAGATAAAGTACTCCAGCACGGACAGGCCCTCACGGAAGTTGGCCTTGATGGGAATCTCGATGGTGCGGCCGGCGGTATCGGCCATCAGGCCGCGCATACCGGCCAGCTGACGGATCTGAGCCATGGAACCGCGGGCGCCCGAGTCGGCCATCATAAAGATGGGGTTGTACTGGTCCATGGACTCCTGGAGGGCGTCGGTGACGTCCTTGGTGGTCTTCTCCCAGGCGGCCACGGTGAGGCGGTAGCGCTCCTCGTTGGTGATGAGACCGCGGCGGTACTGCCGGTCAATGCGGACAATCTCCTTCTCGGTGGCGCCGATGAGCTCGTACTTCTTGGAGGGGACGGTCATGTCGGCAATGGCCACCGTGAGGGAGCCCTGGGTGGAGTAGTGATAGCCCAGGTCCTTAATGGCGTCCAGCATACCGGCGGAGGTGGTGAAGCCATGCTTGGTGATGCAGCGGTCGATAATTTTGCCCAGCTGCTTCTTGCCCACCACAAAGTTGATCTCCGGATCAAACATGGTCTCGGGATCAGTGCGGTCCACAAAGCCCAGGTCCTGGGGAATGGCCTCGTTGTAAATCAGACGGCCCATGGTGGTGGTGACCAGCTTGTGCTGCTCCACGCCGTCCACCTCCCGGTACATACGAACCTGGATGGGGGTGTGGAGGGTTATAAGGCCGTTGTCATAGGCCATCATCGCCTCGTCCCGGTCGGCAAAGGCGTGGTTGACATTGCCCTCATCCCGGGTGTAGGTCAGGTAGTAGGCGCCCAGGATCATATCCTGAGAGGGGATGGTGACAGGGCCGCCGTCCTGGGGGCGCAGCAGGTTGTTGGCCGAGAGCATCAGCACCCGGGCTTCGGTCTGGGCCTCGGCGGACAGGGGGACGTGGACGGCCATCTGGTCGCCGTCGAAGTCGGCGTTGAAGGCGGTACACACCAGAGGGTGGAGCTTAATGGCCCGGCCCTCCACCAGCACGGGCTCAAAGGCCTGGATGCCCAAACGGTGCAGGGTGGGGGCGCGGTTGAGCATGACGGGGTGGTCCTTGATGACGAACTCCAGGGCGTCCCACACGGCGGCCTCGCCCTTCTCCACCATCTTCTTGGCGGCCTTGATATTGTTGGCCAGGCCGTCGTCCACCAGCTTCTTCATCACGAAGGGGCGGAACAGCTCAATGGCCATCTCCTTGGGCAGACCGCACTGGTAGATTTTCAGGGAGGGGCCCACCACAATGACGGAGCGGCCCGAGTAGTCCACCCGCTTGCCCAGCAGGTTCTGGCGGAAGCGGCCCTGCTTGCCCTTGAGCATATCAGACAAGGATTTCAGCGCCCGGTTGTTGGCGCCAGTGACGGCCCGGCCCCGGCGTCCGTTGTCGATGAGGGCGTCCACCGCCTCCTGGAGCATCCGCTTCTCGTTGCGCACGATGATATCGGGGGCGTTGAGCTGGATAAGCCGCTTCAGGCGGTTGTTCCGGTTGATGACCCGGCGGTACAGGTCGTTCAGGTCGGAGGAGGCGTACCGTCCGCCGTCCAGGGGGACCATGGGGCGGATCTCCGGGGGAATAACGGGCAGCACGTCAATAATCATCCACTCGGGCTTGTTGCCCGACAGGCGGAAGGCGTCCACCACCTCCAGCCGCTTGATGATTTTCAGCTTCTTCTGGCCGGAGGCATCCTTCAGCTCCTTGCGCAGCTGCTCAGACAGGCTCTCCAGGTCGATCTGCTGGAGGAGCTTCTTTACCGCCTCGGCGCCCATGCCGGCATCGAAGTCGTCCTCATACTTCTCCCGCATGTCCCGGTACTCCTTCTCAGAGAGGATCTGGTTCCTGGACAGAGGGGAGAAGCCGGGGTCAATGACAATATAGGCGGCAAAGTAGAGGACCTTTTCCAGGATTCGGGGGCTGATATCCAGCAGCAGGCCCATACGGGAGGGGATACCTTTAAAATACCAGATGTGGGAGACGGGGGCGGCCAGCTCAATGTGGCCCATCCGCTCCCGGCGGACCTTGGCCTTGGTGATCTCCACACCGCAGCGGTCGCACACCTTGCCCTTGTAGCGGATCTTCTTGTATTTACCGCAGTTGCACTCCCAGTCCTTGGTGGGACCAAAGATCTTCTCGCAGAACAATCCGTCCTTTTCAGGCTTGAGGGTGCGGTAGTTGATGGTCTCCGGGCGCTTCACCTCGCCGAAGGACCACTCGCGGATCTGCTCAGGGGAGGCGATCCCGATGCGGATCGCGTCAAACTCAGCGTAACTCATGTTTTGATCTCCTCCCGTTTTCAGTTATAGTCTTCCTCGGAGAAGAGGGCGTCTTCGGTGTCCTCCGTCTCCGCTTCCACGGCCAGATCGTCGTCGTCGCTGTCACCCTTGAAGGTGAAGCCGCCGGCAGAGGCGAAGTCGGCATCGCTCTGATAGCCGAAGTCGTCCTCCCGCTCGTAGTAGTCGTCCCGGACGGGCTGGTAGCCGTCGTCATCGTCGTCCTTCAGCTCGATCTCGTTGCCGTCCTTGTCCAATACCTTCATGTCCAGACACAGGGACTGCAGCTCCTTAATCAGCACCTTGAAGGACTCGGGCACGCCGGGCTTGGGCACATTCAGGCCCTTGACAATGGCCTCGTAGGTCTTGACACGGCCCGTCACATCGTCGGACTTCACCGTCAGAATCTCCTGAAGGGTGTAGGCGGCGCCGTAGGCCTCCAGGGCCCACACCTCCATCTCGCCGAAGCGCTGGCCGCCGAACTGGGCCTTGCCGCCCAGGGGCTGCTGGGTGACCAGGGAGTAGGGGCCGGTGGCCCGGGCGTGGATCTTGTCGTCCACCAGATGGTGGAGCTTGAGGAAGTAGACGTAGCCCACCGTCACCGGGTTGTCAAAGCGCCGGCCGGTGCGGCCGTCATAGAGCCAGTTCTTGCCGTCGAAGATACGCAGCCGGCCCTCGCTCTGCCACTGGGCCACCTGCTGGCCGTCGGCCATCTCCTCCGGGGTCAGGGGGCGGATATCGTCTACAAACCAGGGCTGACCGTCAAAATAGCGCACGTTGCCTGCCTTCAGCATCTGGGAGACCTGCCCGTCAGCACGCTCCTGGAACAGGCCTTCTGCCTCCTCCTGGGACAGGGGGCGGCGCTGGGTCTCCTCCTGGGTCAGGAACAGGGGCTTGCCGATGAGGGGTTCGTCGGCACCCACCTCCCGGGCCAGACCGGCCAGCTTCAGGCAGTCCTGGATGGACTCCTCAGTGGCGCCGTTGAAGATGGGGGTTGCCACCTTCCAGCCCAGAGTACGGGCGGCGTAGCCCAGATGGACCTCCAGCACCTGACCGATGTTCATGCGGGAGGGTACGCCCAGGGGGTTCAGCACAATATCCAGGGGGGTTCCGTCGGGGAGGAAGGGCATATCCTCCTGAGGCAGGATGCGGGAGACCACACCCTTGTTGCCGTGGCGGCCGGCCATCTTGTCGCCCACAGAGATTTTGCGCTTCTGGGCGATGTAGACCCGGACGGTCTGGTTGACGCCGGGGCCCAGCTCATCGCCCCCCTCCCGGGTAAAGACCTTCACATCCACCACAATGCCGGCCTCGCCGTGGGGAACTTTCAGGGAGGTGTCGCGGACCTCACGGGCTTTCTCGCCGAAAATGGCCCGGAGCAGCTTCTCCTCGGCGGTGGCCTCGGCCTCGCCCTTGGGAGTCACCTTACCCACCAGGTAGTCGCCGGCCCGGATCTCCGCGCCTACCCGGATGATGCCGTGCTCATCCAGGTCCTTCAGGGCGTCCTCGCCCACGTTGGGGATGTCCCGGGTGATGGTCTCGGGGCCCAGCTTGGTGTCCCGGGCCTCGGTCTCGTACTCCTCGATGTGGATGGAGGTGAACACATCGTCTCGAACAATGCGCTCGTTGAGGAGGATAGCGTCCTCGTAGTTGTAGCCCTCCCAGGTCATAAAGCCCATGAGGATGTTCCGGCCCAAGGCGATCTCTCCCTTGTCGGTGGAGGGGCCGTCGGCCAGCACGTCGTGGTAGTTGACCCGCTGGCGGACCTCTACAATGGGCCGCTGGTTGATACAGGTGGTGTGGTTGGAGCGCAGGTATTTGGTCAGTTTGTACTCCTTAGTCTGGCCGTTGTCATAGGCCACAGTGACCCGCCGGGCGTCCACCTTGGTGACGGTACCCGGGCCCTCGGCCAGGATGGCCACCTCGGAGTCCATACAGTTCTTGTGCTCCTGGCCGGTGGCCACCACGGGGGCCTCGGGGCGGAGCAGAGGCACGGCCTGGCGCTGCATGTTGGCGCCCATCAGAGCGCGGTTGGCGTCATCGTTCTGGAGGAAGGGGATCATGGCGGTGGCCACCGACACCATCATCTTGGGGGACACGTCCACGTAGTCCACCTGGTGCCGGTCCACCGAGACGATCTCGCTGCGCTTGCGGCAGGGGACCCGCTCATGGAGGAAGCGGCCCTCCTCATCCAGCGGCTCGGTGGCCTGGGCGATGACGTACTCGTCCTCCATGTCGGCGGTCATATAGGTGATCTCGTCGGTGAGGCGACCGGTCTCCTTGTCCACCTTGCGGTAGGGGGCCTCAATAAAGCCGTACTTGTTGATGCGGGCGTAGGAGGCCAGGTAGGAGATCAGGCCGATGTTGGGACCTTCGGGGGTCTCGATGGGGCACAGACGGCCATAGTGGGAGTAGTGGACGTCGCGCACGTCGAAGGAGGCCCGGTCACGGCTCAGGCCGCCGGGGCCCAGGGCGGACAGACGGCGCTTATGGGTCAGCTCGGCCAGGGGATTGGTCTGATCCATGAACTGGGACAGGGGGCTGGACCCGAAAAATTCCTTGATGGCGGCGGTGACAGGCCGGATGTTAATCAGGCTCTGAGGGGTTACCACGTCCATGTCCTGGGTTGTCATCCGCTCGCGGATCACCCGCTCCATGCGGGAGAAGCCGATGCGGAACTGGTTCTGGATCAGCTCACCCACGCAGCGCAGGCGGCGGTTGCCCAGATGGTCGATGTCGTCCTTGGTACCCACATTGTGGGCCAGGCAGTTGAGGTAGTTGATGGAGGCCATAATGTCCTCCACAGTGATGTGGTTGGGGATCAGCTCCTCCTTGGAGCGGCGGATGGCCTGCTTCAGCTCGTCGCCCTGATACTGGTCCAGCAGCTGGCACAGCACAGGGAAGAAGACCATCTCGTCAATGCCCACCTCGGCGGGGTCAAAGTCCACAAAGTCCTCCAGACGGACCATGTTATTTGAAAAGACCTTCACCTGCTTGCCGTCCACGTCCACCACGGCCTCGTTGACGCCTTTGCGGTCCAGCTCCTGGGCCTGCTCCCGGGTCAGGAACTGACCGGCCTCGGCCAGGATCTCGCCGGTGCGGGGGTCGGCCACAGGCAGAGCCAGGCGCTGGCCGGACAGGCGGGTCCACAGGGCCATTTTCTTGTTGAACTTGTAGCGGCCCACGGTGGACAGGTCGTAGCGCCGGTGGTCGAAGAAGGTGGCGTTGATAAGGGTCTCGGCGGAGTCCAGCGTGGGGGGCTCGCCAGGGCGCAGCTTGCGGTAGATCTCCAGCATGGCCTCTTCATAGGTCTTGCAGGCGTCCTTCTCCAGGGTTGCCTTGATGCGCTCGTCCTCGCCGAAGAGTTCGAGGATCTCCGCGTCGGTGCGGGGGCCCAGGGCGCGGATGAGGCAAGTGACGGGCAACTTACGGTTCTTGTCGATGCGGACGTAGAAGATGTCGCTCAGATCGGTCTCATACTCCAGCCAGGCGCCCCGCCCGGGGATAACGGTGGTGGTGAAGGTGAGGTTTTCCGCTTTGTCCGCCGTCCGGGTGTAATACATGCCGGGGGAGCGGACGATCTGGGAGACAATGACCCGCTCGGCGCCGTTAATGACAAAGGTGCCCGAGTTGGTCATGATGGGGAAGTCCCCCATGAAGATCTCCTGCTCGGTGATCTGGTTATTGTTGGCGTTGGTGTTGCGCAGCTGGACCTTTACCTTAATAGGGGCGGCATAGGTGGCGTCCCGGGCCTTGCACTCCTCCACGTCGTACTTGGGCTTTTCGTCCATGGAGAAGTCCACGAAGGACAGCTCCAGGTTGCCGCCGTAGTCCACGATGGAGCCCACGTCCCGGAACACCTCGCGCAGGCCCACGTCCAAAAACCACTGGTAGGAGGTTTTTTGTACCTCCAGCAGATTGGGCATCTCCAGGATCTCCTCGTACTGGGCGAAGCTCTTTCGTGGGGTCTTGCCGTACATTACGTCCTTGACGACCATGCTAAAAAATCAACTCGCTTTCTTCAGAATTCACGGTTGGATGTCACTTTTGGAGGGGGATTTCAGGGGAAACAGGGAAAAATTGCCGTCAGTATGCACAATTTTCAAACGGAGGGGCGGATACGAACACCTGGACGCGTGGGCTTGTTTTCGCCGCCCGCTCTTGCCATTCGCCTGGGGGTGTGGTACACTGCAATTGTGAAATTAGGAAAGTGTCTTGCTGTTCGCTGAGGACACAAAAGCATTTTATTCTACCATATATGGGATAGGCTGTCAAGACCTATCCCATTTTTTTCTTTCATTTCGTAAAGTAGAGAAAATTTGTAGAGCAGGTCAGGGTTGTTCCACCTTGTAATGCCACAGGAGCGTACAAGCGGCGAAGCCGCTTGCCCCCTTTGGCAAAGGGCGGGGGATTGTTATTAGGTAGACTATCTTCTATTTCAGATTTCAAGTCGAAGCAGTGCCTGCCAGACAATCCCCGCCGCTTCGCCCAAGGGAGCTGACGTTTTGCGGTGAGGCAGAGCGGGATGGCCTTGGCCGCCCTGCAAATTTTGTCCGCTTTACGAATTTGAAGCCATTTTTCGTACCTGAACCGCCTGAATTTTTCCTAACTGAAATTCGCCAAGATTTTTTTACGGAAAAGATTTGACAAGTGGTAACAAATGTGTTACAATTCGGTTACAACTTCAACAACACCGTTTGCTGTTCAAAGGAGGCACACTATGGCAAATGAAAATCTGCCTCTTTCCTATAAGGGACATCCCCTGCGTCGGAAAGATAACCTGATCTACTACGGAACCATGGCGGAGAAATACATCATCATGCTCCAGATCCTCTCGTCTAAAAACCAGGGCGGGCTGCCGGTGGCGGATAAGGTATCCGTCCAGCTTCAGCTCACCGACCCCGACTTGAAGAGCCGGGACCGGGTCGTCAAAAAGAGTGAGAAGGACAGCCTCTATGCCGCCATGGATGTGGCCGCCGTGTGGCTGGAGCGGGCGCTGGCGGGCAAATAAACGCCGGCAAAACCGTCACGTGAGATAAAACGTCTGTGATAGATATTAGGAGGACGCAACTATGAATTTTAAAGGTACCGCAGTCCGTCTGACTGCCGCTGCGCTGCTGGTCAGCTCTATGATTGTTCCCACCTTTGCCCTTACCGGCACTGTAACGACAGATAACAGCGTTCTGCGGATGCGCGAGGAGGCCAATACCGGCAGTACGGTCCTAAAAAAGCTGGCTGACGGAACCCAGGTGGAGATTCTGGACACCCTGGAGGGCTGGTATCACATCTCCTGCAGCGGTCTGACCGGTTATGTGTCCGGCGATTATATCACCCTGAATTCCAGTGAAGAGGAGTCCGTCTCCCCGGAGGAGGCCGTCGTCCCCTTGAGCGAGACTCCCGCCGCCACATCCGACACCGAGACGGAGCCCGTCTATGTGCGGGTCGTCAACGGCCCCCTGAACATCCGCACTGGCCCCGGCACCGACTATGACAAGGCGAGCCAGCTGGCCACCGGCAGGATCGTTGAGGTGCTGAGCCAGGAGGAGGACTGGTATCAGATCGAGGGCGGCTACATCTGCGCCGACTATGTGGCCCAGGCCGATCCCTCCGAGGCGGCGGCGTCCGGCAAGGCCCAGGAAATTGTGGACTACGCCCTCCAGTTTGTGGGCTACCCCTATGTGTACGGCGGCAGCAGTCCCAAGGGCTTTGACTGCTCCGGCTTTACCAGCTATGTGTACAAGTACTTCGGCTACAGCCTGAACCGCTCCGCCTCCAACCAGCTGGACAACGGCACCCCCGTCTCCATGAGCGAGCTCCAGCCCGGAGATCTGGTCATCTTCAAGAAGGGCACCACCAGCAAGCGGGCCACCCATGTGGGACTGTACATCGGCAACAACCAGTTTGTCCACGCCTCCACTTCCAAGGTGGGCGTCATCATCAGCAAGCTGTCCGATTCCTACTACACCAAGGGCTTTGTGGGCGGTCGGCGCATTATCTGATTCATACATAATGAAAAGTTGGCGTCCCGCTGTGGGACGCCAATTTTTTGTATAAAGAAAACCACTCGCTAGGCGAGTGGTTCAAAAAAAGCCTTATGGCGATGATGTAGACAAGAAAA
>NZ_QWKI01000361.1 GCF_009911645.1 Pseudoflavonifractor sp. 60
CTGCACCATGTAGGTGGCCAGGCCCTCGTCCTCCGCGCTGTAGAGCACGCCGTTCTGGGCGGTAATTTTCTCCTGCCTGGGAAGATCGCCGAAGACGGGGGCCAGGCCCCGGGCGGACTGCTCCTGGACCCACTCCTGGAAGTCCATGAGCCAGCCGGCGTTCACTGCCGCCCCTGCGTCGTCCCCGGGGGCCTTCTCGAAGACGTAGTACAGGCCAAAGTTGTACTGGTTGGTGACGGTGGTACCGCCGCAGATATCCGTCTTCCGGTCGATCTCCACCAGGCCGGAGGGAAAAACGCCGGCGTTGGCGGGAATCTGGTCGGTGTAGTCAATCCGGAATTTTTGGAGGATATCCGCACCCGGATAGCTCCTCACAAAAGCGGTGATTTTCTCCAGCGCGGTCACGGGCGGGCCCTCCTTCGCACATAGTCCTGGAGCTCCGCCGACATAGCGGCACCCTCAGCGGCTGTCAGGCGGCGGTCCCAGAAGGGGCCGGCACGGGGATTTTTGCTCTTGTCATACTGGATATCCCGGTTGCTTTTGACCTTCTTAACACCCCGCCGGGACCGCCAGCCGTTCTCGGTGAGGAAGCCCGCCGCATGGGTCACAGGGTCCACCATCACCTTGCCGTAGTAGAGCATCCGGGCGTAGGGCACATCTACGTGGATAAAGGGGTCCCCAACCGGGCTCTGGGCGACCATCAGGTGGATAGTGGCCCCGGTGCGGTAGGGCATATACTTCTGGATGCGGCGCAGTACGTTGGCGGTGTGGAAGCGCTGCACGTCCCCCCGGGCGTGGATGCCCAGGCGGGCCATGATCTGCTTCACCGGCTTCATGTCAACCCGCACCTGTCCAACTACTCTCATCCGCCCGCCTCCACATGGACCATGCGGCCCTTCCAATATTTGGGGTCCACGTACTTCACCACCACCAGCCCGGGGACCTTTGCCGGGATGAAGCCCGCCCAGGCCGTCCGAGAGGACAGCTCCGGCCCCGCGCCCAGCAGGACCTTGTCCCCCAC
>NZ_QWKI01000362.1 GCF_009911645.1 Pseudoflavonifractor sp. 60
CGGAACACCGCCAAGGAGTACGCCTTTGAGGTGGACGGCGTGTGGTACGGCCCCGAGGCGGAGGTGAGCCACAGCGTAGATCAAAGCCTCTTCGACGCCTTCGGCATTGGAAACGCCGGGTCCGCCTCCCTGACCCTGGAGCTGTACGCGGAGCACATCCCCCGGGGGGCGGTCATCAAGCGGTATGTCAGGCTGGTCAACGGGGC
>NZ_QWKI01000363.1 GCF_009911645.1 Pseudoflavonifractor sp. 60
CGGGAGCAGGAGGACGGCTTGTGGTCCATTGAGGCCTACGACGCCATGCTCAAGGCGGATATCACCTGGACGCCCAAGCTCACCTTCCCCTGCACCATGGAGCAGGCCGCCCGGGATATCGCCGCCGCCATGGAGGTGGAGCTGGACGAACGGAATGTCTTCCTGCCCTGCACCATCCCCGCCTACCCCGAGGGGGAATACAGCCGCCGGGACGCCCT
>NZ_QWKI01000364.1 GCF_009911645.1 Pseudoflavonifractor sp. 60
GCCCTGTCCCCCTACATCGAGGAGGGGGCCCGGCGGCACATGGACAGCGCGGCTCAGGCGGCCAGGCTCAGCCGGGAACAGCGCCGGGCGGCCCAGACTTGAACGGCTGGAGCCTGCCCACCGCCCTCACGGTAGGCGGCAGGGAGTACCCCATCAACGCCGACTACCGGGACATTTTGGAAATTCTATCCCACCTCCAGGGGGACTCCCTCACCGGCCGGTA
>NZ_QWKI01000365.1 GCF_009911645.1 Pseudoflavonifractor sp. 60
AATGGCGGAGCTGGCCCGCTTCCTCAACCAGGGAGAGGAGCCGGAGGAGTCCGCCCGGCCCAGGACCATCGACTGGGACCAGGACCGGACCCTCATCGCCGCCGAGATCAACAAAGCGGCGGGGCTGGAGGTGCGGGCCCTCCCCTTTCTCCACTGGTGGACCTTCCTGGGCTATTTTAACACCATTGGCGAGGGCCAGCTGTCCGCCATTGTGTCCATCCGGGAGAAGCTGCGCAGGGGCAGAAAGCTGGAGAGCTGGGAACAGGAGTTTTACCGGGAGAACCGGGAGCGCATTGAGTTCAAGCGGAAATACACCGCGGAGGAGGAGCAGACCCTCAGCGCGTGGGGCGTCTGACCGGGAGGTGAGTCTATGGCAAGGGGCGCGGATGGACATGTCATCATTGATACGGCGCTGAACAACAGGGGCTTTATCCGGGGCATCCAGGCGCTGACCGGCCAGACCGGCGGCCTCCAGGCGGCAGTCAAGCGGCTGGGCGGGGCCATTGTGACCGCCTTTGCGGTGAAGGGCGTGGTGGACTTCGGCAGGCGGGCGGTGCAGCTGGGCAGCGATATGGCCGAGGTGCAGAA
>NZ_QWKI01000366.1 GCF_009911645.1 Pseudoflavonifractor sp. 60
GCCCTGTCCCCCTACATCGAGGAGGGGGCCCGGCGGCACATGGACAGCGCGGCTCAGGCGGCCAGGCTCAGCCGGGAGCAGCGCCGGGCGGCCCAGACTTGAACGGCTGGACGCTGCCCCGGTCGGCGGTGGTGGAGGGCAGGAGCTACCCCATCAACGCCGACTACCGGGACATTTTGGAAATTCTATCCCACCTCCAGGGGGACTCCCTCACCGGCCGGTA
>NZ_QWKI01000367.1 GCF_009911645.1 Pseudoflavonifractor sp. 60
GATGGCGGAGCTGGCCCGCTTCCTCAACCAGGGGGAGGAGCCGGAGGAGGCCGCCCGGCCCAGGACCATCGACTGGGAACAGGACCGGACCCTCATCGCCGCCGAAATCAACAAAGCGGCGGGGCTGGAGGTGCGGGCCCTCCCCTTTCTCCACTGGTGGACCTTCCTGGGCTATTTCAACGCCATCGGTGAGGGCCAGCTGTCCGCCATTGTGGCCCTCCGGGAGAAGCTGCGCAGGGGCAGAAAGCTGGAGAGTTGGGAGCAGGAGTTTTACCGGGAGAACCGGGAGCGCATTGAGTTCAAGCGGAAATACACCGCGGAGGAGGAGCAGGCCCTCAGCGCGTGGGGCGTCTGACCGGGAGGTGAGTCAATGGCAAGGGGCGCGGACGGACATGTCATCATTGATACGGCGCTGAACAACAAGGGCTTTATCCGGGGCATCCAGGCCCTGACCGGCCAGACCGGCGGCCTCCAGGCGGCAGTCAAGCGGCTGGGCGGGGCCATTGTGACGGCCTTTGCGGTGAAGGGCGTGGTGGACTTCGGCAGGCGGGCGGTGCAGCTGGGCAGCGATATGGCCGAGGTGCAGAA
>NZ_QWKI01000368.1 GCF_009911645.1 Pseudoflavonifractor sp. 60
GGGACGAAGCTGACCATAGTCTCGAACATGACCCGAGAGCCGTCCTGGATAAACTGGCCCATGGAGTGCAGGTCGGCGGTAAATTCCACGCTGGCGGGGAACAGTCCCTTGCCGTCCTTGCCCTCGCTCTCGCCGTAGAGCTGCTTCCACCACTCGGCAAAGAAGCGGAACCGGGGCTCGTAGCCCGCCAGCACCTCGATGGCCTTGCCGCCCTGGTACAGCCCGTGGCGGGCGGCGGCGTACTGCCAGGCGGGATTGTCCAGACCGGGGACGGCCAGCGCCTCCATGGCCTGGCGGGCGCCCCCCATCAGGGCCTCAATGTCCACGCCGGCCACCGCAATGGGCAGCAGCCCCACGGCGGTGAGCACGGAGAACCGGCCGCCCACGTCGTCGGGCACCACGAACTCCTCGTAGCCCTCCCCGTCGGCCAGACCCTTCAGCGCACCCCGGGCCTTGTCGGTGGTGGCATAGATGCGCTCCCGGGCCCCCTCCTTGCCGTACTTCTTCTCCAGCAGTTCCTTGAAAATGCGGAAGGAGACAGCGGGCTCGGTGGTGGTGCCCGACTTGGAGATGACGTTGACCGAGAAGTCCCGGTCCCCGATGAGGTCGATAAGCTCCAGCAGGGCGTCGGTGGACAGGCCGTTTCCGGCGAAGAAGACGTCGGGGGTGTCCTTCTTCTTCAGGTTGTAGTTGTTGGACTGGATCAGCTCAATGACGGCCCGGGCCCCCAGATAGGAGCCGCCAATGCCGATGACCACCAGCACCTGGGACTGCTGCTGGATCTTTTTGGCTGCCGCCTGGATGCGGGAAAACTCCTCCTTGTCGTAGTCCCGGGGGAGGTGGACCCAGCCGGTGAAGTCCCCGCCGGGACCGGTGTGAGTGGCCAGCATCTCCGCCGCCTTGGCCAGCCGCTCCTGGCGGGAGGTCAGATAGTCCTCGGGCAGAAAGCCGCTCAGCTTGGAGAGATCGAGTTTTAACAT
>NZ_QWKI01000369.1 GCF_009911645.1 Pseudoflavonifractor sp. 60
TCGACAGTATGCTGGCGGCCTACTTATGAAGGCAAGCAGATCGCTCTGCACCGAATATCGTATCAAAGGAAGGACATAGTTGTCAATCCTCAGCATGGCCGAAGGCTTACGTTGAAGCAGACGATGGACGCGGAAAATGTTCTGCTGGAGCAGGGCAAAGTGATTGATTTTCCCTTGAAGCCCTCCGATTTGTCCAGATATGACGA
>NZ_QWKI01000370.1 GCF_009911645.1 Pseudoflavonifractor sp. 60
CCTCAACATTGTGGAGGTTTTGGATCACATTTTCTCAGAAGAGGCCAAATCCAAGCGGAAACGAGCCTATGAGAAGCAAATTCAGATGTCTGGCTTTCCCATTAAGAAAACCCTGGACGACTTTGATTTCTCCTTCCAGCCCTCCATCGACAAGCGCCAAATCGTAGCTACCATGTGCTTCCTGGAAAACGGGGAGAATGTAGTATTCCTCGGCCCGCCAGGTGTGGGCAAGACTCATCTGGCCTCCGCTTTGGGCCTAGTGGCAGCACAGCACCGTTTCTCCACCTACTACATCAACTGCCACCAACTCATTGAACAGCTCAAGAAGGCCCACTTTGAGAACCGTCTGCCGGATAAGCTCAGGGTTCTGTCCAAGTACAGGATGCTCATCATCGACGAAACCGGCTATCTTCCTATGGATATCCAAGGCGCGAACCCGTTCTTTCAGCTCATTGCCGAGAAAACGTCTACTGTCTTTACCTCCAATAAAACGTTCCCCCAGTGGAATGAGGTCT
>NZ_QWKI01000371.1 GCF_009911645.1 Pseudoflavonifractor sp. 60
ATATAGTTACCACAGTTGAAAAGCGGTACAAAGGGCATCATCAAAGGAAAAGACAGCGGGAAGGATTTTTCTCAAAAAGCGCTTCAGCCAAGCCCAGAAATGTTCGATAGGATTGAGTTCCGGGGAGTAGGGTGGAAGAAAGAGAAGTCTGCACCCGGCATTTTGGGCAGCAAGAAGCAGCCGCTTTTTGGAATGGAATGAAGCGTTATCCATCACAATCACGGTTCCTTGTTCCAGAGAAGGCAGAAGCTGGTTGGAAAACCAGAACTCAAAAAGCCTGCTGTCCATCGTTCCATTATACTGAAACGGCGCAAGAATTCTGTCACCTATCTGAGCAGCAACAATGCCGCAACGCTGATACTTTCGTCCACGAACTTGCCCAAACACTCGCTGACCCCGCAGCGCATACCCATATTCCCGATACAAGTATGTATCTATACCGCTTTCATCCACATAAGCGATCTTTTCCAGCGGTATATCTTTGATCTCTTCCTGATATGCCGCTACCTTTTGCCGGTCCTGCTCCTGATAGTTGATCGTCTTTTTTTCCTTGTGATCTTATGCCGCCGCAATGCGTCTCGAATGCCGCTTTCGCTGCATCCAAATGCCTCAGCCATTTCTGATTGGTATGCGTCTGGGTGGGCCGCAACATATGCCTTCAGTTTTTCTGGATCGATCTTTCGGAAACTTCTATGCAGATCTTTCTTTTCCAGATCCCCCGTTTCTTTCAGCTGCTTTTCCCACTTTTGTATCGTCGATTTGGAAACCTTGAAGACTTGATGGGTCGCTTCCAAGCTATGCCCTGCCTGTCGATATTCTATTGTACGTTCCCTATATCTTTTTGAATAGCTCATGATCTTATTCTACTCGTTGCCATACCTTTTTTCAACTGTTTTTACTATA
>NZ_QWKI01000372.1 GCF_009911645.1 Pseudoflavonifractor sp. 60
GTGGAGGCGGCGGAGCGCACCGCCACCGAGGTCACCTCCTCCGCCGGGGACTACAACCTGACCATTATCGACTTCCAGCAGATGTTTGAGGCTGCGGTCCGGGAGGCGGCGGGGCTGTGCGGCGTGCTGGGGCGGCTGTACCATGTGCCCGGCGCACACGACATCGCGCCAGAGGATATTTCCATCGACTGGGGCAACGGCGTTCTCTACGACGAGGACAAGACCTGGGCCGACTACAAGGACATGGTGGCCCGGGGACTGCTGAAGCCGGAGATCGCCCTGGGCTGGCGGTTCGGGATGCCGGCGGAGACGGAGGCGGACCTGGCGGCCATCCGGCAGAAGTACATGCCCCAGCTCCAGCAGCAGGCGGATGGTGAATAATGCTCACGCCGGACCAGATCAGCGCCCTGGAGGAGGCCGCGAGAAAGATAACCGGCCCCGTCAGCGAGTACCTGATCCAGGACATCGCCCGGCGGGTGGCGGAGGCCGGGCAGCTCACCAGTACCGCCCAGTACCAGGTGTGGCGGGCCCAGCAGCTGGGCGTCTCCCAGCGGGAGCTCAAGAAGGAGCTGCGCCGGCGTCTGGGGTTGTCCCACCGGGAGATACGGCGCATTCTGTACCAGTCCGCCCAGTCCGGCTATGACCTGGACGTGCGCCGGTTCCCCTACGTCCAAGCCCTGCCCTTCGCTCAGAACGCCTCCTTGCAGCAGATCGTGGCCGCCGCCGTGGAGCTGGCCCAGGCGGATTTTACCAACCTGACCCAGACACTGGGCTTTGTGACCCCGCTGGGCAGGGCGGAACCGCTGACCCGGGCCTACATCACCACCTGCGACTTCGCCTTTCAGCAGGTGGTCACCGGGGCGGCCAGCTACACCGAGGCCATCCGGCAGGCCAC
>NZ_QWKI01000373.1 GCF_009911645.1 Pseudoflavonifractor sp. 60
CCGGCGCTCTCCGCCGCGTCCCCGGCCAGCTGGTTGATTTCGTCGAAGCCGGCCAGGGACTTCTGCTGGGCCTTGTTGGTGTCCTTCACCGCGTCGGTGAGGGCCTCCTGGTTGTCCACGCTGGAGGCGATGGCGGAGCTGGTCTGCTGGGCCTGCTGGGTCTCGCCACCGAAGGCCTTTGTCACGGTGTTGTTCAGCAGTGTGGCCAGGGCAATCATATGGGACACCACCGCGTTGAGCCACTTCACCACCGGTTTGAGCACCGCAATGATGGACTGGCCCAGGATGCCCATAAACTCCTGCCACTGCATGGACAGGATGCGGGTCTGATTGGCCCAGCTGTCCTGGGTGCGGGCGAAGTCGCCGCTGGCCAGAGCCAGGCTGTCCAGCACGAACTGGTACCGCAGGGCCACCTTCTCCGCCTGGCCCATGGCGTCATAGGACTTTTTGAAACCCTTGGACAGGGCGTAGGCCTTCAGGTTGTCCTGAGTCATCACCACGCCCAGGTCCTTCAAGGTCTCGGTTTCGCCGGTGAAGACGCTCTTCAGCTTCACGTCGGCCAACTCCTGGGAGATGTTGAAGAAGGAGGCCACATCCCCGGACAGTCCTGCCAGGGTGACGGCCATATCCGCCGCCTCCTGGTTGGCGATTCCCATCCCCCTGGCCATAGCCATATAGGTGGAGGCGGTCTTTTTCGCCGCCAGGGTGGACATGCCAAACTGGGCTATCGCGGTGCCGGCGAAGTCCTCCGCCTGGCCCCTCAGCTCCCCGAAGGCCACGTCCACCACGTTCTGCACCTCGGCCATATCGCTGCCCAGCTGCACCGCCCGCCTGCCGAAGTCCACCACGCCCTTCACCGCAAAGGC
>NZ_QWKI01000374.1 GCF_009911645.1 Pseudoflavonifractor sp. 60
TCGACAGTATGCTGGCGGCCTACTTATGAAGGCAAGCAGATCGCTCTGCACCGAATATCGTATCAAAGGAAGGACATGGTTGTCAATCCTCAGCATGACCGAAGGCTTACGTTGAAGCAGACGATGGATGCGGAAAATGTTCTGCTGGAGCAGGGCAAAGTGATTGATTTTCCCTTGAAGCCCTCCGATTTGTCCAGATATGACGA
>NZ_QWKI01000375.1 GCF_009911645.1 Pseudoflavonifractor sp. 60
TCTCAACACTGTGGAGGTTTTGGATCACATTTTCTCAGAAGAGGCCAAATCCAAGCGGAAACGAGCCTATGAGAAGCAAATCCAGATGTCTGGCTTTCCCATTAAGAAAACCCTGGACGACTTTGATTTCTCAGCCCTCCATCGACAAGCGCCAGATTGATGAGTTAGCTGCCATGCGCTTCCTGGAAAACGGGGAGAATGTAGTATTCCTCGGCCCGCCAGGTGTGGGCAAGACTCATCTGGCCTCCGCTTTGAGCCTAAAGGTTCTGTCCAAGTACAGGATGCTCATCATCGACGAAACCGGCTATCTTCCTATGGATATCCAAGGCGCGAACCTGTTCTTTCAGCTCATTGCCGAGAAAACGTCTACTGTCTTTACCTCCAATAAAACGTTCCCCCAGTGGAATGAGGTCT
>NZ_QWKI01000075.1 GCF_009911645.1 Pseudoflavonifractor sp. 60
AAGGAATGTAAGCAGAAAATCAGCAAGGCACAGAAGCGGCATAAAGAGCTTGACGGGCTTGTGAAAAAGCTGTATGAGGACAACATTTCCGGCAAGCTGTCCGATGATCGGTTTATCAAGTTGTCCCGTGACTACGAGCAGGAGCAGGAACAGTTAAAGGCTGTCGTGGAAACCCTGGGACGGGAAGTGAAACAGCAGGAGCAGAAGAAAACCAACGTCAGGAAGTTCATTTCTGTGGTGAAGAAGTACACGGACATGACCCAGCTTGACGCCACTATCCTGCGTGAGTTTGTGGAACAGATCAGGGTGTCCGAAACCTACACGACCGACGAACAGCAGAAGCGGGTGAAAATCCGGGAAATTGAAATCGTCTATAACTTCATTGGTGCGTTTGATTTTGAGGAAGCGCGGGAGCAATCCCAAACTGCCCAAGACAAAAATATTGCGAAAGTCGGCGCAGCTTAACGCCACACCGACCCTCGCTTAAAATGTTTTCTTACGTCACCGCCGCATTCGCCGGGGGATATTTATTATGGCAGAAGAGATTTACTTTTTGGCTGGCTCCGGGTGATGTCCCTCGGTGGCCAGATAGGCGGGACCGGTGTTCTGCACCTTGGCAAAGGCCCGCTTGCGCACAATAAGCATGAGGAAGAGAAGGTGGAACAGGGCGGTAATGGTCCAAGTGACAGGGTAGGAGATGTACAGACAGGCGGGGGTTCGGTAGACGGGGAACACGGTGGCAACCCAGACCAGCCGCAAAACGCAGGCGCCCATGATGGAGGTGAACATGGGGATGACAGAACTTCCCAGCCCCCGGAGTACGCCCACAAAAACCTCCATGATGCCGCAGATAAAATAGGGACAGCTTATGTAGCGCATCCGCACCAGGGCCTGCTGCACCACATCGGGCTCTCCGGGGGCGTAGACGGAGGCCAGCGGTCCGCCGAAGAGGTAGACCAGATTGCCCAGAACCAGGCCGAAGAGTACGGCGAACAGAACGCACAGCCGGGCCACCTTGTCCACCCGGTCACATTTTCCGGCGCCGTAGTTCTGACCCACAAAGGAGATGGCCGCCTGGTGGAAGGCGTTCATGGTGACGTAGACAAAGCCCTCAATGTTGGAGCCGGCGGCAGAAGCGGCCACCAGCACCGGATCGTTAAAGGAGTTGAGGGAGGACTGGATGACTACGTTGGACAGGGAGAAGACAACTCCCTGAAATCCGGCAGGCAGGCCCACCCTTAAAATCTGAATGACCACCTTTTTGTCCAGCCCAAGCCGCCTCAGGTCCAGATGCAGGGGCCCCTGCTCCGACATGAGGCACCGCACCACCAGGGCGGCGGAGATGTACTGGGCGATGATGGTAGCCAGGGCAACCCCGGCCACGTCCATGCGCAGCGCGATGACAAGGATCAGGTTGAGGATGACGTTCACCACTCCGGCGGCGGTGAGGTAGTACAGGGGCCGCTGGGTATCCCCCTGGGCTCGAAGGATAGCCGCGCCGAAGTTATAGGTGAGGTTGGCAGGCATTCCGAAGAAATAAATTCGCAGATAGATGGTGGCCAGGTCGATGACGTCGGAGGGGGAAGACATCCACTCCAGCAGCTGGCGGACCATCACCACACCAAATATCATCATAGCCACGCCGCTGGCCAGGGCCAGGGTTATGGCGGTGTGGACGCTGCGGCTCACGTTATCGTGCCGCCCCGCGCCCAGGTCCCGGGCCACCACCACATTGGTGCCCACCGACAGGCCCACAAATAGGTTAATCATCAGATTGATGAGGGAGGTGTTGGAGCCCACTGCCGCCAACGCCTCTTTTCCGGCAAACCGGCCTACCACTACCACGTCCGCCGCGTTGAACAGCAGCTGGAGCAGGCTGGAGGCCATCAGCGGCAGGGCAAAAATCAAAATTTTGTCTGCCAGTGTGCCGCTGCACATATCGATACGATGTGTTTTTTTCAATTTCCCATTTCCCTCCGGAGTCCGCTTACCGGTAGGAGAGGAGGGTCTCCACATCCTTGCGCCTGGGGGCGGCGGGGTCGTCAGCGGGGCGCCCCAGCGCGATGAGGGCCATCAGCTCCTGGTCCTGGGGAATGTCCAGGTATTCCTGGAGGCCCTTGCGGTCAAAGACGCCCATAATGACGGTGGCCAGCCCCAGGTCGTGGGCGGCCAGGCAGAAGGTCTGGGCCGCAATGCCGCAGTCGTAGTACTGCCAGCCCTCGCCCCGGTCGGTGGTGAGGGAGCCGTCCCGCTCATAGCCGCAGCGGTTTTTGATAAAGGTCTGGGCGATGAGCACGGGGCAGGAGCGGATGATAGCCGGATTGTTGGAGCCGGGAAGACAGAACCGCTCCACAATCTCCTCCCGGACCGCCTTGTCCTCAATGGCGATGTAGCGGCTGATCTGGGTGTTCTTCCAGCTGGGGGCGTAAGCGGCCAGGGCGACGATTTTCTCGATCTCCTGGTGAGTGACCGCCTCCTCTGTGAATGTCCGGTGACTGCGCCGGGTCTGGATACAGGTCTGGGTGTCCATAGTGATTCCTCCAATTTTGTTTGCGGTTTTTAGGGGCGGCCATGACAGCCGCCCCTTTTACCATTCAGAATATTGCTATGTTAGCCCAAACCGGGGCGCTTGTCAAGACTGGGAGCCGCTGAAAGGGGGAGAAAAACCGGAATTTGGATCAAAACTTGAGGTGGATGCGCTGCCGTCCTCCTGGGGGACGGACTGAACCGTATCGGCGGGCCGCTCCTCCCCGGGCAGCTTGTCGGGGAGCTGCTCCAGGTCATAGTCGGCCCCTTTATAGATGGGTTCCTCGGCAATAGGGTCGTTCCCCTCGGAAATGGGGGTGTCGGGAACGGTGACACCGCCGGGCATGGTGTGGTGGACCGCCGGGTCCTCTGTCTTTGCGCTGTCGGTGCCCACATCCTCGCCCTGGAAGTCTTCGAGGCTGACCCGCTGGCCCACCTGCACATAGATGGCGTCGTCATCGGGGTCCAGCCGGGCCAGGAGGGCCAGCGCCTCGTCGGTGACAGAGGTGAGGGTGAGCTCCAGACAGTTTTTGGATTCCATGGTGCCGCAGCCGCTGAACAGCCCCAGCTTCTGCATGGCATCGACCACCTTGTCCTGGAGGTCGTGGAGATAGGCCAGGGAGTATTTGCAGGAGCTGAACGCAACCCTGCCGTTGTCCGTCCAGTCCAGGACCTTCAACTCCAGAGATTTGTCTCCGGGGTCCTGGCTCTCCACCAGACAGACGATCAGCGTGCCGGTGTCGTCGATATAGGCCCCGCCATACCAGTCGGGATTGGGTCTGATATAGGGAGCCAGCTTGTTGTAGGCCCGGGTCGCCTCCTCCTGGGAAGGAGCATCGCCGATATAGGTCCCGGCAGGCAGAACGCCGGTGTTGGAGGCGGAGGGAGGGGCCAGCTCCTTCTGGGAGAAGGCCTTCAGGGCGTCCAGGGTGAAGGGCTCGTCCTCCCCGCTGTTCCTCTGCAGATCGATGAACATTCGCCACTTGGCCCAGGTCATCTGGTAACCGATGGACAGGTACTCCTCAACCTCTTCTTGGGTGTAGGGCCCCTCCAGCAAAGCCTGCGCCAGTTCCCGGGGGGACATGTCCCCATCCAGCTCTCTCTCCTCACCGCCGCCAGTGACGGCGGCATTTTCCATGATGTCGAGATGATAGCTGTCCAGTCCCTCCACTGCCACATAGCTGTGCAGGCAGCTGAGGTCAAGCTCCTGCTTGGGACGCAGTGCCCGGTAGGCAGGATAGGCGCACAGCACCAGGGCAGCGCAGGCGGCGAGGGCTACGTACCTGCGGAGAGGTGAAGGTCTCTTCCCCGGCCGGGCCAGCTTTTCAGACAGGGTCGCCCGGAGCTGGGGGGAGGGGGTCATCTGCCGGTTCATGGAATCAAACAGTTCCTGATTCATCAAAATAGTCTCCTTTCAGCGCATCCCGGAGCTGTTCCCGTCCCCGGGTCAGCCGCATTCGGACGGTTCCCGGGCGGATGGCCAGAATTTTGGCGATTTCCTGGGTTGACAGCTCCTGGAAATAGAACAGATAGATGGGCAGGCGGTAGTCCCCGGCCAGATTTTGCAGCGCCTCCCACACCCGGTTCTCCTCGGGCTCCTGAAACTGGACCGGGGCGTCCTCACGCTCCGACAAGGGGACGGTCTTTTTCCTCCAGCTGGAGGAGGTAACCCGCCGGCACTGGTTGATGGTGGTGCGCAGCAGCCAGGCTTTCCGGTGCTCCTCGTCCCGGAAGGTCTTTCCGCACTGGCAGTAGGCCAGGAATACCTCCTGAAACACGTCGTCGGCGTCGGCGCGGCAGCCCGTCCGGGTCAGCGCCAGGCCGTACACCATATTTTGATAGCGGTCAATGATTTCCTCCATCCCACCGCCCGCGCGCAGCGGCAGAGCTTCCATAGGCAAGACCTCCTTTCACCTGTAACTCAAAGCAGCGGGGGAAATTGTCACAGGGCCGAAAAACTTTCTTCCCATTTTACCAGACTTGTGCTATACTTACCATGTATTATTGTGGGCAGAGGAGGAGCGCATGATTATATTAGGCATCGACCCCGGGGTGGCCACCATCGGCTTTGGAGTTATCCGGGCGGAGCGGCAAAAAAACACTCTGCTGCGCTATGGGGTCATTACCACGCCGCCGGGCATCCCGCTCTCCCACCGGCTGCTGC
Organism: Pseudoflavonifractor sp. 60; assembly: GCF_009911645.1. GTDB lineage: Bacteria > Bacillota > Clostridia > Oscillospirales > Oscillospiraceae > Lawsonibacter. The sequence continues at coordinate 4,691 of NZ_QWKI01000075.1, forward strand.
AAATTTCCAATGACATGGAGGAGCTGATCCACACCTTTCATCCCGACGAGATGGCGGTGGAGGAGCTGTTTTTTTCCAAAAATATCACCACCGGCATTTCGGTGGCCCACGGGCGGGGGGTGATTTTGCTGGCGGCGGAGAAGCTGGGGGTCCCCATCTTCGAGTACACCCCCATGCAGGTGAAGCAGGCTGTCGCCGGTTACGGCGGAGCAGACAAGCGGCAGGTGATGCTGATGACCCAGCGGCTGCTGTCTATGCGGGAGGTGCCCCGGCCCGACGATGCCGCCGACGCTTTGGCCATTGCCATCTGCCACGCCCGCTCTGCCACCAGTCTGCTGAATACAGAGCGGATCTTTGACCCGGAAAAATACGACACGCGTTGATCGACCTTTTGCGGAGGAGGAATCCAATTTGTTTTACTATCTCAACGGCACGGTGGCCCACATCGAGCCCTATCTGACGGTTATCGACTGCGGCGGGGTGGGCTACGCCTGCCGCACCACCAGCTATACCCTCTCCGGACTGAAGAAGGGGGACAAAGGAAAGCTCTTTACCTATTTGAATGTCCGGGAGGACGGAGCGGACCTGTACGGCTTTGCCACGGCGGAGGAGCTGCGGCTGTTCCGACAGCTGATCTCCGTCTCCGGCGTGGGGCCCAAGGCGGCGCTGTCCATCCTGTCCGCCAGCACCCCGGCCAATCTGGCCCTGTCCATCATCACCGGGGACGAGAAAGCCCTCACCTGCGTCCCTGGTGTGGGCAAAAAGATTGCCCAGCGGGTGATTTTGGAGCTGAAGGATAAGCTGGCCAAGGGGCAGACCATCAGCGCCTCCGGGGAGAGCTACGGCGGCAGCGGGGTCACCGTCATCCCGGAGAACAAGCTGTCTGAGGCCACCGCCGCCCTGGCCGTGCTGGGCTACTCCCAGGGGGAGATCAACGCCGCTCTGAAGGGGATCGACCTGGACAGCCTGACGTTGGAGCAGATTATCAAGGAAGCGCTGAAAAAGATGGTGAAAGCATAAGAGGAAAGGAGCCGCCGTCATGACAGAAGAGGAAAAGAAAATGGTCCAGAAGCAGGAGGACAGGGGGGAGTACCCTGCCCCGGGTTGGGACGCCATCAGCGATACCTTTGACCGGATGTACCCCGGCCAGGACAATCCCCGCCACTTTGGCTGCCTCATTCCCTGGCGGCTGGGAGGTCCCGACCCGCTCCAGGGGGTCAGCGCCTACGACGGCGGAGACTATTTCCACTTTGTTACCTACGGTCTGTCCGACCTCTACGAGAAGGAGGGGAGCGACCCGGAGTACAGCGGCTATGGCCTGGAGTTCACCCTGAAGCTGCGCAAGGAGGGGATGGGGGATGAGATGGCCGAGCAGCAGTGCGTTGTGGGCATCTTCAACGACCTGGCCCGGCTCACCTTTGAGAAGGGGGAGCAGTTTTTCCCCAACGAGTACATCTATACCGGCCAGGAGCTGGGCTTTGACGTGGGCCAGAAATCCAGGCTCACCGGCTTTGTCACCGCCCTGGACGAGGCGGGCACCATCGAAACTCCCAACGGCAAGGTGGACTTTGTCAAGCTCATTGGGGCCACCGACGCAGAGCTGAAAGCCATTATGGAGGGGAAGCTCCGGGTCCGGGAGTTGGTGGAGAAGATTGGCGACCTCACCGATTACACCCGGGACAGCGTAATTTAGGAGGAATTATGGCGACATATGAGTGTACCCTTCGGGGGGACTACGACCAGGCTCTGCGGTACCTGCACGAGGGCATCCTCAACGGAAGCGCCTCCGCCAGCTTTGAGGGGGAGAGCTATTTTCAGAGCGCCGGCGTGCGGGTCACCGTCCGGGTCTACGAGCGGTACAGCTTTGCCGGCGGCAACCGGCTGTCCATGACCCTGACCCTGGTGGGAGACGGGGAAACGATTCACCTGTCGGGCATTACTGCCGGGGGCAGCCGGGGTGTCTGGATGAAGATCAACACCTGGGGCGAGGAATCCTTTCTGGACAAGCTGCGGGAGCTGGTTCAGCGGTGGTAAGACAAAGGAAGTGAAATTTTGAGTATTGATTTTTCCGGCGGCGGCTTTGAGCCGGAGGAGCTGGAACCCCTGGTGACCACCTCCCTGACCAAGGAGGACGAGGGGGAATATTCCCTGCGGCCCAAGACTCTGCGGGAGTACATCGGCCAGGAGAAGGCCAAGGGCAATCTGGAGGTCTTCATCCAGGCGGCGAAAATGCGCAGCGAGCCCCTGGACCACGTGCTGCTCCACGGTCCCCCGGGGCTGGGCAAGACGACCCTCAGCGGCATTATCGCCAACGAAATGGGGGTCAACGTGCGCATCACCTCCGGCCCGGCCATTGAGAAGGCGGGGGACCTGGCGGCGCTGCTTACCAATTTAAATGAAAACGACATCCTCTTTGTGGACGAGATCCACCGGCTGAACCGGTCGGTGGAGGAAATCCTCTACCCCGCTATGGAGGACTACGCCATTGATATTATCATCGGCAAGGGCCCCTCGGCCAACTCTATCCGGCTGGACCTGCCAAAATTTACCCTGATTGGGGCCACGACCCGGGCGGGGCAGCTGTCAGCCCCTCTGCGGGACCGGTTCGGGGTTACGCTGCGGCTGGAGCTGTACTCCCCGGAGGAGCTGAGCTGGATCGTGACCCGCTCCGCCGGGATTTTGGAGGTGCCTATTGAGTCCGAAGGCGCCATGGAGATTGCCCGCCGCTCCCGGGGGACCCCCCGCATTGCCAACCGGATGCTCCGCCGGGTGCGGGACTTCGCCCAGGTGCGGGCGGGGGGCGTTATCACCAAAAAGGTGGCCGACGAGGCCCTCACCGCCTTGGAGATCGATCATCTCGGCCTGGACTCCATCGACCACCGAATGCTGCGCTCCATTATCGACAACTACCGGGGGGGACCGGTGGGGCTGGAGACCCTGGCCGCCACCATTAACGAGGAATCGGTGACCCTGGAAGACGTGTACGAGCCCTACCTGATGCAGCTGGGCTTTTTGACCAGGACTCCCCGGGGCCGGTGCGTGACCCCCAAGGCTTACCAGCATCTGGGCCTGACCGTCCCCGGCGGCGCCGGCGGGCTGGACCAGCTGAGTCTGTGAGGTAGATACTATGGAGTACCGAAAGGCGTGCCGGACGGACGTTCCTGCTGTCATATCCCTGGTGGGGGAGACCATTCGGGCCGTCTACCCCAAATACTACCCCCAGGGGGTCGTGGACTACTTCCTGGAGTGGCACAGCCCGGAGCGGATCGCCGCCGCCGTGGAGGCTGGACAGGTGAACGTTATGCTGGATGCCGGGAAGCTGGTGGGCACGGGCAGCCAGGAGGAGGGGCATATCTCCAGGGTGTTTGTCCTGCCGGAGTACCAGGGCAGAGGATATGGGCGTTATATTCTGGACCGGCTGGAGAAGGCCGTTGGGGCGGCGCATGATACCGTTCAAGTGGACGCCTCTCTCCCTGCCGTCCTCCTCTATGAGCGCCGGGGGTACCGTACGGTGGCGCACCAGAGGGAAGTGACAGACAGCGGCTGTGTGCTGGTGTGGGATGTGATGGAAAAACGTCTGAAGGAGGAGTGAGCCATGGACCAGGATACCATGTTCTTTTTCAATGAACACCCGCAGGCGATTCCCCTTTACAGGGCCTTTGAGGAACGGCTTCTGTCGGAGCTGGAAGGCGTGGTCATCCAGCCCCAAAAGACCCAGATCACGCTGAAAAACCGGCGGGTGTTCGGGGCGGTGTCCTTCCTCAAGGCCAGAAGGTCCAAGGATCGGCCCGAGCCCTACCTCACCATAACCCTGGGTCTGAACCGCCGGGCGGTGTCCCCACGCATAGACCAGGCCAGCGAGCCATATCCTGGAAGATGGACCCACCATCTGGTCGTTGGCTCTGTGGAGGAGATCGACGACGAGCTGATGGCCTGGGTCCGGGAGGCCTATGACTTTGCGGCGGCAAAGCGATAGAAATTAGCCTTTGGCTGCCTGCCATTTGTGGAGCGGGCCGATGTCGTCCCACCCTACGCAAACGCAGGAGCGCACAAGCGGCGCAGCCGCTTGCCCCCTTTTGAAAGGGGGTGCCCGAGCGAAGCGAGGGCGGGGGATTGTCTTAGGAA
>NZ_QWKI01000076.1 GCF_009911645.1 Pseudoflavonifractor sp. 60
GGCCCTGCGGAGCAGGGCCACACAAGCGGCGAAGCCGCTTGCCCCCTTTCAAAAGGGGACCGAAGTCGTCATACCCTACGAAAGATACTTTACGAATTAAAGGAAAGTTTGCAAAAGCTCTTGACGAAGGTCCAATCCGAAGAGATAATAGAGGTCAGCGGTGCGGTACAGGTAGGCGTAGAGGCACGTCTCAAAGCGGTCATACACATCAAAACCCACCTGCCGGGCAATTTTCTCCGCTGCCTGATAAAATTCCTTTTTCATCTGCATATATTCCGGGTCGCTGACACAGAAGGCCTCAATCTCAGCGTCGAGTATTTCGTTTCTGTACAGTAGAGATGATAGTTTGTTCATAAGAATGACCTCCAAATAATAATTAAATTTTCGTTAGTGATAATTAAACTTACATTAGTATACCTTAAAAAGCTCTCTCTGTCAAGAGGGGAGGAGTTGCTTCATGGAAAAATTTCCGCGCCGATTAAAAGCGATTCGCGTAGAGAATGGAATAAAACAACATGAGGTAGCCGTCCATCTGGGGCTGTCGGATGGCGGATATCGCTGCTATGAACAGGGGAGAGGCTATCCGGACGTCCCCCGTCTGTACGCCCTGGCGGAATATTTCAATGTGAGCATCGACTATCTTCTGGGCCGAACCGACAAGCGGGAGGTCAACAGGTAAGCTCCCGAAGGGTTCAGGAAGGAGGATGATGATATGAGCGCACAGGTCCGTGAAGATGTGAAAAGGATACAGGAGATGCTTTCCAGGGGGGAGTATGAGACAATTTACCACCAGTACGCCTCCGTGCTCCAGACCATGCTCTTTGTCCAGAGCTTGGAGGAATGGCTGGATTTCATCCGGCAGGAGGGCGCGCTGGAGGAGGAGCCGCTGGCGCTGTATCTGTCGGCCTGGCGGGGGGAGTGCCTGCTGCTGGGCTGCTACCAGGGCGACGCAACCCAGGCGGTGTTGGATCATCTCAAAGACAAGCTTCCGGCGGAACTGGGGGAAAGGCTGAGCGATCTGCCGCCTATCGTTATTGACATTGACGAGGTGAACGGAACACTGGAAAAGCAGATCATACCGTACCAGAACGTATTAGAGCGCACAGACTTCCGTCTGCATGTTGACTTTGAAGACATCTACTGTGCGGGGGCTTATTTCCTTTCAGCGTCCCCCAAATAGAGCCCAGAAGCAAAACGAAGTTTTGCGCAAAAGTCTCTTTTTGCTTCTTTTTCTCTTCAGAGAAAAAGAAGGCCCGCCCGGCGAGGGCACAGAACGACAATGGAAGAAGGTAACATCAGCATGGGCAAGTTATTTGGAACGGACGGCATCCGGGGGGTTGTGAACGCCGGGCTGGACGCGGACCTGGCCTACAAGGTGGGGCTGGCGGCGGCCACGGTGCTGGCCAAAAAGAAGGGGGGCAAGCCGCTGGTGACCATAGGCAAGGACACCCGCATCTCGGGCGACCTGCTGAAGGGCTCCCTGATTTCCGGGCTGTGTACCGCCGGTGCGGACGTGCTGGACCTGGGGACCCTGCCCACCCCCGGCGTGGCCTGGGTCACAGTGGACGCGGAGGCGGACGCGGGCATTGTCATCTCGGCCAGCCACAACCCCTTCGAGCACAACGGCATTAAAATCTTCAACGGCCAGGGCTTCAAGCTGTCCGACGAGCTGGAGGAGAAAATCGAGGACATCGTTCTCTTCGGTTCCAACAACGTGCCCATGAAGACGGGGGCGGACATCGGCAAGGTGAGCTACGCGGCCCCCAAGGCGTCGGAGGACTACATAGACCACCTGGAGGACACCATCGACTCAACCCTGGGCGGCCTGCGCATTCTGGTGGACTGCGCCAATGGGGCGGCCTCCACCACCGCCGCCCGCCTCTTTGGCCGCTTCTCCAAGCTGCGCACCGATGTCATCAACGCCGACCCTGACGGCATCAACATCAACGACCACTGCGGCTCCACCCACATGGACGCCCTGGCCGCCATGGTGAAGGCGGGCCGCTACGACATAGGCATCGCTTTCGACGGGGACGCCGACCGTTGTCTGGCAGTGGATGAGCTGGGCAGTTTGATCGACGGCGACCAGATCATGGCGGCCTGCGGACTGGATATGCAGAGCCGGGGAGAGCTGCCCGGCGGCGCCGTGGTGGCCACCGTCATGTCCAACCTGGGCTTCCACCTCTACGCCAAGGACCACGGCATAAAGCTGGAGTGTACCGACGTGGGCGACCGCAATGTACTGGAGCGGATGCTGGAAAAGGGCTACCGGCTGGGGGGCGAGCAGTCGGGCCACATGATCTTCCTGGAGCACGCCACCACCGGCGACGGCCAGCTCACTGCGCTGAAGATCCTGGCCCTGCTGAAGGAGAGCGGCAAAAAAGCGTCGGAGGTGTTCAGCGCCTGCCCACGGTATCCCCAGGTGCTCATCAACATCCCCGTGGCCGACAACGACGCCAAAAAAGCCGCAATGGCCAGCCCTCTCCTGGCCCAGGCCATCGCCCGGGAGGAGGAAGCTCTGTCCGACGAGGGCCGTATCTTGGTCCGCCCCTCGGGCACCGAGGCCCTGATGCGGGTCATGGTGGAGGCAAAAACTCAGCAGACCGCTGAGGAAACTGCCCAGCGCCTGGCCAATTTAATCCGGGAAATGTGAGCGAAATGCACTGTTTTAGCCGGAAATCGGGACGACTGGAAAATTTAAACAAACTTTTTCGGGAAAACACTTGACAAATCTGAACATTTTGTTTATTATGGAAGATAATCGAGAGGATATTATGGAAGAGAAATCCAACCATTCCTCAGACGAGGCGTTATGCCTGAGCGCCGCCCAGGGTTCTCCCCAGGCCGAAACAGAGCTGGTCTGCCGGTACGGCTGGCTGGTTCGCGCGTGTGCGCGCCCCCTGTTTTTGGCAGGGGGAGACAGTGAAGACCTGATTCAAGAGGGTATGCTGGGCCTGCTCACGGCAATCCGGGGCTTTGACCCCGGGCGGGACGCCGCGTTTCGAACCTATGCGGAGATTTGTATCCGCAGCCGCCTGTATACCGCCATCCGTGCGGCCCAGGGCGGTAAACACGCGCCTTTAAATCACAGTATTTCCTACCCTCTTTTTGACGGAACCAACGCATATTTGACTTCCAGCGCCGAAAACCCAGAGGACGTGGTGATTGGCAGAGAGGAACGGAAAGAGCGCCTGGAAGCGCTCAAGGGCCGGCTATCCAAGTTTGAAGCGCAAATCTTACCCCCCTACCTGAACGGCCTCTCCTGCGGAGAGATCGCACAGCGGGTGGGCCGGTCACAGAAGTCGGTGGACAACGCCATTCAGCGTATCCGCCGCAAAACGGCCCAGCAAATTTCTAGCGGCGTATCCAGCGAAAGCTGATCGCAATATCACACGCCCAGGCCAAGTGCCGGGCAAAAGTCAAAGAGAGGGAATATCCATGTACGAAGACAAGATCCTGGTATGCAAAGAGTGCGGCAACGAGTTCACCTTTACCGCCGGTGAGCAGGAGTTCTACGCAGAGCGCGGCTTCCAGAACGAGCCCCAGCGCTGCAAGCCCTGCCGTGACGCCCGCAAGAACGCCGCCCGCGGCCCCCGTGAGTACTTCACTGCCGTGTGCGCCGCCTGCGGCGGTGAGGCGAAGGTTCCTTTCGAGCCCAAGTCTGACCGGCCCGTCTATTGCAGCGACTGCTTCGCCAAGATGCGCGAGCAGGGCTGATTTTAAGCCAGGAAAAAAAGTCCGCCGTCAGGCGGACTTTTTCTCTTATGAGCGGCTGTTCCAAATCGAGGCCAGGATGTCCTTGAGGACCAGCATGGCGTTCAGCCTGTCATATTGATAGGTCTGTTCCAGGTCGGTCAGCAGCCGGTCCAGAGCTTCGGCGTAGCGGGACACGTCTACCTCCGACTGATACTGGGCCAGGATGGGATATTTTTTGCTCCAGGCCTTGGTCCAGTTGATTTTGCTGGCGCTTTCCTCGCTGGTCCGGTCGATCACCTCCTGAATTTCGTGCAAAGTCACATCAAATTCAATCAGCTCATCCAGGGTGACGCCGTACAGGACCGCAAGCCGTTTCGACTGGCGAATATCGGGCAGTGTCTCATCGGTTTCCCACTTGGAGATGGTCTGCCGGCTGACCCCTAATTTTTCGGCCACGGCCTCCTGGGAAAGTCCCTTTTTCCTGCGCGCAAGAGATAAATGATTTCCTAAATTCATCGTGATTCCTCCTTTGCCCATAGTTTACACCATCAGGGCGGCAGAGTCCACCAGGGAAAACAGGCAATTGCGCACGTTTTCCTGCCAGTTTACCGCAGCAGCAGTACACTGAGGAACAGCAGCGCGCAGGACAGCCAGATGGCGGGCAGGTCCAGCAGCTCCACAGCCAGACTGCCAATCTCGGCCCCCAGGGCGAACAGGAGAATTACGAAAAAGTACAGCCGGGCTTTTCGGGCCTCCTGGCGGTCTCCGGTGCGCAGGAAGGCGCACAGGGCCTCCACGCCGCTGCGTAGATTGCCAATACACATCGTACTGGCAAAGGCGAAGCCCTCCATCTTCCGAAAAGCCTGGACCTGCATGGCGCAGGAGAAGGAGACCAGTGCATTGGCCAGCTGGTCCAGCGAGTGGGGGATAAAGCCCACCAGAAACAGCAGGAGAATCTCCCAGACCAGCACCCGCCTCTGCCAATGGGGCAGGCGGACCCGGAGCCACTCCGCCGCACCGACCCCCAGGGCGAAGGCCAGCACAGGGAAGAGGTAGCGGGCGGCCCGGCTCCAGTCTCCGTCAAACAGGCTCTGCCCCAGAAGGACGATGTTGCCTGTCTGGGCGTTGGCGAACACCCGGCCCCGCCGGAGATAGGTGTAGGTGTCCTGGAGCCCGCCGGAGAGGGTGAGGAGAGCGACAGGAAGCAGCCGCTCCGCGGCGGGGTGTGTTGGGTTGTCCATGGTATCAGATCCTTTTCAAGAAAAATCACCTGATTATAACTCGGGTTTTTCCCAAAGGAAAGAAAAAAATTCGTTGCAAAAACATGACTGATAGGGTATACTATCCCCATCCCATATCAGAAGGCCTCAATTTCCCTTGTTTTCTGGAGAAAAACTGGCAATTGAGAGTTAAAAAACGGAGGAATTTTATTATGACCATTACCAAAGACACCATTATCGGCGATATCCTGACCATCGCACCCCAGACCGCCCCGATTTTTATGGATATCGGGATGCACTGCCTGGGCTGTCCCGCCTCCCGGGGCGAGACGGTGGAGCAGGCCTGTATGGTCCATGACGTGGACGTGAACGAGCTGCTGGCCAAGGTCAACGAGATGATTGCCCAGTAAGGTACGGCCCTCCGGCGCGGCTGGAGGGCCTTTTATTTCTGAAAAAGGAGGTGCGCCCCCTTGAAAACCATACATCTGTCCCCCCGCCTGCAAATGGTGGCGGATATGGTGGCCCAGCAGAAAAAAAACGGCTGGCTGGTGGACGTGGGCACCGACCACGCCTACCTGCCGGCCTGGCTGCTCCAGGAGCACAGGGAGCAGTTCGCCTACATCATCGCCACCGACCTGCGCAGGGGCCCCCTGGACCGGGCCCGGCAGACCGCCCGGGAGGCGGGCTGTGGGGAGGACATCGACTTCCGCCTGTGCGACGGCCTGGCGGCGGTGGACCCCAGAGAAGCGGACATAATCGTCATCGCCGGCATGGGCGGAGAGACCATCGTTCACATCCTGAAGAGCGCCTGCTGGGCCCCGGACTGGTGGCTGGGAGATGGCCCGATGGAGGACAAGGTGCTGGTCCTTCAGCCCATGTCCTCCATGCCGGAGCTGCGGGACTGGCTCCAGAGGAGCGGTTTCCGAATTGAGGAGGAGCGGCTGGCGAAGGAGGGGGAGACCCTTTACACCGCCCTGCTGGTGCGGGCGGGGGAGATGGCCCCCCTGCGTCCGGCGGAGCTGTGGGCGGGAAAAAACACCGGCGCCCCTCTGCGGGGGGAGTGGCTGGACCAGTGGATCGCCCGGACCGGGCGGGCGCTGGAGGGGATGGCCCGGGCGCGGGGAGAGGAAACCGCCTCCCGCCGCTGGGCGCTGGAGGAGGTCCGAAGCGGCCTCGTTGAGATGAAAAAGGAGTGGGAACAGTGGCAGCGGTAAAGGATATTTATCAATTTATGGACCAGATTGCCCCCTTTGCGACCCAAGAGGACTTCGACAACGCCGGATTTCTGGTGGGGAGGAGGGACCGGGCGGTCACAAAAATTTTGGTGGCCCTGGATATCACACTGGAGGTGGCCCGGGAGGCGGCCCAGGCGGGGGCGGAGCTGATCGTGTCCCACCACCCGGTCATCTTCCATCCGGTGAAGTCGGTCACCGACGAGAGCCCCGTGGGACGGGTTCTGCTGGCGCTGGCAGAGAACCAGACCGCCGCCATCTGCGCCCACACCAACCTGGACGCCGCCCACGGAGGTGTGAACGGCTGTCTGGCCCGGATTCTGGAGCTGAGCGACATCGGCCAGCTGTGCCAGGCGGGAGTGGACGAGCAGGGCCGCCCCTACGGCATCGGCAGAGTGGGGACGGTCCACCGGCCCGGCCTGTCCGCGGAGGAGTACGCCGCTTTCGTCAAGGAGAAGCTGGGCTCCGCCTCGGTGCGCTTTGTGGACGGCGGAAAGCCCGTGGGGAAGGTGGCCGTAGGGGGCGGGGCCTGCGGGTCCATGATGGAGGACGCCCTGGCCGCCGGGTGCGATACCTTTGTCACCGCCGATTTGAAGTATAACAACTTCTTGGACGCCCGGGACCTGGGGCTGAACCTGATGGACGCCGGCCACTTCCCCACGGAGAACGTGGTGTGCGCCCCCCTGGTCCGGCGGCTGGCCGAGACCTTTCCGGAGGTGACCGTGGTCCTGTCCCGGGTTCACCGGGAAATTTACAGCGCAGTGTAAAAAACACTTGCAATCTGGTATTTCCTGTGGTATACTGCTTTGGTCTGAATAACGGGCGGTCCTCTGCGGCGTCCCTGCCAGTGAGACAAGAGCCGGAATGAACGCCTATATAACAGGAGGAAGTAAACCATGGATCTGATGAAAGCATTTACCGAGAAGTACACAAAGGCCGAGCCCCCCAAGGTGTCCATTGGCGATACCGTCCGGGTTCACCTGCGGGTAAAAGAGGGCAACCGTGAGCGTATCCAGGTCTTCGAGGGCACCGTCATCGCCAAGAAGCACGGCGGCATCGAGGAGAGCTTCACCGTCCGCCGTATCTCCTACGGCATCGGCGTGGAGAAGGTGTTCCCCCTGCACTCTCCCACTGTGGAGAAGGTGGAGGTGGTCCGCCGGGGCAAGGTGCGCCGCGCCAAGCTGTACTATCTGCGCAACCGCGTGGGCAAGGCCGCCAAGGTCAAGGAATTGCTGTGATTCAAAAAAGCAGCGGCGTAAGCCGCTGCTTTTTCTTAAATTGCAGGAAGAAGGAAAGGCGGAGGTATGATGAGCGATATCATGGAATTTGCTAGCCGGGAAGCTTTTCGCAACTGGCTTTCAGAGCACTGTACAACCAACGCCGGCATTTGGCTCTTATTCGGCAAGGCCGGTGGACCGAAAACCCTAAAGGCAGGGGAAGCGCTGGAGGAGGCCCTCTGTTTCGGCTGGATTGACGGGCGGATGGAAAAAATAGACGATAAAGCCTATAAGAAATATTTTTCTCAGCGCAGGCAGAAAAGCAAGTGGTCAGAGAAAAACAAGGCGCTGGTCCAGGACCTGGAAAAGCAGGGGCTTATGACTGACTTTGGCCGGGCGAAAATAGAGGAGGCCAAGGAAAACGGCCAGTGGGACGCGCCGGACCTGATGGGACTTACCGAGGAACAGGTCGCCTTCGTAGCTGCACTGCTGGAGGGGCATGAGCCCGCTTGTTCAAATTTCCAGGCCATGCCCCCGTCGGTGCGAAAGACCTATGCCCGGGCCTACTATGACGCCAAGACCGACGCCGGACGCAAAAGCCGCCTCGGCTGGATGGTGGACAGGCTCAACCAAAATTTAAGGCCGATGTAAGGTCATACCCCCAGCATTGCCCTCTGCGCCAGCCCCAGCAGAAGGAGATGGGCGGGGTAGAAGACATACCACAGATATTTGTCCCCTGGGAAGGCGGGGCCCTTCTTCCCGTTGTAGAAGAAGGTGAAGGCAACCCCCAGCAGGGGGCCCACCGCGTTGATGCACAGCATATGGAACCAGGGGTAGGTGAACAGCTGTTCGGCGAAAAACTCCCAGATCAGCCCATACCGGAACAGGGGCATGAGCACCAGCCACAGCAGGACCTTTTTCCGGACCGGCCACTGTTCGGTGAGGTAGAAGGCCAGGATGAACAGGATGTACCGTCCGCCGCCCTCAGTGAGCCTGAAATGGTGGGCCAGGATTACAAGGCCCACCGCCAGGACGTACCCCAGCCCTGTCCGCTTCCCGTTGCCCCAGTCCATCAGCCGCAGGGTGAGCAGGCCCAGGAGCAGAGTGAACATGATGTTGCCGTGGAAGCCGAACAGGAGATAATAAGGGTATTCCGCCAGACAGGCGAAGACCAGCAGCCGCAGGGCGTATTTGTTGAAATTGCGGGTGTGGCGGTAGCCGTTGGCGATGGAGAACAGGAAGATGGGGGCGGCGATGCGGCCCAGGTAGTCGGTGGCCCGCTGGAGGACCAGCAGCGCCGGGATGGATTCTGACACGTCGGGGAAGAACAGGACTTCCAGCGTCAGGGCCAGGGGCCAGACGTAGGTGACGTGGTCCCACAGCATGGACAGCAGGGCAACAGTTTTTAATGTGAAAAAGCTCAATGTGATTCCCTCCTTGGAAAAATTTACAGGGAGAGGATAGCAGACGTTTCTTACAAAAAAGTTTTCATATTTCTTACAAATTTCTGAAAGAAGGACGGAGCGGATGAAACGGCTTTGGAAGATCATTGCGATTGGGGTGTGCATCGGTCTGGTGTCAGTCGTGCTTCAAAAGGCGCTGCACATTGACCGGGATGTGTTCCTGCGCTGGTATTGGGTCACAGCGGCAGCGGTTGTGCTGGGGGCGGTGCTGGTCAATGTGGTCTACAATGTTTTTTACCAGAAGAAGATGCAAAGGCTGGTTCCGCTGCTGGAGGCCCAAAAGCCCCGGGAGTACATTGCCGGAGTGGAGCAGCTTCTGAAAACCGCCAAGGGGCAGAACTTGAGAAATATTTTGATGATGAACCTCTCCGCCGGGTATATTGACCTGAAGGAGTTTGACAAAGCCATCGAGCTGTTGGAGGGGCTCTCAGACAGGGGGCTGGTGGGCACGGCGGTGAAGACGGTCTGCCGACTGAATCTCTGCACCTGTTATTTTCAAACGGGGCAGGGGGAGAAGGCCCTGATGCTGTACCGTGACAGTCAAAGCATTTTTGAGCCCCAGCGAATAGGGTGGGCTGTACAGCGGCAACATCGCAATTCTGGATATACTGGCGGCCATCCAGAACAAGGAGTACAGCCAGGCGGAGCAGCTGCTGGACGAAGCGCGGCAGAGGTGGGAAGCTCCGCGGTTCCAGGAGGCATTTCAGGAGATTGAGGGCACCCTGGCCGAAATCAAAAAGGAGGGGACATTATGAACATCCAATGGTACCCCGGTCATATGACCAAGACCCGGCGGCAGATTGAGGCCGACCTGAAGCTGGTGGACGTGGTGGTGGAGATCATCGACGCCCGCATTCCCGAGTCCAGCCGCAATCCGGATATTGACGCCATCTGCGCCGGAAAGCCCCGGCTCGTCGTCCTGAACCGGGCGGACCAGGCCGACCCCGCCCAGAACAAACGTTGGGCGGCCTATTTCTGCGGTCAGGGCTACTCGGTTCTGGAGACCGACGCCCGCTCCGGCCGAGGCGTCAATCAGTTCTCCCAGGTCATCCAGGGAGTGCTCAGAGAGCAGATTGCCCGCTGGCGGGAGAAGGGCCAGGTGGGCCGTCCGGTGCGGGCCATGGTGGTGGGGGTGCCCAACGTGGGCAAGTCCACCTTCATCAACAAGGTGGCTAAAAAGAAGTCGGCCAAGGCCAGCGACCGTCCTGGCGTGACCCGTGGGAAGCAGTGGGTCCATGTGGACCAGGGGCTGGACCTGCTGGATACCCCGGGCATTCTCTGGCCCAAGTTTGAGGACGAGCAGACTGGCATGAGTCTGGCCTTTACGGGGGCGGTGAAGGACGAGATCATGGATGTGGAGACTCTGGGCTGTCACTTTATGACCCTGCTGGGGGAGCGCTATCCCCAGGCTCTGCTGGACACCTACAAGTTGAGCCAGGTCCCCGGGCGGGAAGAAGGGGAGAACGACGTGGCCTGGGGCTACCGTCTGCTCCAGGCCGCTGCCGCCAAGCGGGGGATGCGGGTCTCCGGCAACGAGCTGGACACCGAGCGTATGGCGCGGGTCCTGCTGGACGAGTACCGGGGCGGGAAGCTGGGGCGGTTTACCCTGGAGGTGCCGGAAAAATGAGGAGGGGGACAGTGCAAGAGGAGAAAGAATTTGTGGAGCGGGCCTTTCAGACGCTGGCGGCCCGAGGCTGGTTTGAAAAGACCGGCCTGGTGCCCACCGGGGTCACGGACGGACAGATTGCCGCCTTCGAGGAGCGGTATCAGCTCAAGCTGCCCTCCCTCTACCGGGCCTTTCTCCAGTCCTACCAGATGGACTACAGCTTCCACGACAGCCTCTGGGGGGCCAACGATGAATTGAATCTGTGTCCCATCAGCCTGAACACAATGGTTGGCGGGATCATGGACGGGCAGATGGAAGAATTTCGCAGCCGCGCGAGGGGCTGTTTTCCAGACTCCTATCGGGCCGCGCCGGAGCAGTATGGAAAATATCTGCCGGTTGGAAATTGGGACAGCGACTGGCTGCTCTGGGACCTGTCCAAGCCTCTGGAGCAGGTGAGGGAGGGGGACGTGAGGACCTGGACTCTGGTGTCCTTTCCCCACGACGAGGAGTGGGACGAGGCCTGCTGGGCGGAGGGCGGCTTTCCCTGTGCCCCGGACTTCAGGACCCTGCTGGAGTGGTACTTCTGCGGCTCTCTGATCCCGGAATTTGAGGAGACGTACCAGATCAAGCTGATCCATGAGCGGCTGACCGACTACGATTTTCTGTGGCACTGGTTCGAGGACCTGGAACGCTGGAAGGAGGGGTGACTATGGATCTTTGGCAATATGAGCAGGAGGCCATCTCCCAGGGCTGGGGACTGGTCTGCGGCTGCGACGAGGCGGGGGCGGGGCCGCTGGCGGGGCCGGTGTATGCGGCGGCGGTGATCCTGCCTCTGGGGGTGGAGCTGCCCGGGCTGGACGACTCCAAGAAGCTGACCGAAAAGCGCCGTGAAGTACTTTTCCCTGTCATCCAGGAGAGGGCCCTGGCCTGGTCGGTGGCCTTTGTGGACGCGGCGGAGATTGACCGGACGGATATCCTCAGCGCCCGGATGAAGGCCATGCAGCTGGCCATAGACGGCCTGTCCCAGAGGCCGGACTTCGCCCTCATCGACGGCAACCGGGACCAGGGGAAGAGGGCCGCCATTACCACTCCCCACCGCTGTCTGGTAAAGGGGGACAGCCTGTCGGCCTCCATTGCGGCGGCGTCCATCCTGGCCAAGGTGAGCCGGGACCTGTTTATGGTGGAAATGGCGGCGCAGTACCCCAAGTACCGCTTTGACCGGCACAAGGGCTATGGGACCAAGCTCCACTATGAGCTGCTGGCCCAATACGGCCCCAGTCCCATCCACCGGCGCACCTTTTTGAAGGGGGCAGAGCTGCCGAAAGCGGAGGTGGAGGAGCCGTGAGCGGACAGGCCAGCCGTCTGCTGGGCCGCTGGGGGGAGGACCAGGCGGCAGCATTTTTGCGTGACAAGGGTTTCACCATTACGGCCGCCAACTGGAGCTGCCGGTTCGGGGAGCTGGACCTGGTTGCGGAGGATGGGACTTATCTCTGCTTTGTAGAGGTGAAACTGCGCAAGAGCGACACCTATGGCACCGCCGCCGCCTGTGTGGACCAGCGCAAGCAGAGGAAGCTGCGCACCACGGCGGAGCTCTATCTGGCGGAGCACCCCACCGGCCTCCAACCCCGCTTTGACGTGGTGGAGATTTACGCGCCCCAGGGCATTCAGACAAAATCCCCCGAATTGCGCCACTGGAAAAACGCCTTTTGAGCACAAAATCCCTTGACCTCCGGGGAAAAAGCTGGCATAATACTGTATCAGAAAAGCGGGGCGGTTCAGGCCGTCCACAACAAAAGAATGGAAGGATTAGCTATGCGCTATATCAGTACACGGGACACTTCGATGCAATATTCCGCCTCCCAGGCCATCGCCCAGGGACTGGCCAAGGACGGCGGCCTGCTGACGCCCTATTATATCCCCAAGCTGCCCGGCAAGGCGCTGGAGGACATCAAATCCATGGCCTATCAGCAGCGGGCGGTGTACATTATGAAGATGTTTCTGGAGGAGTTCACCGTCAAGGAGCTTACCGACTACGCGAACGCCGCCTACGGACCGGACAAATTTGACTCTCCGGCGGTGGCTCCGGTACACACGTTGGACGGCAATACCCACTGTCTGGAGCTGTGGCACGGCCCCACCTGCGCCTTTAAGGACATGGCCCTGCAAATGCTGCCCCACCTGCTGTCCGCCTCCCTGGTGAAGACAGAGGAGGACAAGACGGCCTGCATTCTGGTGGCCACCTCCGGCGACACGGGCAAAGGGGCCCTGGAGGGCTTTAAGGATGTGCCCCGGACTAAAATTTTGGTGTTCTACCCTAAGGACGGGGTTTCCCAGGTCCAGGAGCTGCAAATGGTAACCCAGGAGGGGGGCAACGTGGGGGTAGCCGCCGTGGTGGGCAACTTCGACGACGCCCAGACCGGCGTAAAGAGGCTCTTCTCCGACGAGCGGCTCCGCCGGGAGCTGGCGCGCCGGGGCTACTTCTTCTCCTCTGCCAACTCCATCAACTGGGGCCGGGTCCTGCCTCAGATCGTCTACTATATCTCTGCCTACTGCGACCTGCTGCGGGACGAAAAGATTGCCCCCGGTCAGAGTGTAAATATCTGTGTGCCTACCGGCAATTTCGGCAATATTTTGGCCGCTTTCTACGCCCGCGAAATGGGCCTGCCCATCGACCAGCTGATCTGCGCCTCCAACCGCAACAATGTGCTCACCGACTTCCTGAGCTCCGGCGTCTACGACCGGAACCGGACGTTCTACAACACCATGTCCCCCTCTATGGATATTCTCATCTCCTCCAATCTGGAGCGGCTGCTGTACTCCCTCACCGGGGACCCGGCGGAGGTGAAGCACTACATGGCCCGGCTCAGCGATGTGGGCCGGTATCAGGTGAGCGACCGGGTTAAGGACAAGCTGCAAAAGCGCTTTAAGGGCTACTGCTGCGACGACAGGGAAACCCAGCGGATGATCCGGGAGACGTACGGCAGACACGGCTATCTGATTGATACCCACACCGCTGTGGCCTTCTCTGCTCTGGAGCAGTACCGGAGAGAGACAGGGGACGACACCCCCGCCATCGTGGCCTCCACCGCCAGCCCCTTCAAGTTCTGCTCCAGCGTGTTGGAGGCCCTGGGAGAGACCGGCATCGCCTCCGGTCTGGACGCCCTGGACCAGCTCACCGCCAAGACCGGTCAGCCCGCCCCCGCCCCGTTGGCGGGACTGCGAGACAAGCAGGTCCGCTTCACTCAGGTAGTGGAGAAGGGCCGTATGGTGGATGCGGTGCTGTCTCTGTTGGAGTAAGCCTATGTCCCTGTACGCCATTGGAGATACCCACCTGTCCCTGGGCAGCGACAAGCCCATGGATGTGTTCGGCGGAGGCTGGACGGGCTACGTGGACAAACTGCGGGAGGGCTTTCAGATTGTGGGTCCGGAGGACACGGTGGTGGTGTGCGGCGATGTGTCCTGGGGCATGAGCCTGGAGGAGGCCCGGGAGGACTTCGCCTTTTTGGACGCCCTGCCCGGGGGGCGCAAGCTGCTGCTCAAGGGCAACCACGACTACTGGTGGATGACCGCTGCGAAGATGAAGAGTTTTTTTCAGGACAACGGCTTTTCCACTCTGGATATCCTCCACAACAACTGCCACTTCTACGGGGACACCGCCCTGTGCGGGACCCGGGGCTGGTTCTATGAGGAGGACCGGGGGGAGCACTCCGCCAAAATTTTTAACCGGGAGCTGATCCGGCTGGAGGCGTCCCTGAAGGCGGCGGGGGACAGGGAGAAGCTGTGCTTTCTCCACTACCCGCCCCTGTACCAGGGCTACCGCTGCCAGGAGATTATTGACCTGCTGGAGCGGTACGGCGTGACCCTCTGCTGCTACGGCCACCTCCACGGCGGGAGCCACCGGCTGGCCGTTACCGGGCGGCAGGGGGCGGTGGATTACCGGCTGGTGGCTGCAGACTATGTGGGATTTCGACCGGTGTGTCTCCTTTAGAGGGGCGAAATCCCGTCAAAATGCCGTATTCTGGGCTCTGCCAAAAATAAAATAGGAAAAATTCAGGGAAATTTCAAAATAAGACTGTTCAAACCGCCGCATATCTGATAAAATATCGTGGCAAAAGTAAAACGGCCCCGCTGCGGGAGCGGCTTGCAGGGCCGACAGGAGGAAATTAACAAATGAAGGTCACCAGTGTTGAGAAGAAAGAAAAGAGCACCGTCGAGCTCACCATTCAGGTGGAGGCTGAGGCGTTCGAGGCCGCCATCCAGAAGGTCTATCTGAAAAACCGCGGACGGATCAACGTCCCCGGTTTCCGCAAGGGCAAGGCCCCCCGGAAGATCATTGAGGGGATGTACGGCGCCAGCGTGTTTTACGAGGACGCCATCAACGAGGCTTACCCCGCCGCTTATGACGAGGCCGTGAAGGAGCAGGGGCTGGACGACGTGGGCTACCCCAAGATGGAGATTGTGGAGGTGGGCAAGGACGGCTTTACTTTCAAGGCGCTGGTCTCCGTCCGGCCCGAGGCCAAGCTGGGCGAGTACAAGGGCATTACCGCCTACAAGGAGGAGCCCAAGGTCACCGATCAGGACATTGACGGCGAGCTGAAGCCCTACATCGACCGGGCCACCCGCCTGGTCAGCGTCACGCGCAAGGCCAAGAAGGGCGACACCGCAGTCATTGACTTTGAGGGCTTTGACAACGGGACCCCCTTCGAGGGCGGCAAGGGCGAGAACTACGACCTGAAGCTGGGCGCGGGTATGTTCGTTCCCGGCTTTGAGGAGCAGGTTATTGGTATGAAGGCCGGCGAGGAGAAGGATATTGACATCACCTTCCCCGAGGACTACCACGCCGAGCTGGCAGGCAAGGCGGTCATCTTCCATGTGAAGGTGAACGAGGTGAAGGAGTCCCAGGCCCCCGAGGTGGACGATGAGTTTGCCAAGGACGTGTCGGAGTTCGAGACTCTGGCCGACTTCCGCAAGGATCTGGGCGACAAGTTGCTGGAGCGCAAGAAGACCCAGGCCCAGAGCGACTTTGAGAACGCCGTGATTGAGCAGCTGGTGGAGAACATGGAGTGCGAGATCCCCGACGGCATGGTGGAGGTTCAGACCGACCGGCTGATGGAGGACTACGCCATGCGCCTCCAGAGCCAGGGAATGCGCATGGAGGACTACCTGGGCATGATGGGCATGAGCGTGGAGATGATGCGCGCCTCCGCCAAGCCCGCCGCCCTGAAGCAGGTCCAGATGGAGCTGGCCCTCACCGCTGTGGCCAAGGCAGAGAACATTCAGGTCTCTGATGAGGAGTTTGAAGCGGAAATCGTCAAGCTGGGCGAGCAGTACAATATGCCCGCCGATCAGGTGAGAGCCATTATCTCCCCCGATGCCCTGCGCAGCGACCTGTCTCTGCGCAAGGCCAGCGAGCTGGTGCTGTCCAGCGCCAAGGCCACCAAGAAGAAGCCCGCCAAGAAGGACGGAGAGGACGGGGAGAAGCCCAAGCGCACCCGGACCAGGAAGAAGGCCGAGGAGCCCGCTGAGAAGACTGAGGAGTCCGCTGAAGAGTAAATTACCATACGTCCCGGGGCGGTGGCAGCCGCCCCGGGCGCACGTGTCTGTGAAACGGAATGATTTTCCCGACGAGTGGGTATAATCTGGTATCCCAACTGAAAAAAGGAGTATTACCATGAGTTTAGTTCCCTATGTAGTAGAGCAGACCAACCGGGGCGAGCGGTCCTATGATATTTTCTCCCGCTTGCTCAATGACCGCATTGTAATGCTGTCGGAGGAGGTCAACGACACCACTGCCTCTCTGATTGTGGCCCAGCTGCTGTATCTGGAGGCCCAGGACCCGGACAAGGATATCCAGTTTTATATTAACAGCCCCGGCGGCTCCGTTACCGCGGGGATGGCCATTTACGACACCATGCAGTATATCAAGTGCGACGTGTCCACCATCTGTATCGGAATGGCCGCCTCCATGGGGGCCTTCCTGCTGTCCTCGGGGGCCAAGGGCAAGCGGCTGGCCCTGCCCAACGCCGAGATTATGATCCACCAGCCCTCCGCCGGGACCCAGGGTCAGATCACCGATATGGCCATCCATCTGCGCCGTCTGGAGATTATCAAGAAGCGGATGAACCAGATCCTGTCCGAAAATACCAGCAAATCCATTGAGGTGGTTACCGCCGACTGCGAGCGGGACAACTTTATGACCGCCCAGGAGGCCATGGAGTATGGCCTGATCGACAAGGTGATCGATAAGCGGTAATTACCAGCAGCCGGACAGCCAGTCCGGACATAAATGAGGTGTTTCCAATGGCAATCAATGACGAGAGACGGGTGCGCTGCTCCTTCTGCGGCAAGCACCAGGACCAGGTGAGGCGGATGATCGCCGGTCCGGGCGTCTATATTTGCAACGAGTGTGTCAGCCTCTGTATGGAGGCCATGGGGGCGGACTCCCTGTTGGACGAGGAGGACCAGTTTTTAGGGGAGATCCCCGATGCCATCCCCACGCCCAAGGAGATCCATGCCGTCCTGGACCAGTATATCATCGGCCAGGAGAAGGCCAAGGTGGCACTGTCGGTGGCGGTATACAACCACTATAAGCGCATCTACTTCGGCGGGGCGGAGGATGTAGAGCTGCAAAAGAGCAACATCCTCCTCATGGGCCCCACCGGCTGCGGCAAGACCCTCTTCGCCCAGACCCTGGCCCGGGTTCTGAAGGTGCCCTTCGCCATTGCCGACGCCACAACCCTCACGGAAGCGGGCTACGTGGGCGACGATGTGGAGAACATCCTTCTGCGTCTGGTCCAGGCTGCCGATTACGATGTGGAGCTGGCGGAGCGGGGCATCATCTATATTGATGAGATGGATAAAATCGCCCGGAAGAGCGAAAATACCTCCATAACCCGGGACGTGTCCGGCGAAGGGGTTCAGCAGGCCTTGCTGAAGATCCTGGAGGGCACTGTAGCCAACGTTCCCCCTCAGGGCGGGCGGAAGCACCCTCACCAGGAGTTTATCCAGATCGATACCCACAACATCCTCTTTATCTGCGGCGGTGCCTTCGACGGTATCGACAAGATCATCGAGCACCGGCTGGACAGGCGGTCTCTGGGCTTTGGCGCGGAGATCAAGAGCAAGAAGGAACGCAACGTGGGCGAGCTGATGCAGGAGATCCAGCCCCAGGATCTGCTGAAGTACGGCATCATCCCTGAGCTGGTGGGCCGTATGCCGGTGGTCACAACTCTGGAATCCCTGAACCGGGAACAGATGGTGCGTATCCTCACCGAGCCCAAGAACGCTCTGGTGAAGCAGTACCAGGTGCTGCTGGACTACGACGAGGTGGAGCTGGAGTTTACCCAGGAGGCCCTGGAGGCGGTAGCCGGTCGGGCGGTGGCCCGGGAGATCGGCGCCCGGGGCCTGCGGGCCATTCTGGAGGAGGTAATGAATCAGATCATGTATGACATCCCCTCCGATCCCACCATTGTCAAGGTGACCATTACCGGGGCGTGTGTCGAGGACGGGGAGCCTCCCCAGCTGACCCGGGACCCGGAGCGCACCCAGCGCCCCAAGCTGGGCAAGGCTACTCTACAGGTAGAACGGCCTGCCAGTCGGGGCCGGGGCAGAGCCGGCTGATGAAAACAAATGGACGCCCCGCCCCAACCGAGCGGGGCGTCTGTCCTGCCCCGTTGCCACAAGCGCTGCTGTTTCACCCCGCCCAGAGAGGAAACAGAAAATTCCCCGAGAGGAAGTGAAGGACCATGAGTAAAGAATGGGATATTCTCCAAACCGCCACTATGCCCGCCATCGCTCTGCGGGGACTGACCGTGTTCCCCAATGTGCTGATCCACTTTGAAGTGGCCCGGGAGGCCTCCGTCAAGGCGCTGGAGACGGCTATGACCGCCGGGAGCCCCGTGTTCCTGGTGGGACAGAAGGATGTTGCGGTGGAGGAGCCGGGGACCCAGGACCTGTATCAGGTGGGGACCATCTCCAATATCCGCCAGATCCTGCGGATGCCCGGCGACAACGTGCGGGTTATGGTGGAGGGCCAGGCCCGGGGCCGTCTGCTCCAGCTGGTGCGGACCCAGCCCCACCTGGAGGCGGAGGTGCAGGAGATTCAGGTCTCCGATCCTCCGGCCCGGGGGAGCGCCAGGACAGAGGCACTGATGCGATCCACCTATGAGCTGTTCCAGGACTACGCGGAGCTGTCCCCCAAGCTGTCCCCCGACCTGATGATCCACGTGCTGGCCAGCCAGGACCCGGGGCACATCGCCGACTATGTGGCCCAGAACATCCCTATGCGCAACAGCGATAAGCAGATGATTCTGGAGGAGCTGCGTCCCGCCAAACGGCTGGAGAAGCTCTACAGTCTGCTGATGCGGGAGGTGGAGATCCTCTCCCTGGACCAGGAGATCCAGGAGCGGGCCCGGGAGCAGATGAGTGTCCACCAGCGGGACTACTACCTCCGGGAGCAGATGAAGGCCATCCAGTCTGAGCTGGGGGAGGATGCTGACGAGATTGAGGAATACCGGGAGAAGATTGCCCGGGCCCATCTCTCCGACCAGGTGCGGGAGAAGCTGAATAAGGAGCTGAACCGGCTGGCCAAGCAGTCCTACAGCTCCTCGGAGAGTACCGTCCTGCGCAACTATTTGGATATCTGCCTGGAGCTGCCCTGGGGCAGGACCACCAGGGAGAAGGCCAATGTGTTCGCCGTGGCCAAGGTGCTGGACCAGGACCACTTCGGCCTGGACAAGGTGAAAAAGCGGGTCCTGGAGTTTGTGGCAGTGCGCCAGCTGGCCCCCGAGCTGAAGGGACAGATCATCTGCCTGGTGGGCCCGCCAGGGGTTGGCAAGACCTCCATCGCCATGTCTATGGCCCGGGCCATGAACCGGAAGCTGGCCCGCATCTCTCTGGGCGGTGTCAGCGATGAGGCGGAGATCCGGGGCCACCGGAAGACCTATGTGGGGGCCATGCCGGGGCGGATCATCAGCGCCATCAACCAGGCCCAGAGCTGCAACCCTTTGATCCTCCTGGACGAGATTGACAAGCTGGGCCGCGACCACCGGGGGGACCCGGCCTCTGCCCTGTTGGAGGTGCTGGACGGGGAGCAGAACTCCACCTTCCGAGACAACTTTTTGGAGATTCCCTTCGACCTGTCCCAGGTCATGTTCATCACCACCGCCAACACCACCGAGACCATTCCCCGGCCCCTGCTGGACCGGATGGAGGTCATAGAGCTGTCCAGTTACACCGATGAGGAGAAGGTGCAGATTGCCAAGAGACATCTGCTGCCCAAGGAGCTGAAGCGCCACGGCCTGACCAAGGCACAGCTGAAGGTGTCTGACGGGGCCCTGCGGGAGATGATTGCCGCCTATACCAGGGAGTCGGGGGTCCGTGTGTTGGAGCGCCGCTTGGCCGCTGTCTGCCGCAAGGCCGCCATGAAGGTGGTGTCGGAGGAGGCAAAGGCCCTCAAGGTCACCGAGAAGGAGTTGGAGGAGTATTTGGGCGTGCCCCGCTACCACCCGGAACGCCGGGCCCTGGAGGAGTGGGTTGGCGTGGTCAACGGCCTGGCCTGGACCTCCGTGGGGGGCGAGCTGCTGGAGGTGGAGGTCAACGTGGTCCCCGGCTCCGGCAAGGTGGAGCTCACCGGCAACCTGGGGGACGTGATGAAGGAGTCGGCCCACGCCGCCCTCAGCTTTATCCGCAGTCAGGCCGAGCGGCTGAACATCCCCGCCGACTTCTACAAGGAGAAGGACATTCACGTCCATTTCCCTGAAGGGGCCGTTCCCAAGGATGGGCCCTCCGCCGGCATCGCCATCACCACTGCCATGGTGTCCGCCCTCACCGGGACCACTGTGCGCCGGGGGCTGGCTATGACGGGGGAGGTGACCCTGCGGGGACGGGTCCTGCCCATCGGGGGACTCAAGGAGAAAACTATGGCCGCCTTCCGCAGCGGCATCAAGACGGTTATCATTCCCGCTGAGAACGCCAAGGATTTGGAGGAGATCGACCAGACCGTCCGCAAGGCGCTCCAGTTTGTTCTGGTGGAGCGGGCGGACCAGGTGCTGGAGGCCGCCCTGAACCGTCCTATGGAACCGGCAGCGCTCCCCA
The DNA here is from genome assembly GCF_009911645.1 of Pseudoflavonifractor sp. 60. Taxonomy (GTDB): domain Bacteria; phylum Bacillota; class Clostridia; order Oscillospirales; family Oscillospiraceae; genus Lawsonibacter. Next base: position 20,530 of record NZ_QWKI01000076.1, read on the forward strand.
GAAAGCGGGGGCGTGCCCAAAAGGCCCAGGAGCTGCCCCCTGTTCCCCCTGCGTCCCCGGCGGAGGGCAGCTCCCAGATGATCCAGTGAGGTGGGAAGGATGACTGTCAACCTGCAAAAGGCGGAGTTTGTACTGTCCGCCGTCTCGCCGAAGAACTTCATTCAGGACGGCCTGCCCCAGGTGGCCTTTGCCGGGCGGTCCAATGTGGGCAAGTCCTCGGTGATTAACCGGCTGCTCAACCGGAAGAACTTCGCCCGGGTTGGGGCCGCGCCGGGGAAGACCATCCATGTGAACTATTTCAGTATTGACAGGACCTTCTACCTGGTGGACCTGCCCGGCTATGGCTACGCCAAGGTGTCCAAGGCGGAGCGGGACCGGTGGGGCAAGCTGATGGAGGACTATTTTTCCCGGCCCGACCTGCTGACCCTGGGGGTAATGATTGTGGACGCCCGGCACAAGCCCACCGCCGACGACTGCACCATGGCCCGGTGGTTCCGGGATACGGGGTGCCCTCTGGTCGTCGTGGCCAACAAGCTGGATAAGCTGAAAAAGAGCGAGATCGAGCCCAACCTCCAGGTCATTTGGGACACTCTGGCGCTGAGGGAGGAGGATACCCTCATTCCCTTCTCCGCAGAAAAGGGGACCGGCAGGGAGGAGCTGCTGGGAGCTATTCTCACAGGAATTGAGCAATAATTGCTGTCCCGGGTTCGTTGAGAAGTTGTAACCGTCACCCCTCAAGGGCGGCGGTTACTTTTTTTATGCCCAGATGGAATTTAACTTGTCTTTTCTCAGATAAACTGGTATAATAATTGGAACGTTCATCCTAAAATGGGGAGGTGGGCCCTTGGAGGCACCCATTTACCGCCTGGAAGGGGTGGTGAAGGCAAAAGAGGAGAATATGGAGGACTTTGTGGGGCCCCTGGACCTGATCCTTCATCTGCTGAGCAAAAACAAGCTGGAAATTAAGGACATTCAGATATCTCTGATTTTAGACCAGTACATGGAGTGGATGAACCAGCGGCGGGAGTTGGACCTGGAGGTGGCCAGCGACTTTGTCACCATGGCCTCCCACCTGGTGTTTATTAAGACCCGGATGCTGTTGTCCATCAACGATGAAGAGGCTATGAGCGAGATGGAACAGCTCATTGCCACTTTGGAGGCCCACCAGCGCAATGAAAACTATCTGAAGATCAAGGCGGTGGTCCCCGCTTTGGACAGCCGCTACCGGGTGGGCCAGGACTATCTGACCAAGGTGCCCGAGGTGGTCCAGCCGGATAAGACCTACCGCTATGTCCACGACAAGAAGGACCTGCTGCGGGCCATCACCGCCGTGCTGAGCCGGTCGGACAATAAGCTGCCCCCGCCCATGGCCGCCTTTCAGGGCATTGTGGGCCGGGAGCCCTACCCTGTGTCCGACAAGGCGGGGGAGATCCTTCACAGGCTGGTCCAGTTCGGCGTAACCCGGTTCAGAGCCCTGTTTCAGGGGAGCCGCAGCCGGTCGGAGGTGGTGGCCACCTTCCTGGCGGTGTTGGAGCTATGTAAGGCCCGCCGTCTGCTGCTGGCGGGGACGGAGTCGGACTGTACCGTCACCTCAACTCAGGAGGAGGGGCAGATTGAATTTACCTCAGAAAATGATTAGAAGCCCAGGACGGAGAGAGGAGGCGCCCCCAGTGGAAGTGAAAGAGTTGGAGTCCGCCCTGGAGGGGGTCCTGTTTGCCGCGGGGGAGCCGGTGTCGGTGGAGCGGCTCTGTCTGGGTCTGGAGGTGGACCGGCCCACTTTGGACGCGGTGGCCCAGCGGCTGATGGACCAGTACAGCTACGACCGCCGGGGCATTCGTCTGCTGAGGCTGGACACCAGCTATCAGCTGTGCTCCGCGCCGGAGTATGCCGGGTATATCCGCAAGACCCTGGAGGGCCGAAAACCCGCCCGCCTGTCCCAGCCGGCGCTGGAGGTGCTGTCCATCATTGCCTACTACCAGCCGGTAACCCGGGCCTACGTGGACCAGGTGCGGGGGGTTGACAGCTCCTACACCATGGGTCTGCTGCTGGAGCGGGAGCTGATTGAGGAGGCTGGCCGTCTGGCGGTGCCGGGCAGGCCGATGCAGTTTATAACCACCAAAAACTTCCTGCGCTCTTTTGGCCTGTCCAGCCTGGAGGAGCTGCCTGAGCTGCCTAACCAGTCCCAGGAGGGCAATCAGATTGCACTGGAGCTGGAAGCAAGCCTGGCCCGCCTTCGGGAGGCGGAGAGGGCTGGCAGACAGCTGGAGTCTCCGGCGGCGGCGGAGGCCGGCGGACAGCCGGAGCCCCCGGCGGAGGGCGCATGAGGGCGCTGTATATCCTGGCCGCCGTGGCGCTGGTCCTGTTTCTCCTGGGACAGGTCCGTGTGGGCGGCTGGGCGGAGTTCAATGCCCAGGGCTTTTTCCTCTGGGTTCGGCTGGGCCGGTTTCGGGTTCAAATCCTTCCTGCCAAACCCAAGGAAAAGAAACCCAAGAAGACTAAAAAGTCCAAGGAACCCAAAAAGCCCCAAAAGGAGAAGCCTCCCGCGCCCCTGAACGAAAAAATCGGCGGTGCGCTGGAGTACGCCCAGGCCCTGCTGCCGGTGGCGCTGGATGCTGCAGGAGGGATACTGCGGGGCGTTTGGGTGGATGTGCTGCGGCTGGAGCTGACAGCCGGTTCCCCCGACCCGGCGGACGCAGCCATGCTCTACGGTCGGGCCAACGCCGCCCTGGGGGCACTGTGGTATCCTCTGACCAGGGCCTTCCGGGTCCGGGACGGGAATGCCCGGGTCAATCTTGACTTTAACGCTCCGGGAATGACGGTGTATGGCACGGCGGCCCTGTCCATTCAAATTGGGACCGTGGTCAGAATTGGTCTGGGGGCGGGCTTCCGGGCACTGTTTGGAGCACTTGCCGCAAGAAAGCGGCTGAAAATAAAACGACAGCAGAGAAAGGCGGCATGACCTATGGAACAGGAGAAAAAGAACCCCCTCAGTGAGCTGATGAAGACTACCATGGAACACGTCAAAACCATGGCGGACGCCAACACCATCATTGGGACGCCCATTCATGCGGAGGGGGTTACGCTCATCCCCGTTTCCCGGATGTCCTTTGGCGTGGGGGGCGGCGGCGCGGAGTTTTCCACCAAGGCGGGTGGGACGAAGGATAACTTCGGCGGCGGCAGTGCAGCCAGCGCCAAGCTGGAGCCGGTGGCTTTCCTGGTTATTCGGGAGGACGGCAGTGTGAAGCTGCTCCCCGTGGTTCCGCCTCCAGCCACCACAGTGGATCGGGTCATCGAGACGGTGCCCGAGGTGGTGGACAAGGTCACTGATTTTATTGAAAAACAGCAGGAAAAGAAGGTACAGAAGGAGACCGAAGGGGACTTTGCGGAGTAAAGCAGAAATTCCCTGGAAATAAAGGAGAAAAGCCGCTCCATACTAATGTCACCCAGTTGGAATTTTAAAAAGAAGGTGGCAAGTATTGAAGCGACTTTTTTCCATGGTGCTGGCCGGAGCACTGCTGTGGGGCTGTCTGCCCGCCGTAAGAGCGGAGGGCGCTCCGCCCAGGATATCTGCCGCCAGCGCCGTTTTGATGGACGCCGGAACCGGGCGGGTCCTCTATGAGAAGGACAGCCATACCCGCCGGCTCATTGCCAGCATTACAAAGCTGATGACCGCTCTGACCGCGCTGGAGTCGGGGCACGGCCTGGAAGAGGCCGTCACCATTGCCCCGGAGTGGGCGGGGGTGGAGGGTTCCTCCATCTATCTGCGCCCGGGGGAGGAAATCACCCTGGAGGCCCTGCTCTACGGACTGCTGCTGCGCTCTGGCAATGACGCGGCGCTGGCGGTGGCCGGCCACTGCGGGGGAAGCGTAGAGAATTTTGTGGCTCAGATGAACCGCAGAGCCGGGGAGCTGGGCATGAAAGATACCAGCTTTGCCAACCCCAACGGCCTGAATGAGGAGGGGCACTACTCCAGCGCCTACGATATGGCTCTGCTGGCCCGGGCCTGCCTGGAGAATGAGACGCTGGCCCAAATGGTCGCCACCAAGTCCATCACCCTGGGGACCCGTACCTTCACCAACCACAATAAGCTGCTGTGGCGGTACGAGGGGTGCATCGGCCTGAAGACGGGCTATACCGAGAAGGCGGGCCGTACTCTGGTCAGCGCCGCCCAACGGGATGGGATGACCCTGATTTGCGTAACCCTAAATGCCCCCAGCGACTGGGCGGACCATACTGCCCTCTTCGACTGGGGCTTTGCCGCGTACCAGGCCAGCCCTCTGACCCGGGCGGGGGAGGGGATGGGACAGCTGCCCGTGTCCGGCGGATTGATGCCCACCTGTCCCATTGAGGCGGCGGAGGATCTGACCGCTGCCCTGTCCGCCGGAGAGCGGGCGGAGGTGATCTGTGAGCTGAGCGAGACCGCCCTTACCGCGCCGGTGTCTGCCGGGAGCCAGGTGGGGGAGATGGTGTGTTATGTCAATGCGGAGGAGCTGGCCAGAGTGCCGCTGGTGACGGGCAGGGAGATCCCCTGTGACGCGGCGGAGCCTCTGGGCTGGCTGGGGGAGTTCCTGGAGCGTTTGCGGGAGCTGTGAGGGGCGGCAGACCGCTGAGCGAGCAAAAAAGATAAAACCTCAAAAGACAGAACCCCCGCCCGGCGAGGGCAAAAAGGAGGCAGGTCCGTGGAGGAACGACTGCAAAAACTGATATCCGCCTGCGGGCTGGCGTCCCGGCGGGCGGCGGAGGGGTGGATTGCCGCAGGGCGGGTTACCCTCAACGGCGAGACAGCCCACCTGGGGGACAGGGCGGACCTGAACCGGGATGTGGTCCTGGTGGACGGCAGGCCCCTCAGCCCCGGCGGCGGCAGGACCTACCTGATGCTGAACAAGCCCCGGGGCTACGTCACGACCCTCTCCGACGAGAAGGGCCGCAAGACGGTGGCCAATCTGACCGAGGGCTGCGGCGTGCGGGTGTGGCCGGTGGGGCGGCTGGACATGGACTCTGAGGGTCTGCTCCTCCTCACCGACGATGGCGCCCTCACCCACCAACTCCTCCACCCCAGCCACCAGGTAGAAAAGGAATATCTGGTTTGGGCTACGGGAAACGTGAACCGGGCGCTGCCTATGCTGTCCGCCCCTATGGTGCTGGACGGAGAGGAGCTGGCCCCCGCCCAGGTGCGCCGGGGACGGGACAGCGGGGGAGTCCACCAGCTCTCCATTACCATCCACCAGGGGAAAAACCGGCAGGTGCGGCGGATGTGCGCCCAGGCTGGGCTGGAGGTGCTGCGGCTCAAGCGCATTCGGGAGGGGGGCCTTCTGCTGGACCGCTCCCTGAAAGCGGGGCAGTGGCGGCCCCTGACGGATGAGGAGCTGCTGCTGCTGACCAGCGTATAGAGATTTTGCAGGGAAATGGCAAAATTCCTGCAAGAGCCTCTTGCATTTCTTCCCAAAAACGAGTACAATGTTTGCTAATGAGTTGATCGGGGGCCGGAAGAGATGAACCGTGATATCCTAACTGTGATTCAGGAGAACGCAGACACATTTTCCAAGGGACAGAAAAAAATCGCCAACTTTATTTTGGAATCCTACGACAAAGCGGCGTTTATGACGGCCAGCAGCCTAGGCAGGAAGGTGGGGGTGAGCGAGTCCACCGTGGTCCGCTTCGCCTCGGAGCTGGGCTATGAGGGCTACCCGGATATGCAGCGCTCCCTTCAAAAGATGATCCGCAACCGGCTGACCACGGTCCAGCGTATTGAGGTGACCAACGACCGCTTGGGCAGCCAGGACCTGCTGTCCATGGTGCTCCAGTCGGACATGGAAAAGATTCGCGTGACTCTGGAGGAGCTGGACCGGGAGAGCTTCAATCAGGTGGTGGACGCCATTGTGGCGGCGCGCAAGATCTATATCATCGGAGTCCGCTCCTCGGCCACCATCGCCTCCTTCCTGTACTTCTATTTTAACTTGATTTTTGAAAACGTGGTGCTGGTGTCCGCCAACACCGCCAGCGAGATTTTTGAGAGCCTGCTGCGGGTTGGGGAGGAGGACGTGGTGATTGGCGTCAGCTTTCCCCGGTACTCCAGCCGGACCGTCCAGGCAATGAGCTTTGCCCGGGACCGGGGTGCGGCCACAGTGGCGATCACCGATAACGAGGCTTCCCCCCTGGTCCCCATCTCCAGATATTCCTTGATGGCCCGCAGTGATATGGCCTCCTTTGTGGACTCCCTGGTGGCGCCGCTGTCCCTGGTCAACGCTCTCCTGGTGGCGGTGAGCCAGAGGAAGAACGATGACTTGTCCCGCACCTTCCGCACTCTGGAGGATATCTGGGAGGAGTATGGCGTCTACGAGAAGGTGCAGGAATGAACTCGCCTGACGTGATCGTGGTGGGGGGCGGAGCCGCCGGCATGATGGCCGCCATTGCCGCCGCCCGGCAGGGGGCGTCTGTGACCCTGGTGGAGCGCAATCAAAAGGTGGGCCGCAAGCTGTACATCACCGGCAAGGGCAGGTGCAACGTGACCAACCACTGTTTCCCGGAGGAGGTCCGGGCGGCGGTGCCCCGGAACGGAAAATTTCTCTACAGTGCCCTGGACCACACCCCGCCCGCCTGGGTTGAGGAGTTTTTTGAGTCCTTGGGAGTCCCGCTGAAAGTGGAGCGAGGGAACCGGGTGTTTCCTGCCTCGGACAAGTCCGTTGATATCATCGACGCCCTATTTCGGGAGCTGAAGCGGCTGAAGGTCCAGATCCAGTGGGGGAGAATAACCTCCATTTCCTGTCAAAACGGGGCGGTATCTGGGGTGGAAGTAGGCACTGCGGCAGACAAGTGGGGCTGGGAAGAAGCCTGTAAGGCGGTAATCCTTGCCACCGGCGGCCTGTCCTATCCCGCTACCGGGTCCACGGGGGATGGTTTATGGATGGCAGAGGAGCTGGGTCACACAATCATTGACATAAAACCCTCTCTGGTGCCCCTGGAGTCCCCGGATGAGTGCTGCGCACGGATGCAGGGGCTGGCCCTGAAAAACGTGGTGCTGACGGTGAAAAGCTCCAGGAAAAAGGTGGTCTATCAGGAGCAGGGAGAGCTGCTGTTTACACATTTTGGGCTGTCGGGACCGCTGATTTTGTCCGCCAGCGCCCATATGCGGAATTTTGAGAAAGAGCAGTACGTTTGCGCCATTGATTTGAAGCCGGCCCTGGATGAGCAGACGCTGGACGCCCGTCTGGTGCGGGAGTTTTCCGGTGGGGCCAACAAGGACATGGACAATCTTCTGGGAGCGCTGGCGCCCCGGCTGCTGGTCCCCGTTCTGCTGGAGCGGGCCGGAATCCCGGGGGACAAGAAGGCTCACGACGTGACAAAGCAGGAGCGCCGCCGCCTGCTGGAGCTGTTCAAGTGCTTTTCGGTGGCGGTGTCCGGGCCCCGGCCCATTGATGAGGCGATTATTACCTCCGGAGGGCTAAAGGTGTCGGAGGTGGACCCCCGGACCATGCAGTCGAAAAAGGTCCCCGGTCTGTTTTTCGCAGGGGAAATGCTGGACGTGGACGCCTACACCGGCGGCTTCAACCTGCAAATCGCCTGGGCCACAGGCCGGGCGGCGGGAGAGAGTGCGGCGGAGTACGTGTCCTCGCCGGACGGGCCTTCTTTTTCTTGAAAGAAAAAGAAGCAAAAAGAACTTTTTCCTCGCTCTGGCGTCTTGCGGTAACTTCGGCCAGCCGCCCGGTTACAGGAATTGGTATTTAGAAGTTTGATTGATATATTTTGGGCTGGGTTGAGGAATGATGGATTGGGCAAGCAGAAGGAGATTGGATAATGGAACAGAGCAAGTCGGATATCAGGCTGGGCCGCTTTTTGAGTCTGGTGCTGCGCCACGATCCCGGCGCGGCGGGGATTGTCCTGGATGAACACGGCTGGGCAGATGTGAAGGAGTTGCTGGATGGGGTCAACCGCTCCGGACGGCGCATGGACATGGAGACGCTGGAGCGAATCGTTCAGGAGAACAACAAGCAGCGGTACGCATTCAACGAGTCTCACACCAAAATCCGCGCCAATCAGGGTCACTCCATTGGGGTTGACGTGGAATTGAAGCAGAAACAGCCGCCCCAATATCTCTATCACGGCACGGCTACCCGGTTCCTCCCCTCCATTCACAGGGAGGGCATCCGGAAAATGAGCCGTCAGTACGTCCACCTCTCCGGCGACTTCGAAACCGCTCTGGCGGTGGGCAAGCGCCACGGCATCCCGGTGGTGGTGACCGTTGAGGCGGCGGCGATGGCCCGGGACGGGGTTGTGTTCTACCGCTCCGAAAACGGCGTGTGGCTGTGTGAGCACGTGGCCCCCAAATATTTTGCGGTTTAGCGCAGGTCCCTCTCCAGCGTGATTCCGGTGCGCACGCCCAGACGGAAGCCCTGAACGGCATAGTAGGAGAGGGCCTTTTGCAGCGTTCGCCTCATTTGCGGGTCCAATTCGTTGTTCAGTGAGTCAAGCCACAGCCCTTCCGCGTCATCTTTGGGTTGGTTTTCGATTTCGGGTTTGATATAATGGTCATACATCCAGTGCATAAGGTCTGACATATTGATTTTCCTCCTCATACGACAGGTTCTGTGGTGCTATTATACACGACAATATCGGTGGTGTCAAGTGATTTAGGGGTGTATTATGGAGAAAAAAATGTTGGTAGAATTTGGAAAACGCCTAAAATCCCTACGACAAGCAAAGGGTTTAAAGCAGATAGATATGGCCGGAATTATGGGTATTACAGACCGGCATTATCAGCGTTTTGAATATGGAAAGGTAAATGTCCCTGCCACGACCTTAAATTTTTTTGCTGATTTCTTTGGTGTGACTACCGATTATTTGTTGGGGCGAGAGGAGCGGCAGAATACAACGCAGCAAAAGAGTTAAGGGAAATTTTTATGGATAAAGAATTATTGGTTGAATTTGGAAAGCGAATAAAGGCGCTGAGGGAGGTAAAAGGGCTGAAACAGAGAGAGATGGCTGAAATTATGGGTCTTACTCTGAGACATTATCAGCGTTTTGAATATGGAGAGGTGAATACCCCAATCACAGTCCTGAACTTTTTCGCCGATTATTTTGGTGTAACTGCCGATTATCTCCTGGGCCGCGATAAAAGGTAGAAAGCAAAACGGAGCGCAGCGGAGTTTTGCGCAAAAGTTTCTTTTGGGTTCTTTTACCGCTTCGCGGCACTAAGAGCCCCTAAGCTCACGCTTCGCATTCGCTAAGGGGCTCTATGTCTTTACCAAGAAAAAGAACAATAAGGGGGATTGTAATTGAGAAGCATAGCGATAGATGGGCCCGCGGGGGCGGGGAAGAGCACGCTGGCGCGGAAGCTGGCGAAGGAGCTGGGATATCTGTACGTAGACACGGGGGCGATTTACCGGACGGTAGCGCTGAAGGTACTGAGGGAGAATGCGGACCCAAGCGACCCGGCTCAGGTGATCCCGCTGCTGGAGGGGCTGGAGATCCGCATGGACTACGGCTCTGACGGGGTGCAGCGGATGTACCTGGCGGGTGAGGACGTCTCGGAGGCCATTCGGGAGCACCGGGTATCCGGCTTTGCCTCCAGGGTCTCGGCCATTCCGGAGGTGCGCTCCTTTCTGCTGGACTTTCAGCGCAGGCTGGCCCGGTCCCACAACATCGTCATGGACGGCCGGGACATTGGCACGGTGGTCCTGCCCGACGCGGACGTAAAGATTTTCCTCACCGCCGCTCCGGAGGCCCGGGCGCGCCGCCGCCTTCTGGAGCTGGAGCAGCGAGGGGAGCAGGCCGGCTTTGCAGCCATCCTCCAGGACATCAAGGAACGGGACTATCAGGACGAGCACCGCTCTGTTGCACCTTTACAGCAGGCGGCGGACGCTGTGCTGCTGGATACCACCGAACTGAATCTGGCACAGAGCATGGACCGGCTGCTGTACCTGGTAAAGGAGAGGATCAGTCTGTGAAAGACGAGACGATAAAAAAATCCCCGGCCAAGGAGACGCCGGAAGGCCGGAAAAAGCGGATGGACGGGTTTTTCCATCTCCTCTACATCATCATCTGGCCCTATTTCCGACTGCTCCACCCCATTCGGGCCATTGGCCGGGAGAACATTCCCCAGGGTCCGGCGGTCATCTGCCCCAACCACTCCACCATTGGCGACCCCTTCTACGTGGTCTTTGCCTTTGGTTACAAGTGGCCCATGCGGGCAATGGCCAAGGTGCAGATCATGCGGGTCCCCTTTGTGGGCTGGATTTTGGGTAAGGCCGGGGTCTTCGGCGTGGACCGGGACACCACCGATGTCAAGGCGGTACGCACTGCCATGAAGTTCCTCAAGGAGGGCGACAAGCTGCTCATGTTCCCCGAGGGAACCCGGGTCCACGACGGGGAGGACGTCCAGGCCAAGGTGGGGGCGGCCCTCTTTGCGACCCGCACGGGGGTCCCGCTGCTGCCGGTGTACATACAGCGCAAAAAAAAGCGGTTCCGGCGTAATACGGTGGTAATTGGGAAACCCTATACTCCGGAGTACGAGGGCCGCAAGCCCACCACAGAGGAGCTCCAGACCATGGCCCAGGACCTGATGGACCGGGTGCAGGCTCTGGGGGAGGGCGTAGAATGAAAAAGCTCATGCTGGCCAAGTCCGCCGGTTTCTGCTACGGCGTCCGCCGGGCGGTGGAGATGGCGGAGGAAAAGGCGGCTCAGGGTGTGCCCTGTGTCATGCTGGGTCCCATCATCCACAACAAGAATGTCATCGACCGTCTGGCCGCCCAGGGGATTCGGACCGTGGACCGTCCGGAGCAGGTCCCCGACGGCTGTGCCGTCATTATCCGCTCCCACGGAGAGAGCCGGGCCGTCCACGAGCATTTTGCCTGGCGGTGGATTGAGGTCTTCGACGCCACCTGTCCCAACGTGGCCCACATCCATCAGATTGTGGAGGATGCGGAACGCCGGGGCCGCCAGCCTGTGATCGTGGGTACGCCGGACCACCCGGAAGTACTTGCCATCGCCGGGTGGTGCAGGGCTCCAGTGGTGGTTTCCGGGGAAAAAGATTTAGAAAAATGGCTGAATTGTGGGGAGGACCGACGAAATTTGCCCCTCAGTTTTGTATCCCAAACTACCTCCACCAAGAAAATTTGGGACAATTGCGTGAAAAAAGCAAAAATACTATGTACAAACGCGGAATTTTTTGATACAATATGCGGAGCGACGTCCAAACGCCAGGAGGAAGCCCGCCAGCTGGCCGCCCAGTGCGGTCTGATGGTGGTGGTGGGCGACCGGCAGAGCTCCAATACCAAACGGCTGGCGGAGATCTGCGGAGAGTTCTGTCCCAACGTTCTGCTTATTGAGCGGGCGGAGGATTTGGAGCAAAACCAGCAGCTGCCTCAAGCGGATATGGTCGGCATCACTGCGGGCGCGTCAACGCCTGCGTGGATAATAAAGGAGGTCTATGACAAAATGAGCGAAGAAATCATGGAGATCGAAAAATCCTTTGCGGAGCTGCTGGAGGAATCGATCAAAACTTTAAATAATGGAGATAAGGTCACCGGCACCGTTGTGGCAATCACGCCCACCGAAGTCCAGGTGGAGCTGGGCATCAAGTATCCCGGCTACATTGCCCTCACCGAGTTCAGCGATGACCCCACTGTGAAGGTGGAGGACATTGTGAAGGTGGGCGACGAGATCGAGTCCATTGTCATGCAGGTCAGCGACCGGGACTGCCTGGTCAAGCTGTCCAAGCGCCGCCTGGACATCAACAAGGGCTGGGAGGAGATCGAGGCCGCCCGGGAGAACGAGACCGTGGTGGAGGGCTTCGTCACCGAGGACAATAAGGGCGGCGTAGTCGTGTCCGTCAAGGGCGTGCGAGTGTTTGTGCCCGCCTCCCAGACCGGTCTGCCCCGGGAGACTCCCATGAGCGAGCTGCTGAAGCAGAAGGTCCGTCTGGTCATCACCGAGGTCAACCGCGCCCGCCGCCGGGTTGTGGGCTCCATCAGCCGGGTCACCCGTGCCGAACGGGCCGCCGCTGCGGAGAAGGTCTGGGCCGAGATTGAGGACGGCAAGCGCTACACCGGTACCGTCAAGTCCCTCACCTCCTATGGCGCTTTCGTGGACATCGGCGGCGTGGACGGTATGGTCCACATCTCCGAGCTGTCCTGGAGCCGCATCAAGCACCCCTCCGAGGTGGTCAAGGTGGGCGACACCGTGGATGTGTACGTCATCTCCGCCGACAAGGAGAAGAAGAAGATCTCTCTGGGTATGAAGGACCGCAGCCAGGAGCCCTGGACCGTGTTCACCAGCACCTATCAGGTGGGCGATACCGCCAATGTGCGCATTGTCAAGCTGATGACCTTCGGCGCCTTTGCCGAGGTGGTACCCGGTGTGGACGGCCTGATCCACATCTCACAGCTGGCTGACCATCGGGTGGAGAAGCCCGGTGACGTGGTGGCCGAGGGGGACAAGGTGGACGTGAAGATCACCGACGTGGATATGGAGAACAAGAAGATCTCCCTGTCCATCCGCGCCCTGCTGGAGGCCCCCGCCTACGAGGAGGAGGACGACGCCCCCGCCGAGGAGGAGTAATTTTGAGTCCAATGAGCCTGACCGTCCTGCGGTTGGGCTCTCTTTTTATGCGAGCGGCTGGAAAAGCTGGAAATATTGAGCCGAAAATTTTTGAAAACTTCGGTTTTTCTCTTGCAAAAATGGGGAAAATTTGTTATAATAGAACTAATTTTTGGCGGATCGCATTGGAAAAGGCCGGGAACCGGATGAGAGAAAGTGAGGTAACAGGTGTTTCAAATCGGGGATAAGGTGGTCCACCCCATGTATGGGGCGGGAGTTGTAGACAGTGTGGTGCAGAAGACAGTGGATGACGTGGTGCGGGATTATTACATCCTGAAGCTGCCCAACCGCTCCATGGTTGTGATGATTCCCACGGAGAACTGTGAGGAAATCGGCATGCGCCCGGTGGTGAATCAGGAACAGGCAGACCGGGTCCTGGCCGCCATCCCCGATATTCAGGTGGAGATGACTGCCAACTGGAACCACCGCTACCGGGAGAACATGGAGCGGATGAAGAGCGGCGACCTGCTGGAGGTGGCCCGGGTCATTAAGGGGCTCACCCTCCGGGACCAGCACCGGGGCCTGTCCACCGGTGAGCGGAAGATGCTCCACTCCGCCAAGCAGATTCTCATCTCTGAAATTGTACTGTCTAAGAGCGTCAGCTACGAGTCGGTGGAGGAGGAGCTGAACACCGCACTGGCATGATGAATTGATAACAGCGGGGCGGCTTTTTTGTTCCAAAGAGGAATGAAAGGGCCGCCATATTTTATATGCTGGGATAAGGAGGGGAGACCATGAGCGAACAACAGACCCATCGCTGCCCATCCTGCGGCAGGGAGCTGAGTTGGCGGGGAATGTGCCCGCAGTGTGAGGTCCAGCGGCGGCGCCAGGGCAGAGAGGGTTGGACGCCGGAGCAGGTCCAGGAGAAGCAGAGGGAACTGCTTGCCCATCTGGACCAGCTGAAGGAGGACGCCTGGGACAATGATTTCTGGGCGCTGCTGTCCTGCCACAACGCCATTACGCCCGAACTCCAGCGGGCCGCCCTGGAGCTGGAATTGTACTACCCCTGTGAGATCTATTACCACGCTCCGGAGGATGTTCGGGACGGGCTGATTCGGGTCCTGCTGGAGACAGAGCAATCTATGACAGCCTCACGGCTGATGTGCTGTCTGGCCATGCAGGGGGACGACCGGTCCCTGGAGGTTCTTCGGGAGCTGGAGGAGCACCCCCGTCCCTGGCGGGAGAAGCTGTATGTGGACCCCTCGGTTTATGCCCAAATCGGCGGCTGGACCTTCGACAGGGCGGGAAACCGGCGGCAGCTGAATTTTGATACCTGCTACCCCCTCATCAAGGGGGACCGGAAAAGGGATGCCGCCGCTCAGGTCTTCCGGCCCCGGGAGGACCGCTGTCCCCACTGTAAGAGTAAGCTGGTGGATGTCCTGACCCTGGACGGCCGGGACCAGCGGCTGCGCTTCCTGGGGCTGGACGGCATTGTTACTGCCACTTGCTGCCCCGCCTGCGTCCCATGGTGCGAGCCGGCTTACTCCCGCTTTACTCTGGACGGGGGGAGCACCGCCGTTCTGCCCTATGAGATGGGGATGGGGTATGAAATCAGCGATGAGGATGTGGAGCAGATGGCTGGTAACCCCTATGTGCTGGGGGAGAGAGCGGTTCCAGTGTTCTACGGGGCGGGCTTCCTGGGGATCAACGAGGACTCCACGGTGGGCGGCTTTGCCAGCTGGATTCAGGACGCCCAGTATTACCCCTGCCCCAACTGCGGGCAGACCATGAAGTACCTGGCCCAGATCAAGTGGGAGAACCTGGATTTTATGGAGGGAAACCTGTACATAGAAATCTGTCCCCACTGCCAGGTGGTCTCCATGCACCACCAGCAGACCTGAGGAGGAAGCTATGAACGTCTACCACACGCCGCAGTATCAGGCGTACCGCCAGGAGTGCGCCTTTGTGTTTTCAGAGGAACACCGCGCCTCGCTGCCTGGAAAGTGTCAGGAGCTTTTTGACGGCTGGTCGGTCCGCACGGACTACTACGCAGGTCAGAGGAAATACCAGCTCCGCGCCGCCCGGCACCAGCTGCTGGACAGCGGGGGACAGGTGGTGTATACTTGGGACAATCTGGACTATGACGGGGAGTTCTGCAAGCTGATTGTCCACGCCAACGGGATGCACTATCTGATTTTCCGGGAGGACCTGTACGGCTACAGTGTGCTGGAGGTGGAGACCGGGCGGACGCTGCACTATATCCCGGAGCGCTCCTGGCTGCTGGATGACCGGATGGGGCAGGAGACCTTCATCTGGACCAACGCGGCCTATGACAGTGCGACCAATCTGCTGGCCGTCTGGGGGTGCTTCTGGGCCTGCCCCAGCTCCATGGTTTTTCTGGACTTTTCTGATCCTCTGGCGGAGCAGGACTGTGACTGCTGGGTTGAGATGCACGAGATTATGGACCCGGACTACGACCTCTTTGATGACATCAGGATGGTAAATTGGAACATCCGGGGCTGGACAGCCTTTGAATGCACCAGCGCCACTGAGTACACCGGCTGGACAGAAGAGCTGGTGTTCCAGGAGAAAATAGTGGACGCGGTGCGGAAGAAAAAATTGACGGATAAGGAGTGAGGAGCATGGGCCTGTTTTCTCTGTTTAGGGGGAAGAAAAGCGCTGGAGCGCCCCGTTGTTCTGTTGTGATTGTCTCCGCCGGGCTGGCTCGGAGGATGGGGGGCATTGACAAGGTGCTGGCCCCTCTGGGGGAGCTGCCAGTGCTGGTCCATACCCTCTACGCGTTTCAGGACTGCCCCTCCATCGGTGAGATTATCGTGGTGGCCCGGGAGGACCTGGTGGTGGAGGTGGGCCGGCTGTGTAAGGAGTTCAATCTGGACAAGGTACGCAAGGTGATTGTGGGGGGAAAGGAGCGGATCTACTCCGTTCAGGCGGGGCTGAGGGAGACGGACCCAGAGGCGGACCTGATCGCCATCCACGACGGCGCCCGGCCTCTGGTGACCCAGGAGATCATCCGGGATACCGTGGCCCGCGCCTCCCTCACTGGAGCCGCCGCCCCCGCTGTTCCCCTTACCGACACGGTGAAACGCAGCGAGGACGGCCTGACGGTGGAGACGGTGGACCGCTCCCGGCTGTGGGCGGTGCAGACCCCCCAGGTCTTTGAGGCGGGGCTCATCAAGGGGGCCATCCAGAAGGCGCTGGAGGACGGGGAACTGCTTACCGACGACTGCGGCGCGGTAGAGCGGTTAGGAATGCGGGTCACCCTCACCGAGGGCAGCCGGGAGAACTTGAAAATCACAACCCCTCTGGACCTGGTCCTGGGGGAGGCCATTTTGCAGGGCAGAGTGGAGGGCCTGTTATGAGGATGGGACACGGTTACGACGTCCACCGGCTGGCGGAGGGGCGGAGGCTGATTTTAGGCGGCGTGGATATCCCCTGGGACCGGGGCCTGCTGGGCCACTCCGACGCCGACGTCCTTACCCACGCTGTCATGGATGCCCTCCTGGGGGCTGCCGGGCTGGGGGACATTGGGAAGCACTTTCCCGATACTGACCCCGCCTACAAGGGGGCGGACAGCCTGAAGCTGCTGGCCCGCGTGGCGGCGCTGCTGGAGGAGCGGGGGTACGCCGTGGGCAATGTGGACGCCACGATTTTAGCCCAGCGGCCCAAGCTGGCGCCTCACATCCCGGCGATGCGGGAGAACCTGGCCCGGGTTATGGGGATTTCTCCTGACCAGGTCAACGTGAAGGTCACCACCGAGGAGGGACTGGGTTTTACCGGCTCCGGCGAGGGTATGGCCGCCCATGCGGTGTGTCTGCTGATGAATAAATAAAGAGAACACCCAGCGCAAATGCGCTGGGTTTATTTTATATTGGGCTTGACAATTCCGGCCCGTATAATTATAATATATGTGAGGACCGGAATGGAGGTGAAAACATGTCCCCAAGACCAAAATCCGAACACTCCAAACAACTGCGTTTCGAGATGCGAATGGGAGCGGAGACCGCCGAAAAGCTAATGTACTGCGCTGAAAAGCTGGGCGTCAGCAGGGCGGCGATTATCGAGAAAGGTATTGATTTGGTAAAAGCGGAGTTGGACAAAAAATAAGAGTTTCGGGCCCTCTTTCACAAACGCACCGAAACTCTTTGTACCAAACCCGGAGGGATGGTAAATTTAATTATGCCATGGTTCTGGGTTAAAATCAAGGGGAAGATAAGTTTTCTTACATCCTCTTAATTTTCACTTGACAGATTAATAAGATGTACACATAATGTACATATAGGAGGTGAACAAATTGTCACCAAGAGTAAAGGCCAACACAGAACGGGTCACCACCTTTCTGTCCGTACAGCATTTGGAAGCCCTGAAAGAGGAGGCCGAACAGAAAGGGACGAATGTTAGTGCGCTGATTCGCATGATTGTCCTGGAGCATTTGGCTGAAAAATAGAGTGTTGGCGGTCCGAAAAACCCGACCAACACCCTATGAAACCCAACCCAGAGGAATGGCAATCTCATCATACCACAACTCTGGGCGAAAATTAAGCGGATTACGCTTGACATTATACTAGCTACATATTGTAATGTAGCTAATACTGGGAGGTGATGAATTGTCCCCGAAGAGCAGGGCTGAGTACTTTCGCAAACGGCGTGAAACCATTGGGCAGATCAATGTTGAGGAACTCAGCCAAGAAAAATAGAGTGTTGGCGGCCTCAGAAACCCAACCAACACCCTATACAAACCAACCCGGAGGAATGGCAAATCCATACCCGGAGGGATGGCAAATTCATTATGCCACAGCTCCGGGAAAAAATCAAGGAGGAAACTATGGAACAGAAAATTTTATTACTGGAGCTGGAGGAAGCGTTTGACCGCATTTCCTGGGGACTGAGCGCAATGAAGCTGATGATATTGGGCTTGGAAAGTGTGCAGGACTCCTATGCGGATGGCTTTTACACGGTCTGGACCGGCCTGAGCGAGGCGGAGGAGCAAGTAAAAAAATTGTTAGAGGCGGTGTCAGCCGGTTAATTTTCTGCATAGGCTGGTTGCGAGAGGGGAACGCAGACCTTCCCTTCCGGATATTTCTGCGGGGCGGGCACGTCCTGCCCCAGGAAAGGAACCATGCCATGCTCTATTATCTCATAGTGTGCCGCTCACTGACCTATGCCCAGCGCACCGCCGCGGCGCTGGAGCGGGCGGGGGTCACGGCCCGAATCCTGCGCTCCCCCAAGAGCATTGCGGGGGAGGGGTGCAGCCATTCGGTAAAAATTTCCCAGCGGAACCTCACTGACGCCCTGCGGATTTTACAGCGGGTCGGGCTGACGCCCAAGCGGGTCTATATTACCGCCGGGGACGGCAGCTATCAGGAGGTGGCGCTGTGATTTACCTGGACAGTGCCGCCACAACACTGCAAAAGCCCCAAGCGGTGGCCTCCTCTTCGGCCTGGGCCATCAACCATCTGGCCAGCCCTGGCCGGGGCGGTCACCGTCCTGCAATGGCGGCGGCAGATACGGCCTTTGCCTGCCGAGAGGCGGCGGCCCGGCTGTTTCATATGGAGGACCCGGAGCGAGTCGTCTTTACCTTTAACGCGACCCACGGCCTGAACATTGCCATCAAGACTCTGGCCAGACCGGGGAGCCGGGTGGTCATCTCCGGCTATGAGCACAACGCCGTCACCCGCCCTCTCCACGGGATGCGGGCGGATGTCCGGGTTGCACGCAGCCCGCTTTTTGACCAAACGGCGGCGGTGGAGGCCTTCCGCCAGGAGCTGAATCAGGGGGCGGACCTGGTGGTATGTAACCATGTGTCCAACGTCTTCGGCTTCATCCTGCCCATTGAAGAGATTGCCCAGCTGTGCCGGGAGCGGGGAGTTCCCCTGATCGTGGACGCCTCCCAGTCCGCCGGCGCGCTGCCCCTGGACTTTCAGCGGCTGGGGGCGGCCTTTGCGGCTATGCCGGGACACAAGGGTCTGTATGGTCCCCAGGGGACCGGCCTGCTGCTGTGCGGCGCCGACCCCGACCCCCTGTTGGAGGGGGGCACGGGCAGCGAGTCCGTCCGGCAGTCCATGCCCGATTTCCTCCCCGACCGCCTGGAGGCCGGAACCCACAACATTGCCGGGATCGCCGGCCTGCTGGCAGGTCTGCGCTTTGTAGAGCGGCGGCGCGTGGAGCGGATTGCCGCCCAGGAGTCGGCCCTCATCCGCCGCCTGGGGATGGGGATGAAGAGAATCTCTGGCGCGGAGATATTCCAGTCCTCCGACCCTGCCGCCCAGGCCGGGGTGCTGTCCTTCCGGCTGAGGGGCTGGGACTGCGAGGATCTGGGCGAGGCCCTGGGCAGGCGGGGCGTCGCACTGCGGGCGGGGCTCCACTGCGCACCACTGGCCCACGAGACCGCAGGGACCCTGGAGACAGGGACCCTGCGGGCCAGTGTCTCCGCCTTTAATACCGGGCGGGAGGTGGACCAATTTCTTCAGATCCTCCGTTCCATTCCAGCGAAACACTGACCAGGAACCCCAAAATGTTCCGGGCGGGAGGCGGTCTGTGCCTCCTCCCCGGGACTTTTATTTTGACGGAATGCGGGGCTGTAAACCGCCGGAAAAAACAGCTGGAGCCCTTGCCAGAAGGGCGCAGTTATGATATCATAATAACAAAAGGACAGGGAGGAATTTCAATGAGCGGGATCGACTGGGAGGACATTCTCGGCGCGGAAGGCGCGGATATGCAGGATGCTTATGACAGCCTGGTGTGGGACGCGATGGAGGCAATGGACAGCTCGGAGCCCAGCGTTGATGTGGATGACGGCGATGACAGCTATGACGGCGGCGAGGAGATCGGGGCGGTGGAAGCGTACCTGAATGATTTTTCTGACCGGCTCCAGAAGGTGCTGCAGCTGACGGGCCAAATTCTTCCTGAGACTGGTGTGCTCCGGGGGGAGATTGAAGGGGTCCGGCAGTACTGCGATGAAGAGGGGATAGAAGATGAAATGTATGATATCCAGAGCCGGATTGAGGTCTGCTGGGACCAGTTTTTCGACGAGTTTTCCGCGCTGTTTCCAGAGTTGGAGGACTATTTGAAGCAGAAAGCTGCCCAGCAGAAGGAGGCCGGAACGCTCCCCTCCGGGGAAGAGCCGTCTTCCGCTGAATGTGGCCCGCTTCCCGTTGACGCTGAGTCGCTTCCTTTTGGGTAAGCGTGTGATGATATCAAACAGAAAACAGTCTTGAGCCATGCAGGGTTCAGGGCTGTTTTGGTGTCCCGCCCTTTTGAGCTTCTTTTGCCAGCAAAAAAATTTCATGGTTGAATGCGCCTTTTTGGTTGCCAAGCGGGTGGAAATATCGTATAATACCATAATGAATTATTTTGCGCTCCATGCGCAGAGATGAGGTGAGAGCAGTGGCGGAGCTGATTCACGGCCTTCAGCTTTTTTTGCAGTCCAACTTCCCCCTGCTTCAAATTCAGCTGACAGACATTCTGGATATCGCAATTTTGTCCTTTGTCATCTACAAGCTCATGTGGATGCTGCGCAAAACCAGCTCCGGGCGGCTGATGTGGGGCGTACTGATTTTAATGACGGTGATGTTTCTCTCCTCTGACAACGTCCTCTCCCTGACCGCCACCAGCTTTGTGCTGGATAAGCTGGTACAGTGGGGCATTGTGGTGCTGGTGATCCTCTTTCAGCCGGAAATCCGCCGCTTTTTGGAGCGGATGGGGAGCGGACGGCTGGGCATGGTCTTTGCCGCCAATAAGGAGCCGGGCCAGGACATGGAGACCGCCATCATCCAGACCACCGAGGCCTACACCGACCTGTCCCGGGACAAGGTGGGGGCGCTGATGGTCTTTGAGCGTCAAAATCTGCTGGACGACGTGATCAAAACGGGCACAGAGCTGGATTGCAGCGTGTCCAGCGAGCTGCTGAAGAACATATTCTGGAACAAGGCCCCCCTGCACGACGGGGCGGTCATTGTCCGGGACGGCCGGATTGTGGGAGCGGGCTGTATGCTCCCCCTGTCGGGCAATGTAAACCTGAGCCGGGACCTGGGGATGCGCCACCGGGCGGGCATCGGCATGAGCGAACACTCCGACGCCGTGGTGGTCATCGTCTCGGAGGAGACCGGCTCCATTTCCGCCGCCGTGGGCGGGATGCTCAAGCGGCACCTGGCCCCGGAGACTCTGGAACGGCTGCTGCGCAACGAGCTGCTCAACGACAAGCAGGAGGAGAAGAGGGGGAACTCTCTGCCCCTGCTGGGTCTGCTGCTGGGGGCGGGCAGGAAAGAGGAGGATGACGGGCTATGATGGGACGGCTGTTAGAAAAGCGGTGGGTCTGCGTGCTGCTTTCGGTCCTGCTGGCCATTGTCTTCTGGGCCTATATCAGGGCCGCAGTAGACCCCAACGGCACCGCCACCATCCACAACGTGCGGGTGGAGACCACAGGGACCAATGTTCTCACCAGCCAGGGGCTGACTATCGCCGACATCTCCCCCCAGGTGGTGGAGCTGGGAGTAGAGGGTTCCACCAGTGTCCGCACCGACCTGATCCGCCAGCGGAACAATTTGTCGGTGGTGGTGGACGTCTCCCGCTGTGTAGAGGGGGAAAATGTCCTGCGCTACCGCCCCTCCTGGCCGGAGAATTTCAACGAGGAGGAGGTACACATCCAGAGCCAGGAGCCGTCAACTATCACAGTGACGGTGGAGAAGCTGTTTGCCCAAAGCTATAACGTGGAGTTCCAGCTGGACGGGCGAGTAGCTAGGGGTTACCAGATGGGGACCACGGCCATTGAGCCGGAACAGGTGCTGGTCAGCGGTCCGGTGGAGCAGGTGAATCAGGTGGACAAGGTGGTGGCCATTCTCAAGGACAGTGAGTTGGACGAGCGCTTTGCCGGCGACCTGCCTCTGGTGCTGCTGGACCAGCAGGGGAACCCGCTCACCGATTTGGAGGTGACCCTCAGCTCCGCAACGGCCTATGTAGTGGTGCCGGTGGTGAAGACCAAGGAGGTCCGCCTGACCGTCAACCTTCTGCCCGGCGGCGGCGCCACCGAGGACGACGCAGTGAGTGGGATCGAGCCAGAGACCATTGTGGTCTCGGGGGCCGAGGCCGATTTGGAGGGGCTGGAGGAGATCTCCCTGGGCTCTGTCCGTCTGGCCGATGTGGTCAGCAGCAACGTGTTCACCTTCCCCATCACGCTGGACCCCAGCCTGACCAATGAGAGCGGTCTGACCACGGCCACGGTCACCGTGACGGTGGAGGGACTGGACACCGAGGTCTTTGCGGCAAACAACATCAGGATTGTCAATGCTCCGGAGGGCTATAATGCCGAGGCGGTCACCCAGAGCGTGCTGGTGATGGTCCGGGGCAAGAAGGAGGATCTGGACAACATCGACGCCAGCCAGATCCGCGTGGTGGCCAACCTTGCCGGCGTGACCGGCGAGGGGACCCGAAAGGTTCCGGTTCAGGTCTATCTGGACGGCGCGAGTACAGTGGGCGTCATGGGGAACTACACCATTTCGGTGAACATCAGCAGATAAGAGAGGCGCACTATGGTTCAAAATGCGATTGTGAAGAAGATTGTCCGGGACGGGGTGGCGGAGGTATCTCTGCTGCGGCAGATGGAGTGCGGGCTGCACTGCGACGGCGCCTGCGCCGGCTGTACCGCCAAGCCTCCCCAGGAGATATTGGCGCTGGCCTCCAACGCCATCGGGGCCCGGCCCGGGGACTTTGTAGAGGTGGAGCCCTCGGGGAAGAGGAATATCAGCACCTCGGTGGTGGTCTTTCTCCTGCCCTGCGTGGGGCTGGGCCTGGGCTACTCCCTGGGACTGAGCGTGCTGCGGCTGGGCGAGCTGACCTCACTGCTGACGGCGGCGGTTGGTCTGGCGGCGGGTTTTCTCCCGGCGTTCCTGATGGACCGAGCCATCACCAGAAGTCAGGCCCCGGAGTTCGCCATTCTGAAGCAGCTGCGCTGAGGAGAGGCGGATGTTCGGCTATGTGCGGCCCTTCCGTCCGGAATTAAAGTGTAAGGACTATGACCTTTACAGGGCTACCTACTGCGGGCTTTGCCGGTGCCTGCGGCGGCGGTACGGGCTGATTGCCCCCATGCTGCTCAACTTCGACTTTACCTTTCTGGCCCTGCTGCTGTGGGAGCCGGAGGAGAAATTCAGCCCCTGCCAGGGGCGGTGCCACGCCAACCCCCTGCTGAAACGGCCCATGTGCCCCGACAGCCCCGCCCTGGAGCGGGCGGCGGACGAGAGCGTAGTGCTGGCCTGGTGGCAGCTGCGGGATTCCGCCCAGGACGACGGCTTTTGGGGCGGTCTGCCTGCCCGGAGTCTGTCCTGGCTGCTGAGACCCGCCTACAAAAAGGCGGCCCGCCGCTGTCCCGACTTCGACGGTACCGCCCGGCGCTGTCTGGCGGAGCTGTCGGCGCTGGAGCGGGACAACTGTCCCTCCCTGGACCGGACGGCGGACGCCTTTGCCCGGATTCTCCAGAGCGCCGCGGAGCAGGAAGGGGAACAGGGGCGGGTCCTGTCTCAATTGCTCTACCACCTGGGCCGGTGGATCTATCTGGCCGATGCCCGGGACGACCTGGAGGAGGACAAGCTGGCCCGCCGGTACAATCCGGTGGCCGCCCGCTATGGCCCCGGGGGAGACGATGGAGCCCTGGGGCTGACCATGGACCACTCCCTGGAGTTGGTGGGAGCCGCTCTCCAGCTGGGGGAATTTGGCTGCCGCCGGCCCCTGCTGGAAAACATTGTGTATCTCGGCCTGCCCCTGGTGCAGAGGGCCGTGTTTGATGGAAGCTGGAAAGAGATCAAAAAACATAAGATTTGGAGAAACGACTGATGAGAGACCCATACACTGTCCTTGGGGTGAGCCAGAATGCCAGCGACGAAGAGGTAAAGAAGGCCTACCGGGAACTGGCTCGAAAGTACCACCCGGATAACTATCAGAACAATCCCCTGGCCGATTTGGCCGAGGAGAAGATGAAGGAGATCAACGAGGCCTACGACACCATCACCAAGCAGCGCTCCGGGACCTACTCCCAGAGTGCTTCGGGGAGTTACGGCGGCTACCAGCAGGGCTACGCCTCCGGGGGCAATCCTGTCTATGGCCGAATCCGGAATCTAATCAACGCCGGCGACCTGGAGGGGGCGGAACAGCTGCTCTACGGGGTTGGGCAGAAGGACGGGGAGTGGTATTTCCTGTCCGGAAGCATCGCCTACCGCCGGGGCTGGCTGGACGAGGCCATGCAGAACTACTCCCGGGCCGTTCAGATGGAGCCCAGCAACGTAGAGTACCGTCAGGCCCTGGCGATGATGCAGCGGGGGCCCATGGGGGGGTACCGGCCTGCGGGCTACGGCAGTGCGGCCCAGTGCGATCCCTGTACGGCCTATCTGTGTTTCAGCTGTCTGACGCCCTGGGGCGGGCCGTGCTGCTGAGGTAGGATTGCCCAGTTATTACAGGTAAGGAAGTGACCAACATGGTAAAGAGTATGACCGGCTACGGCCGGGCTGAGGAGACATTCAACGGTTGTACCATCACAGTGGAGCTGCGCTCTGTGAACAACCGCTATCTTGACTGCAACGTCCGTATTCCACGGCTGTATCTCTTCGCCGAGGACGCCATCAAGACCCGGGTTCAGGATACCATTTCCCGGGGAAAGGTGGACGTATTTGTGACCCTGGACAGCACCGGTGCTGAAAAGATGCAGGTGTCTGTCAACAAGCCAATGGCCGACGGCTACTACACTGCGCTGAAGAAGCTGGCGGAGGACTACAGTCTGACGGATGACATCTCCGTCTCCCTGCTGTCCCGCTTCCCCGAGGTTCTGCTGGCCGAGAAGGCGGAGGAGGATGTGGAGCAAATGGCCAAGGATATCTGTTCTGTGCTGGACCGGGCCCTGGCCGACTTCGACCAGATGCGTACCCGAGAGGGGGAGCGGCTCAAGGCTGATGTGCTGGCCCGGGCCGCCATCATTGAGGACAAGGTGGCCCTGGTGGAACAGCGCTCCCCCCAGACGGTGGCGGAGTATCGGGCCAAGCTGGAGGCCAGGATGAACGAGGTGCTGTCCAATACTCAGCTGGACCCCGCCCGGATCCTCACCGAGGCGGCCATCTTCGCCGACAAGGTGGCGGTGGACGAAGAGACCGTCCGCCTGCACAGCCACATCGACCAGCTCCGGGGAATGCTGGACAAAGGGGGCGCCACCGGCCGGAAGCTGGACTTCCTGATTCAGGAGTTCAACCGGGAGGCCAACACCATCGGCTCCAAGTGCAGCGATCTGGAGATCTCCGGCCATGTGGTGGATATCAAGGCGGAGATTGAGAAGATCCGGGAGCAGGTCCAGAATATCGAGTGAGGCAGAGAGGGGGCGGTGCGTTGAAGCTTATCAATGTTGGATTTGGCAGTCTGGTGTCTGCCCAGCGCCTGATTGCGGTGGTCAGCCCTGAGTCAGCCCCCATTAAGCGCCTGACCCAGGAGGCCCGGGAGCGGGGTATCCTCATCGACGCCACCTATGGCAGACGGACCAGGTCCGTCCTGATTTTGGACAACGACCATCTGGTGCTGTCCGCCCTGACCACCGAGGCCATTGCAGACCGCCTGGAGGGGAAGGAGCGGAGCAGCGGGGAGGAGGAGCTATGAAAAAGGAAAAGGGACAGCTGATTGTGCTGTCCGGGCCGTCGGGGGTCGGCAAGAGCACGGTCATTGCCGAGCTGTTCAGCCAGCGGGACAACATCTATTTTTCCGTGTCCTACACGACCCGTCAGCCCCGGACCGGGGAGCAGGACGGAGTGAACTACAACTTTGTGGACCGGGCGGAGTTCGAGCGGATGATTGCCGCCAACGAGCTGCTGGAGTACGCCGAGTATGTGAACAACTACTATGGCACCTCCCTGAAAGCCATCCAGGAGCGGCTGGACGCGGGGGTTGATGTGCTGCTGGACATTGAGGTCCAGGGTGCGGCCAAGGTGCGGGCACGGTGTCCCGGCGCCCTGTTCATTTTCATCATTCCTCCCTCCTTTGAGGAGCTGTCCCGCCGTCTCCACCGCAGGAATACCGACAGCGAGGACGTGATTGCCGGTCGCCTGGAGAAGGCGAAGGTGGAATTTAAGGAGATCCCCCATTACGACTATCTGGTCATCAACGACAAGGTGTCCGGGGCGGTGGCGGAGATCGAGGCCATCCTCACCGCGGCGGAGTGCCGGGTGGAGAACCGCAAGTCTATTCTCACTCAATTTGCGTAACAATAGAAGGAAACGCGGAGCGGTGTGCCGCCCGCTGGAAAGAAATCCAATCTTGGAATGGTAAGGAGTCTTAATTATGATGCTGTATCCCGCGATGAAGGACTTGTTGGAAAAGGTGCCCAGCCGTTACGAGCTGGTGAATGTGGTGGCCTGCAAGGCCCGCCGCATTGCCCGGGACGCCGAGATGGCCGGTGAGCCGCTGGCAGAGAAACCTGTGAGCATTGCCATTCAGGCGGTGGCCAACGGTGAGTTGGACGTTAAGCCGGAGGAAATGGAGCAGCCTGAGGAGTAACAGGGGGCGCTGCCCCCTGTTTTTAAAGGAGTCCAGATTTGGGACAGGGGGGAGCGGCCATTGGGCAGGACAATCGCAAAGGTGGCTGTGGCCAAGGCGATCTACGCCATAGACAAGCCCTACGACTATCGGGTACCGGAGGAGCTGGTTCCACGCCTGCGGACCGGAATGCGGGTCCTGGTCCCCTTCGCTGCCGGCAATCGGGGGTCAGACGGCATTGTTCTGTCGGTGCAGGAGGCTCCCTCCGCCGGGCCGCCGCTGAAATCCGTCACCGCTGTGCTGGATGAGGAGCCGGTACTGGACGAACACCATATCCAGCTGGCCCTGTGGATGCGGGAGCGCTGCTTCTGCACCGTCTACGACTGTGTCAAGGCCATGCTGCCGGCGGGGCTGTACTTCTCTCTGCGGGACTGCGTGAAAATCCAGCCAGGGATTGACCGGGAACAGTCCCATGCCCTGGCCGGGGACTCTCCCGCCGCCCTTCGCCTGCTGGAGCTGCTATGGAGCTGGGGCGGGGAGGGGACCATGGAGCAGATCAGGCTGGCTTTCGGGACCCGAGACCCCGGCCCTGCCCTAAGGAGACTAAAGGAGGCGGGGGCAGTTTCAGTGGAGACCGCCGCCCAGCGGGCAGTGGGAGACAAGACCCAGAAACTGGCGGTGCTGGCTGTCTCTGCGGAGGACGCGATGGCGATGGTAAGTGCCAAGCGGCGATCCGCCCCCCTCCAGTACGCAGTGACCGAGCTGCTGTGTACCCTGGGGGCCGCCTCGGCCAAGGAGCTGTGCTACTACACCGGCGCCTCCATGGCCACCGTGCGGGCGCTGGAGCGGCACGGGGTCCTGACCCTGGAGAAACAGGAGGTGCTGCGCTCTGTCCCGCTGACGGAGGTGGCGCCGGCTCCGCCGCCGGTGCTCAATGAGGAACAGCAGGCGGCCTTTGAGGGGCTGGACGCGCTGGCCCGGCAGGAGGGCCCCGCCGCCGCCCTGCTCTACGGGGTTACGGGTAGCGGCAAGACCCAGGTCTACATCCGCCTCATTCAGCAGACACTGAGCCGGGGGAAATCCGCCCTGGTGCTGGTGCCTGAAATCGTGCTGACCCCCCAGCTGCTGAGGATTTTTGCCGCCCATTTCGGGCAGCAGGTGGCGGTGCTCCACAGCTCCCTCCGGGTGGGAGAGCGGTACGACGAGTGGAAGCGGGTCCGCCGGGGGGAGGCTCGGGTGGTCATCGGGACCCGGTCCGCCGTCTTTGCCCCTCTGTCCGACCCGGGCCTTATCATTTTGGACGAGGAGCAGGAGAGCAGCTATAAATCAGAGAATGTCCCCCGCTACCACGCCCGGGATGTGGCGAAATACCGCTGTGTCCAGCACAACGCCCTGCTGGTATTGGGATCGGCAACCCCGTCGGTGGAGACCATGTACCAGGCCCAGACGGGGCAGATCGGTCTGTTTCAGCTGAAACACCGCTACAACCAGAAGTCTCTGCCCCAGGTGCTGATTGTGGACCTGAAGGAGGAGCTGCGCCAGGGCAATGCCGGGTCCATCAGCTCCGTGCTGCGGCGGGAGCTGGAGGAAAATTTCCGGCGGCAGGAGCAGGCCATTTTGTTTCTTAACCGCCGGGGGGCAAACCGTATGGTGTCCTGCGGGGAGTGCGGCGAGGTGCCCGAGTGCCCCCGGTGCTCCGTCAAGCTGACCTACCACTCGGCCAACCACCGGCTGATGTGCCACCACTGCGGCTTTTCCCGGCCATTGCCTCCGGCCTGCCCCGTCTGCGGGGGACTGCTGAACTTTGTGGGCACCGGGACCCAGCAGGTGGAGTCAGAGCTGCGGGAGCTGTTCCCCCGGGAGGAAGTGCTGCGGATGGATGCGGATACTATCTCCGCCGCCAACCCCCACGAGAAGCTGCTGGAGCGGTTTCAAAAGCAGCGTATCCCCGTTTTGATTGGGACCCAGATGGTGGCCAAAGGGCTGGATTTTGAGAATGTAACCCTGGTGGGGGTTGTGGCCCCCGACCTGTCCCTCTATGTGGACGACTTCCGGGCGGGGGAGCGGACCTTTTCCCTCCTGACCCAGGTGGCGGGCCGGGCGGGCCGGGGAGAGAAGCAGGGGAGGGCGGTGATCCAGACCTTCACCCCTAACAACGACGTGATCCGCTGTGCCGCCGCCCAGGACTATGATAGCTTCTACGCCCAGGAAATCGAGCTGCGCCGAACGCGCCGGGACCCGCCCTTTGCCCAGCATATAGTGGTGACCGCCTCCGGGCTGGAGGAGGGGGCCGTTCTGCGGTGCTGTACCCGCCTGCGCCGGGCGCTGGAGGAGGAACTGCCCAAGCTGCCCGGCCAGTGGCAGCTGCTGGGGCCCGCGCCGGCGTCGGTGGCCAAGGTAAATAACCGCTACCGCTACCGGCTGACGCTTACCGGCCAGCCTGGAAGAGAGTTCCGAACTTTGCTGGCTTATTTACTGAGGGCTGCTCATAAGGACAAGGACAACAAGGGTGTCTCGGTCTATGCCGACACGGACCCCTACAGCAGCTGACTTCGTCCCAAGAACAATATTCTTTTGCTTCTTTTCTGCCAGAAAAGGAGAGATAAAAAGTCCAAAGGAGAAGGATGTATGGCAATCAGGACGATTTTGACCCAAGGAGACCCCACACTGCACAAGGTGTGCCACGCGGTGACCAGATTTGACAGCAAGCTGGCCGACCTGCTGGATGATTTGAAGGAGACGCTGGAAGACGCCGGCGGCGTGGGCCTGGCAGCCCCTCAGGTGGGGATTTTGCGCCGGGCAGTCATTGTGGTGCCCGACCCGGAGAAGGACGAGATGATTGAGCTGGTCAATCCGGAGATCGTGGCTCAGCAGGGAGAGCAGGACGGTCTGGAGGGCTGCCTGTCCATCCCCGGGATGTGGGGCTATGTGAAGCGGCCCAACTGGGTCAAGATCCGAGCCCAGGACCGGTATGGAAATTGGTTTGAGACAGAGGGGGCCGAGCTGGCCGCCCGCTGCTTCTGCCATGAGCTGGAGCATTTGGAGGGCCATATGTACGATGAGCACGTGGACCGGCTCTATACCGCCGAGGAAGTGGACGCCATGATGGCGGAGGAGGAGCAGGGGGCCGGAGAGAGCAAAAAGCGGCGCGCCGGAAGAAGAGGCGCCAGGAGGAGAAGATGAGAATCGTCTTTATGGGAACCCCGGACTTTGCGGTCCCCTCTCTGGAGGCGCTGGTGAGGGCCGGCCATCAGGTGGCGGGGGTCTTCAGCCAGCCGGACAAGCCCGTGGGCCGGCACCAGAATAAGCTCCAGCCCACACCGGTCAAGGTGTGTGCGCAGAACTATGATATCCCGGTGTTACAGCCGGAGAAGCTGCGGGACGGAACCGCCCTGGCCCTTCTCCAGGAGCTGGCCCCGGAGCTGATCGTGGTGGCGGCCTACGGACGTATCCTCCCCGACGATATTTTAGCTCTGCCCCCCAAGGGCTGTATCAACGTCCACTCCTCGCTGCTGCCCAAATACCGGGGGGCCGCTCCCATCAACTGGGCCATCCTCAACGGAGACGGCGAGACCGGCGTCACCATTATGGATGTGGTCCACGAGCTGGACGCCGGGGATATTATCCTCCAGCGTGCAACCCCCATCGGAGAGACGGAGGACGCCGCCGCCCTCTATGACCGTCTGGCCGTGCTGGGCGGGGAGCTGCTGGTGGAGGCGGTGGCCCAAATTGCGGAGGGGACCGCCGCCCGGACCCCTCAGGACCCCGAACAGGCAACCCTGGCCCCCATGCTGTCCAAGTCCATGTCCCCGGTGGACTGGACCATGAGCGCTCAGATGATCTATGACCATATCCGAGGCCTGATCCCCTGGCCGGCAGCAACCACCGATATCATCAACGGTGTGCCGATGAAGCTGTGGGGAGCCCAGGTGGTGGAGAAGCATACCGACGCCCTCCCCGGCACCATTATTGCCGCCAGTAAGCGGGGAATCGACGTGGCCTGCGGCGATTTTCACGTCCTGCGCATCCTGGAGCTCCAGCCCCCCGGCAAAAAGCAGATGACCGCCGCCGCCTATCTGGCGGGGAACCCAATTGACCGGCGATAAGGAGAGAACCATGTGGAATACGGTTCAGACACAAGAGGATGCAGACCGGTTTCTGAAGAAGACCTGCGGCCTCCACGACTCCACCATCCACTCCATTCTGTACGAGAGCGGAAACTATGTGGATGAAGAGGGGGCAATGCACTTCCCGGAGCTGCGCCGGGTTACGGTGACGCTCCACAGTCAGTGGTGTCCTGCGATGGAACTGGTTTTCGAGGGGGTGACCGCCCTGAACCTTCGTCCCCCGGGAGAAAATTATCTGGGAGACATCTTCGACTGTACCCTTTTGGCAGGGAATGAAGAGATTTTCTTTGCTGACTGCGAGTTGGGAACGGCAGATCGAACCCACCAGGGGACTTGGATTACCGCCAGACATTTGAAGTGGCGGTTTCTCTCATAACGAGCAATCTCTCAGTATTTGGAGAAAAAACGCAGCCGCAGGCGGAGTTTTTTCCAAAAGTCCTTTTTCTTACAAGAAAAAGAAGGCCCGCCCGCGAGGGCACAGAGGAAAGGCTGGATAAACATGGGAGTAAGGGATGCGACGCTTCGGGTGAAGTAGTATGTGGGATTTTTCCAGTTATGGCCGGATGCTTGAGCCGCAATGGATTATGGAGCGCTTTCGTGACCGCTATGTAGACCGGGAGCGGCTGGCCCGGGTTGTTCTGATGTGGAACTCCTTTTTAGCCCAATATAAACCGCGCTGCCTGCCTGTTGAAAAAATTACTGAGCTGGGTATTCCAGATGATAAGCAGGTGTATTTTTATCAGGAGCCAGAAAATCTGCTGTATAGAACTACATTTTCCGCGGTTGTGGACTATGTACAGCAGTTGGAGCCCTGGGAAAGCGTAGACGCTTACGTGTTCGATGGAACTATGGACTGGGTGGTGGTCATCACCCATGAAGATAGTTTAGTGCTCTCTTTAGGATGTTAGGAGAAAAAACGAAGTTTTTTCTAAAAGTTCTTTTTGCTTCTTTTTCTTTCAAGAAAAAGAAGAAGAAAGGTAGGTGAGCAGCATGGACGCACGGGAAGCGGCGCTGCTGGCGCTGAACGACTGCCAGCGGCAGGGGGGATGGTCGGACGCCATTCTGAAGAAGCAGCTGGCCGCCGCCAAGCTGGACAGCCGGGATGGGGCGCTGGCCACTCAGCTGTGCTTCGGCGTGCTGCAAAACCAGCTGCTGCTGGACTTCTACCTGTCCCACTTCTCCAATCTGCCTCTGAAGCGGATGGAGGGCCGGGTGGTCCAGGCTCTGCGGCTGGGGGCCTACCAGATGCTGTTCCTGGACAAGATCCCCCACAGCGCGGCGGTGAACGCCTCTGTGGAGCTGACCCGAAAGCACTGCAAAAACTCCCGGGCCCCTGGGATGGTCAACGGCATTCTGCGCAATCTGGAGCGCAGCGCTGACAATCTGCCTTCCATTCCCCGAGGCGACCCGGTTCGATACCTGTCGACCCTCTACTCCCACCCGGAGTGGCTGGTGGGGGAGTTCCTTACGGTGCTGGGCAGCGAGGAGGCAGCTAAGCTGCTCGCCGCCAACAATAGCCGTGCCCCCATCACCGCCATGGTGAACACCACCAGGACCACCGCCAGGGCTCTGACCGCCGCCCTGGAGGGGGAGGGGGTTCAAGTGGAGCCCCACCCTTGGCTGGACGATTGTCTGACCCTCTCCAAGACGGGCAATCTGGAGCGGCTGGAGGCCTTTCAACAAGGGGAGTTCTACATCCAGGACCCCGCCAGCAAGTTGGCCGCGCTGGCGCTGGAGCCACAGCCCGGCATGAAGGTGCTGGACTGCTGCGCCGCCCCTGGAGGCAAGAGCTTCTCCTGTGCCATACAGATGGAGGGCAGGGGAGAGGTGACCTCCTGCGACCTCCACCCCCACAAGAAAAAGCTGATCCAGGCTGGAGCCGGCCGGCTGGGTCTGACCAATATTTTTCCTATGACCGCCGACGGCAAGGTTTTCCGGCCCCAGTGGGAAAACGCCTTTGACCGGGTCCTGGTGGACGCCCCCTGTTCCGGTCTGGGGGTCATCCGGAAGAAGCCGGACATCCGCTACAAGGACCCCGCCCCCCTGGCCGGCCTGCCCCAGGTCCAGCAGGCCATTTTAGACGTGGCTGCAAGGTATGTAAAGCCAAAAGGCTTGCTGGTCTACTCCACCTGTACCCTGCTGCGGCGAGAAAATGAGGAGGTGGTCCAGGCGTTTTTAAAGGACCATCCGGCTTACAAGGCAGAAGCCTTTACACTCCCTGGGCCCGTTGGTGCGGTCCACCG
The DNA here is from genome assembly GCF_009911645.1 of Pseudoflavonifractor sp. 60. Lineage (GTDB taxonomy): Bacteria > Bacillota > Clostridia > Oscillospirales > Oscillospiraceae > Lawsonibacter. The sequence continues at coordinate 52,949 of NZ_QWKI01000076.1, forward strand.
GGGGATGGCAACTCTCTGGCCCCACCGGCAGGGGACGGACGGATTTTTCATCAGTAAACTGCGCAAAGAGGAGTGAAACTCTTTGGTTGACATAAAATCTATGACGCTGGAGGAGCTCACCGCCTGGATGAAGGACCAGGGGGAGTCCGCCTTCCGGGGCAAACAGATCTTCAAGTGGCTGTACCGGGGGGTGACCTCCTTCGAGGAGATGACCGACCTGTCCAAACAGCTGCGGCAGAAGCTGGAGGAGACCTGTGTTCTGGTCCCGCCCCGGGTTGCCCGAAAGCAGGTGTCAGCCCAGGACGGCACCATCAAATATCTGTGGGAGCTGGCCGACGGCAACTGTGTGGAGTCGGTGCTCATGCGCTACCAGCACGGCAATACGGTGTGTATCTCCAGCCAGGTGGGCTGCCGCATGGGCTGTGCCTTCTGCGCCTCCACCATCGCCGGCAAGGTGCGGGACCTGACGGCGGCGGAAATGATCGACCAGGTGCTTTTCACCCAAATGGACAGCGGAGCGCCCGTTTCCAACATTGTTTTAATGGGAATTGGAGAGCCGCTGGACAATTTTGACACGGTTTTGCGATTTTTGACCCTGGTAAACAGCCCCGATGGGCTGAATATTGGAATGCGGCACATCTCACTGTCCACCTGCGGACTGGTGGAGCAGATTGACAAACTGGCCCAGTATGAGTTACAATTGACTTTATCGGTTTCTCTCCACGCCCCCGACGACGAGACCAGAAGCAAGATTATGCCGGTGAACCGGCACGTTGGGGTTGAGAGACTGCTGGAGACCTGCCGCCGGTATTTTGAGACCACAGGCCGGCGCATCTCCTATGAGTACGCCATGATCGACGGGGTCAACGACGCCGGCTGGCAGGCTGACCTGCTGGCAAAGCGGCTGCGGGGCGCCCCGGCCCATGTGAACCTGATCCCTCTGAACGAGGTGGAGGAGAGTCCCCTCAAGCCCAGCCGCCGGGTCGCGGCGTTTCAGAAGCGGCTTGAGGGGTATGGGGTCACCGTCACTGTCCGGCGGAAGTTGGGGGGAGACATTGACGCCTCCTGCGGCCAGCTGCGGCGCAAGGCCATGGGGGAACGGAGCTTAGAGACAAAGCCGAATTTCCGGCAGAAACGAGGTTGAACGCGATGCAGGTATGGGGAGTGACCCACCGGGGGGCGGTGCGGCAGCAAAATCAGGACTCCTACGCGGCCCAGGTCCTGACCGACGGCCGGGTTATTGCCTTGGTGTGCGACGGCATGGGAGGCGCCCGAGCGGGCAATGTGGCCAGCACCATGGCAGTGGAGCTGTTCATGGAGGAGTTCCTCAAGCCGGGCCAGGAGGGGCCAGAGGAGGAGCGGATGGGCCATGCTGCCTCCAAGGCCAACCAGGCGATTTTCCACCACTCTGTCCACGACCCGGAGTGCGCCGGTATGGGCACCACCATGGTGGCGGCGCTGGCCGGCACTCTGGAAGCGGTCATCCTCAACGAGGGGGACAGCCGTTGCTACCACATCAACAGCGACGGCATTGTGCTGGTGACCCGGGACCACTCCCTGGTGGAGGACCTGGTGGAGCGGGGGGAGCTGACCCGGGAGCAGGCCCGTACCCACCCCCACAAGAACCTGATAACCCGGGCCTTGGGGGCGGAGCCTGTGCTGATGGCCGACTGCTTCCGGCAGCCCCTGAGCGAGGGGGACTATCTGCTTTTGTGCAGCGACGGGCTGAGCAACGTGGTCAACGAGCAGGAGATGCTCTACGAGGTCATCCACGGCGGCAGTGAAGAGGACTGCTGTCAGCGTCTGCTGGAGATTGCCCTGAGCCGGGGGGCGCCGGACAACGTGACCGCCGTACTGGTAAAGCGCTGACCGGGGGAGGAGCCCTGTTTTCCTATGGTCCGGCTGGCGTTTTACCGGCCGCTGAGTGAATGATAAGGAGGATATTTACCATGGATCAGTACATCGGTAAATTACTCGATAACAGATATGAGATTTTGGAGCTGGTGGGGACCGGCGGTATGGCCAAGGTGTACAAGGCCCGATGCCACCGGCTGAACCGGCTGGTGGCCATCAAGATTCTGCGGGAGGACCTGGCCCAGGATGCGGAATTTCGCCGCCGGTTCCATGACGAATCCCAGGCCATTGCCATGCTGTCCCACCCCAATATTGTGGCGGTCTATGATGTGAGCCGGTCCTCTGAGCTGGAGTACATCGTTATGGAGCTCATCGACGGCATAACTCTGAAGCAATATATGCAGAAGAAGGGCAACAAGCTGAACTGGCGGGAGGCCCTGCATTTTATAACCCAGATCATCAAGGGTCTGGGCCACGCCCACAGCCGGGGCATTATTCACCGGGATATCAAGCCCCACAATATCATGGTCCTGCGGGACGGCAGCGTGAAGGTGTCCGACTTCGGCATTGCCCGGGTCGCCTCCGGCGGGCACAGCACTCTGACCCAGGAGGCCCTGGGATCGGTCCACTATATCTCCCCCGAGCAGGCCCGGGGCAGCCACATTGACAGCCGGTCCGACCTGTACTCCGCCGGCGTGGTCCTCTACGAGATGCTTACCGGCCGCCTGCCCTTCGAGGGGGACACCCCCGTGTCGGTGGCTATTCAGCACATCAACTCTATTCCCCTGTCCCCCCGGGAGCTGGAGCCCTCCATCCCTGAGGCACTGGAGGTCATTACCATGAAGGCTATGGCCCCCAATCCGGATAACCGCTACCTGTCCGCCGATGATATGCTGGCCGATTTGGAGGAGTTCCGGAAAAATCCCAATATCAACTTTGACTACAGCGTCTCTGAGTTTGACCCGGAGGCGGAGCTGGACGAGGACCGCACCCGCAAGGTCCGCCCCGCGCCCAGCCGCACGGGGGAGCGCCGGTATGAGGAGGATTACCCCCAGCGCCGCAGCCGCCGGCAGGAGGAGGACTACCCCCAGCGCCGCCGGAGCCGGTATGAGGAGGATGAGGATGACCTGGACGACCCTCCGCATCGGGGAGCCATCTGGCCCATTGTGCTGGCGGTGGCTGCTGTGCTGCTCTTTGTGGGTGTGGTGGCCAAGGTTCTGGTGGATACCGTCTTCTCCGGTTTGTTCAGCCCCCCGGTTACCTATACGGTCCCTGATTTAACTGGCAAGGTCTATGAGGAGATTAAAGACAACGCTGACTTACTGGGCCGGTTTACCTTAATCAAAGGGGAGACAGTTACTGACGACGCCGAGCCGGGTACCATTATCGCCCAGGACCCCAAGGAGGGCAAAGAGGTGGGGGAGACGGTCACCGAGATTACCGTCACCATCAGTGGCGGACCGGAGATTATTCCTATGCCCGACATCGACGGGATGGAGTACACCGCTGCCTGTGCCCTCCTTCAGCAGGCAGGGCTGAAGCCGGTGATCCCGCCCCAGTATGAGAACCACGAGACAGTGGAGAAGGGCCACATTATCTCCTATACCCCTCTGCCGGAAGTAGCCCTGTCGCCAGGGGCAGAGGTGCAGATGGTAGTCAGCCTGGGGCCGGAGGATAAGCCCTTCCCTATGCCCGAGCTGGTGGGGATGACAAAGGCCAGGGCGTTGGCCGAGATTGCCAATAAGAATTTGCAGCAGGGTAATGTTGAGCAAGAGGAGTATGACGACGAGGTAGAGGAGGGCAAGGTCATCAGCCAGTACCCCCTGGCTAAGACCGATGTGACCGAGGGCACCGAGGTCAACCTGGTCATCAGCCTGGGCCCCGACCCCGCGACCCAGCAGCCCCCAGTGGAGGAGGCCCCTGATCCTCCTGCTGTCTCGGACCCTGGAAATATCACCCAGACGGAGACCATTGATATGTCGGCCTACAGCGGAACGATCAATATTCGGGCGCTGATGGACGGCGCGGAGGTCTACAACGAAAATCACGATGTCACCATGGACCCCTGGGTTGACATCACTGTAACCGGGAAGGGGACGAAGACGCTGGCAATCTACGTGGATGGCGGTTTGGCCTTTACCCATACAGTAAACTTTGGTGCCCCATGAGCGAGGGAATGATTGTAAAGGCCCTCAGCGGCTTCTACTATGTGGACGATGGGAGGTCTGTAACGGCCTGCCGGGCCAGGGGCAAGCACCGCCACGCCAGAATATCCCCTCTGGTGGGGGACCGAGTGCGGTTTAGCCCCCTGGAGAACGGCTCCGGTGCGCTGGACGAGATTCTGCCCCGGAAAAACGAGTTTTACCGCCCTGCGGTGGCCAACATCGACCTGCTGGTGGTGGTGGCCTCCCAGGCGGTGCCCGTCACCGACCCCTTCCTCATCGACCGGGTTGCCGCCATCGCCCAGAGCCGGGGCTGTGAGACCTTGATCTGCGTCAACAAGTGCGACCTGGAGCCGGGAGAGGCGCTGGAGCAAATTTACCGGCAGGCGGGCTTCCCTACTGTGCGGGTCAGCGCAGAGACGGGAGAGGGGATTGCCGAACTGCGCCGTCTTCTGGCTGGCAAGGTGTGTGCCTTTACAGGTAACTCCGGCGTGGGTAAGTCCAGTATTCTCAACGCACTGGAGACCGGCTTCAACCTGGCCACTGGCGAGGTGAGCGACAAGCTGGGCCGGGGCCGGCACACCACCCGCCATGTGGAGCTGTTCCGCCTGTCCTGCGGGGCGCTGGCGGTGGATACCCCGGGTTTTTCCTCCTTTGATGTGGACAAAATGGAACTGGCCCGCAAGGAGGAGCTGCAATTTTCCTTCCAGGAGTTTGCCCCCTATCTGGGCGGGTGCCAGTTTCAGGACTGCGCCCATGTGAAGGAGAAGGGCTGTGCCGTGCTGTCGGCGGTGAAGGCGGGGGAGATTCCGGCAACCCGCCACCAGAGCTATATCCGCCTGTATGAGCAGGCCAAGGCGATTCCGGACTGGGAACGAAAGGATTCAACTCCTTAAAACGATCTGAGTAGCGCGCACTGTCTTTGTTCTCTGGGACGGTGTGCCAGGACCGTCCCGCTCTGTAATAAGGAATAGGGTGATTGAAATGAACGAAATGATCCTCCTCAAGCTGGGGGAGATGGTGCTGAAGGGGCTGAACCGCCGCAGCTTTGAGGACAAGCTCCAGGCCAACATCTACCGCCGTCTGAACAACCTGGGCCAGTTCCGGGTGTATACCCGCCAGTCCACCACCTACGTGGAGCCCATGACGGAGGAGTGCGACATGGACGGGGCCTGGGAGGCGCTGACGAAGGTCTTCGGCGTGGTGGGCCTGTCCCGGGCCCGGGCCTGTGAGAAGGACAAGGACGCCATCTTGGCCGCCGCCCGGGAGTACCTGGACGGAAAGCTGTCCTCGGCGAAGACCTTCAAGGTGGAGACCAAACGGGCGGACAAGACCTTCCCCATGACCTCCATCCAGCTCAGCCAGTATGTGGGGGGGGAGCTGGATGAGCTCTACCCCCATTTGAAGGTGGACGTCCACAATCCGGAGCTCACCGTTCACATTGAGATCCGGGACTACGCCGCCTTTGTCCACGCCGACCCGGAGCCGGGGGCCGGCGGTCTGCCTGTGGGCATCAATGGCCGGGCGGTGTCTCTGCTGTCCGGGGGCATCGACTCCCCGGTGGCCTCCTGGATGATTGCCAAGCGGGGGGTCGCCCTGGAGATGGTCCATTTCTTCTCCTACCCCTACACCTCCAATGAGGCCAAGGAGAAGGTCCTGGACCTGGCCCGCCTGCTCACCCCCTGGTGCGGAAAACTCACCGTCCATGTGGTCCCCTTCACCGCCATTCAGGAGGAGCTGCGCCGCTCCTGTCCCCAGGAGCTGTTTACTCTGGTGATGCGCCGGTTTATGATGCGCATTTCGGAGCGGGTTGCCCAGCGGTGCGGCGCCAAGGCTCTGGTCACTGGCGAGTGTCTGGGCCAGGTGGCCAGCCAGACCATGGAGGCTATGGCCGTCACTGGCGCAGTGGCTTCCCTGCCCATCCTCCGCCCGGTGGTGGGGATGGACAAGGAGGATATTGTGAAGATTGCCCGGAAAATTGGCACTTTCGAGACCTCTATCCTCCCCTATGAGGACTGCTGCACCGTCTTTACCCCCCGACACCCCCGTCTGCGCCCCACACTGGAGGAGCTGGAGGCGGCGGAGCAGGCCCTGGACGTGGAGGCGATGGTTCAGGCCGCCGTAAGCGGCATTGAGCGGGTCCAGGTGTAGAGAGGGTGCGGACGCGTCGGAGCGTTCCAATTCTGAAAAATTTTATTTGTTTATTGGCGGGAGATAGTGTATAATCTCTCCATCACAACATAACAGGGGAGCTTGTGTGACAGGCTGAGAGGAAGGTAAACCTTCGACCCTTGAACCTGATGCGGATAATGCCGCCGGAGGAAGTCTCAGGAACCCGTACTTTTTCAGGGGGCACCGTACACAGGTGCTCCCTGTTTTTGTTTCGTTTTTAGCGGGAATGGATGTGGGAACGGCAACCGCAGTGTGCCTGCGGCGGGTTGAGGGGGAGCACCCTGGACCTTATATGACAGCGATGGGAAGCTGTGTTCCGGCGTGAGAGGGGGCCAGTGAGCCTCGACCGACTTTTCCAACCGGCAGGTCTCCTGCCCGTCATCACCAGGGGAAGCGCCGCTTTCTCTCAGAACAAAGGAGTAAATGATATGTTTGAGCAGATTTTTGATAATGTCCGTCAAAAGTCCCCGTTGGTCCACAACATCACCAACTATGTCACCGTCAACGACTGCGCCAACGTGCTGCTGGCCTGCGGCGGCTCGCCCATTATGGCGGACGACCCGGAGGACGCGGTGGAGGTCACGGCCATCTGCGGCGGGCTGAACATCAATATCGGGACCCTGAACCAGCGCACCATCCCGGCCATGCTGGCCGCCGGGAAGAGGGCCAATGAGCTGGGCCATCCCGTGGTGCTGGACCCGGTGGGGGCGGGGGCCTCCGCGCTGCGCACGGATACCGCCCTCCGGCTGCTGCGGGAGGTAAAGTTTGCGGCGGTCCGGGGCAACATCTCAGAGATTAAGACCCTGGCGCTGGGCAGCGGCACCACTAAGGGGGTTGACGCCAACGTGGCGGACAAGGTGGACGAGGAGAACCTGGACGGGGCGGTGGACTTTGCCAGGCGGAGCGGAGCGGTGACTGCCGTCACCGGAGCCATTGACATTGCGACAGACGGGGAGCGGGCCCTCTGCATCCGCAACGACCGCCCGGAGATGTCCTCCATCACCGGCACCGGCTGCCAGCTCTCCGCCCTGACAGCGGCCTTCGTCGCCGCCAACTCGGACCGCCCTCTGGAGGCCGCAGCCGCCGCCGTGTGCGCCATGGGGCTGTGCGGGGAGATCGCCTGGCGCCGTATGACCGGGCTGGACGGCAATTCCTCCTATCGCAGCTACATCATTGACGCCATGTACCGTCTGACCCCGGCGGCGCTGGAGGAAGGGGCGAAGTATGAGGTGCGATAAGCGGCATATGCTGCTCTACGCCGTCGCCGACCGGGCCTGGACGGGGAAGCAGTCCCTCTATGAGCAGGTGGAGGCGGCCCTAAGGGGGGCGTGACCTGTGTGCAGCTGCGGGAGAAGGAACTGGACGAGGGGGCGTTCCTCCAGGAGGCGCGGGAGCTCTGTGCCCTGTGCCGCCGGTACGGCGTCCCCTTCATTATCAATGACAACGTGGAAGTTGCCGTGGTCTGCGGGGCGGACGGCGTCCATGTGGGCCAGGAGGACCTGGAGGCGGGTGAGGTCCGCCGCCGGATCGGGGAGGATATGCTCCTGGGCGTCTCCGTCCATACGGTGGAGGAGGCCTGCTAGGCCGTTCGGGACGGCGCAGATTACCTGGGGCTGGGCGCGGTGTTCCCCACCAGCACCAAGACCGATGTGGAGCAAATGTCCAACGACACACTGCGGGCCATCTGCGGCGCAGTGGATGTGCCCGTCGTGGCCATCGGCGGTATCAACCGGGGCAACCTCCTCAAGCTGGCCGGCAGCGGCGTGGACGGCGTGGCCCTGGTGTCAGCCATCTTCTCGGCGGAGGACATTGAGGGGACCTGCCGGGAGCTGCGGGCTCTGGCGGAGCAAATGGTCAGCTGAATCCAGAAAGCGGCGGGTTGGGGGCACCACCTCCTGCCACTCTATAAAACTTCAATGCGAAAGGGAGATTTTGAGGCAGCCCGGGCCATCTATGACGCCTGCGGCTGCGCCGTGCTGTGCAAGGGGGGCACAGGCTCCACGATGCCAGCGATTTCCTGTACGCGGAGGGTCGGGGCCGGTGGTTCCACGGCCAGAGGGTTGACAACCCCAACACCCACGGCACCGGCTGCACCCTGTCCAGCGCCATCGCCTCCAACCTGGCCCTGGGCCGGGACCTGGAGACTGCGGTGGAGTGGGCCAAGAAGTACCTGTCCAGGGCGCTAGGCGCCATGCTGGATTTGGGGCGCGGCAGCGGGCTCCTGGACCACACCTTTGCCCTCAGCGGGCCCTTTACCAAATCATAAGGAGGAAGATCGGAACGGAACGTAATTACATCACTCAGATGGACGCCGCCCGCAGGGGCATTGTAACCCCGGAGCTGGAGGCGGTGGCCAAAAAGGAGCGCATGACCGTCCAGGAGCTTCAGCCCCTGGTGGCCAGCGGCAAGGCAGTTATCCCCGCCAACAGATACCACACCTGCCTGGACCCGGAGGGGATTGGCTCCATGCTGCGCACCAAAATCAACGTGAACCCGGGAGTGTCCCGCCATGATTGGCACCGTCCCGGTGTACGACAGCGTCATCCACTACCAGCGGGACCTGGACACCCTCACCGCCAGGGACTTCATCGACGTGATCCGCCTTCATGCCCAGGACGGAGTGGATTTTGTGACCCTCCACTGCGGCATCACCTGGAAGACCATCGACCAGATCAAGAAGCACAAGCGGAAGATGAACATTGTCTCCCAGGGCGGCTCTCTGGTCTTTGCCTGGATGTGCATGACCGGGGAGGAGAGCCCCTTCTACGAGTACTACGACGAGATTCTGGATGTCTGCCGGGAGTACGATGTGACCATCTCCCTGGGGGACGCCTGCCGTCCCGGCTGTCTGGCTGACGCCACCGACGTGTGCCAGATTGAGGAGCTGGTCCGGCTGGGCGAGCTGACTAAGCGGGCCTAGGAGAGGGACGTGCAGGTGATGGCGGAGGGCCCCGGCCACGTGCCCATGGACCAGATTGCCGCCCACGCCGCCGACATCGCCAAGGGGGGGCCGGGGGGCCCGGGAGATGGATGACCGCATGGGGGACACCCGCCGGGCTCTGGACTGGGAGGGGCAGTGGGCCTGCGCCCTGGACCCAGAGACTGCCAAGGCCATCCGGGCGGACCGCTCCCCAGAGCACGACGACACCTGTTCTATGTGCGGCAAGTTCTGTGCTGTGCGCAGTATGAACAAGGCCCTCAGCGGGGAGCATATTGACATTCTGTAAACCGAAGTGAGGCCTCACCGAAAATTTTTTATCCTACGGCGGCACACCCGGCCCGCAGCTGCATAGGCTCAAACAGCTGGCGACGGTCAGAGGAAAAGGAATGCTCCTGTTAACGAGTCTAACAAACAAACTCCGCTGAATTTCCGGGTTCAGCGGAGTTTTCTTGTATAAAGAAAACCACGCATAGCGATACGGTTCTATGATACAAAAATTGTTGGGAAAAAAGCGGAGAAATGACGAAAACAGACAAGAATAAGAGGACAGTGACACATGGCGGCCAGAAAAAGTTTGTTTGCGAATTTCGTGACACGCTATTTGTATCTACACATTAAAAAATTGATTTTGCTGGTATGTTTTCCTGCATTTAATAGTAATGAACTTAAAAATACGGTAAAAAAAACAAGAAATATAGTAACAGTTACACTGAAAGGCGTTCCGAGAGGAACGTCTTTTTATATCTAAAAAGTCTGCAAAGGAAAAGTCAATAGGAAAATGAAATAAATTTGTGGACATAGAGGAAGGAGAAAAAAGCAACACA